>DATENH010000092.1:0-41395 GCA_035275145.1 Steroidobacteraceae bacterium | reverse complement strand
GCCTGGCCGCCGAGCTTGCCTTCGGTGCCGACTTCGCGCGCCACGCGAGTCACTTCCGATGCGAACGAGCGCAACTGATCGACCATCGTGTTGATGGCTTCCTTCAGCTGCAGGAATTCGCCACGCACGTCGACCGTGATCTTGCGCGACAGGTCGCCGTTCGCGACCGCGATCGTCACCTCGGAAATGTTGCGCACCTGGCCCGTGAGGTTCGAGGCCATCGAGTTGACGTTGTCGGTGAGGTCCTTCCAGATGCCACTGACGTTTTTCAGTTCCGCCTGGCCGCCGAGCTTGCCTTCGGTGCCGACTTCGCGCGCCACGCGTGTCACTTCGGACGTGAACGCGCCCATCTGCTCGATCATGGTGTTGACGATCGTGGCGGAGCGCAGGAACTCGCCGCGCAGCGGCTTGCCTTCGACTTCGAGCGGCATCGTCTGCGACAAGTCGCCTTTCGCCACGGCGCTGATCGCACGCGTGACTTCGGTAGTCGGCCACAACAGATCGTCGATGAGCGTATTCATCGAGCTTTCCATCGCGCCCCACGCGCCGGTTCGGCGATCGACGGTGATGCGATGACGAGTCTTGCCTTCTTTGCCGACCATCTGGCCGGCGCGTTCCAGTTCGCGCGCGACGCGCTGGTTGGAGGCGATGATCTCGTTGAAGGTATCGGCGATCTTGCCGCCCATGCCGGTCTGGTCGCTGGGCAGGCGCACCGAGAAGTCGCCGTCGCGCACCGCCTGCAGGGCACGCAGCAGTTTCTTCAGATCGATGTCAGTTTCGGGCTTCGCGCCGTTGCGCTTGCTGCCATTCTTGCGACCGAGTGCCCGCGAGGTACGGTTGCGCACTCGTTCTTGCGTTTCCATCGAAGTGGACTCCGCCAATGACGTAGAAGTGGAGAAGAACCGGCGGGCCGGCGGCCGAACATAGCAAATGCTTGTGGCGACGCAATAGAAGCATGTACTGGCCAGAACCCGCTATTTTTCCTGACGCGTCAGGCTTTTCGGACCCCGCCCGCGACTGGTAATTTTTTCAAGCTGCGAGGGAACTCCCGAGCCCTTGAGTTAGTTCCGCCCCGGACGCCCGAACGGAGAAGACAACCTGGAAGCCAGCCCTGCGACGCCCGGCCCCGCGCCCGACGCCGCCGTCCTGACCCGCGTACAGCAGGAGAACCAGCGCCAGATCGTTGGCAAGCTCCTGCACGACCTGCGCAATCCCGTGCACTCCATCCGCATCAGCATGGAGCTGTTCGGCCGGCTCGCGCGGCGGGAGGGCGACTTCGACAAGCTGATGTCGCGAGCCGCTGCCTATATCGATCCGGCGGAAGCGGCGGTTGCCAACCTGGTCGCGAACAGCGAACGCCTGGCGAAATATGTCTCCGGTCCGGCGGCTGCCGAGCAGGGCGACGTAGCCGTCGACGAACTGCTGACAGAGGTCGCTTTACTGTTAAAAGCGGGGAAGCGGCGCATGCAGGCGACTTGCACGCCGAGCAACGATCCCGATCTTGCTCTGCGCGCCGACCGAATCCGTCTGTGCCACGTGTTACTGCACAGCTGCTTCAACAATCCGGCGCCGGCCGTCGCACTGTCTGTGCGCACGGGAACGGAGGGGCTGGTTGTGCTGGATGTCGCGTTTCAGGCGGGTGCTGCCGATGACGCTGCGCGCGCGATTCCGCTGAGCGCCGCGGAGCTGCAGACAATCGTGGAGACCGCTGGCGGCGCCGTGCTCAGTGCGAATGCGACCGCGTTGACGCTGGAGTTCAGGCGGGCGGACTCACCGTCACGCGGCTGATCACGGCTTTCACTTCTTCGATCAGTCGGCGCGGATCGAACGGCTTGGTCCAGAACTGATCGAACAGCGCGCGCTCCTGCGCGCCCGGTTGTTCGCGGCCGGTCAGCGCGATCAATGTCGCCCCGTTGAGATGCGGCAACTGCCGCACGCGCCGCGCGAGCTCGTAGCCGTTCATCCCGGGCAGGCCGATGTCGATGAGCAGCAGGAGCGGTGAGCAGCCCTCGCAGAACTGCAGCGCCGCTTCGCCATCGCCGACGCTGTGCGCAGGAATGTCTTCCAACTCCAGCAGCATCGTGAGGCTGGCCGCGGCATCGGCGCTGTCGTCGACGATCAGAACTTGCACGGCGCGAATTATTTGCCGCGTGCGGCGCCCATTACAACTGTCAGGCACAACTGGCGGGAACTTGTGACGGTCGGTTCCGATTGGGCAGGCATGGAACACGGACGCGCAGGCCAGGTAACGATCGTCGACACCGAGCTGACCGGCGTGAATGCGTCGATCGAGGTGACCAGCCCGGCGTTCGGACATAACGAGCCGATGCCGCCGCAGTACACGGCCGATGGCGAAGGACTCTCGCCGCCGCTCAAGTGGCGCGGCGTGCCGATGAGTGCCGAAGCCGTCGTCGTGCTGGTCGAGGACGCGGACAGTCCCACACCGCGACCGTTGGTGCATGCGGTCGTGTGGGATCTACCCGGGAGCGATGCATCGATCCCGGAAGGCACGCTGCCCGATCAGCGTTGCGCGGCGAACGATGCGCTGGTCGCGACGTGGTTACCGCCCGATCCGCCGCCGGGTAACGCCGTGCATCGCTACATCTTCCAGGTGTTCGCGCTGGACATCGTGCCGCGGTTCGAGTCGCGACCTGGACGCGCGGAGCTGCTCGACAAGATCAAAGGGCACGTGATCGCGAAGGGACTCTTGATTGGGACCTATGTGCGCAGTTAGTGCGCATGCTTCTTGTTCCACAAGTACCGCACGCCGATCACCACTGCACCCACGACGCCTGCGACCAAGCAGAACCCATGCAGCGTGCTGAGAAACACTGCGCCCAGCAGCGGATTGCGATCGCTGAACGGCGCGAACGGATCCATGTCCGCGTGCATCAAGCTGTCGAGCAAGACGTGCGAGTACGTTCCGAGGATCGCGCCGAGCGCCACGGCTCGTACTCCGAGTTTCCGCAATCGCAACTGGTCGAGCAATCCTGGCGTCACCCTGCGAACCAGTGCAAACAGCGCAACGACAATACCCGCAGCCACCGTCGCTCCGACGTACGTGTGAAAGAAGCGATGAATCGGCCACTGATGCGTGAGCATAAAGTACAGCGGCTCGACGTCGACGAGCACGTTGGCGCCGCAGAATGCGAGAAAGCTGATGTGTTTCGGAGCGGCGGAATGAACGAGGGCGCCGGGACCAAAGTGAAATGGAGTGAAAGGCATCGAAGAAGTGTCAGGCTGAAGCCTGACCCACAGCAATAAAAAAAGCGCCGGAGGGTAAGTCCGGCGCCAGTCGCTCCAAAATCTGCTGTCGACGTCTACTCGCGCGTGCTCGACACGGTCGCTTTCGGCGCCGAGGCCTCATCGACGTAACGGAAGCGCACCACGCCGTACAGCATCTCGTCCCAGGTCTGCTGGCCCCAGGGAACCTCGCGGTTCGGGTCGGGGTTCGCCTTGTTCTGGCTCGAGTTGTCCCAGGTCGTGCTGTGCGTGATCTTCGTGCCGGCCGGCAGGCGCTTCGGCGTCGCCAGCTCGTACGTCGTCTGCCAGTTGAAGTCGTAGTGCGGCACGGACAGCAGCATCTCGGTCGTGCCGTCCGGATACGTCGCGACGAAGTTCGACGCCGTACCGCGGAAGTGCGAGTGCGGCAGCAGGCTGTACACGATGATGTCGCGATCGAACGTGCGGGACGCCGACTCGGTGTGCGCCTTGGTGTTCGCCGGGATCTTCAGCGTGGGCTTCGCCATCACGGCGCTGCGGAATTGATACTCCGGCGCGTCTTTGCGGAAGTACAAGCCCATGCGACTCACATCGCGCGCGGGCTTGCCGGTCGCGGTGTAGTGCATCTGGAAGAAGAACTTCGCATCCTTTTTCATCAGGATGCCGGTCTCCGTCGGCAGCACCATCGGGCCCGCGCCCGGCACGTAGCCGCCGAGGCTGCCGCCTTCGCGGATGCCGGAGCCGTCGGTGCCCATCGTCGCGATGATGTGATGGAGCACGGTGCGATCGCCCGGCTGGAAGTCGACGGCGCGGACCCAGACGTCGTGATCGAGCGGATTCGTCGCGCTCGGCATCTGATACGGAATCGTGCCGGTCGCCGGCACGTCGAACGCCGGGATCTCCACGATCAGGTCGGGCTCGCCCAGCGACCACTCGGGCCAGGTCTTCTTCAGCTCGGCGAGCGGATCGCCACCGGTGCCGCGCGGCGCTCCGGCTTCGATCCAGTGCACCAGCGTCTTGACCTCATCCTTCGAGAGCGAGCGGTCGTTCGAGAACGCCTGGTAGTGCGGGTCTGCATGCCACGGCGGCATGCGCTCGGTGCGCACGACTTCGCGGATCATCGGCGCGAAGCCTTTGATCATCTCGTAGCTCGTCATCTGCCAGGGGCCGATGCCGCCGGTGCGATGGCAAGTGACGCAGTTGTCGATCAGCATCGGCGCGATCGTCTTCGAGTAAGAGATCTTCGCGTGCGCCTGCTGCTTGTCGCGCTCGGGCATTGCGATCGGACAGCCCTTCATATCGACCTTCGCGGTCTGCACCGGCTGGCCGTTCACGAGCGCGTCGACTGCAGCGCCGGCATTCGACACCGGGCCGCGGTACGCGAGCTTCCAGCCCTGCGGATTGATCACGAGCACTTCGCCGTTACGGCGCAGGTCGAGCGACTCGCCGATGATCTGCGTGTCGTCGAGCAGGATCGGCATGTCGATGCCCGCCGCCGCGGCCTCTTTGACGACGGCCGCCGAAGCGTCGGGCAGATTCGAATCGATCATCAGGACTTCGACGCCCTGCGCCTTGTACTGGTCGCGCAGCGACTTCAGCCCCGGCACGGCATCGCGCGACGCTGCGCAGCCGTTTCCTTGGGCCATCAACACGACCGCTTTCATGTCCGAGAGGTAATAGAGCTCGCGCGAGCCGCCCTGGTGATCGAGCAGGCGGAAGTTGTCGACCGTCTCGCCGGGGCTCAAAGCAAAGGCGAATCTCGCTGCGCAGAACGTCGCGACCGCGACGATGAGTTTCGAACGCGTATTCATACAGTTGCGATCCCGATGCTACGGATGAGGGCAGTCTGCGACGCTGGCTGGGCCCAGTCCATCGCGCACCCGCGGTTTTAGTGCAAAGAATCGTATCGATCGGTGTCGATTCCATAACCCGTCGCACGTCGCTACCCCGTGCTTCCCATAGTCAGCATGAGGACCCCCACCATGAGCGACCTGCAGATCATCGGCGCGCCCGCCAGCAACTTCGTCTGGGTGACGCGCATCGCCTGCGCCGAGAAAGGCGTGCCGTATACGTTCGTCCCGACCCTGCCGCACACCCCGGAGGTCAAGGCCATCCACCCGTTCGGCAAGATTCCCGTCGCGCGTCACGGCGCTGTGACCTTGTGCGAGTCGCGCGCGATCTGTTTGTACATCGACCGCGCGTTTCCAGGCCCGGCGCTCGTGCCGGCCGATCCCGCCGGCGCCGCAGTGGTCGAGCAGTGGCTCTCGCTTCTGAATACTCACATCGATCCGCTGCTGATCCGTCGCTATCTGCGCGCCTACTTTTTCCCGGACACGGCCGACGGCAGCCCGGATCGCAAGGCGATCGATGCAGCGTTGCCTGACATGCGTACGCAATTCGCGGTGCTCGACGAAGCAGTCCGTGCGACCGGCTATCTCGCCGGCAACTCGTTCACGCTCGCCGACATCGACCTGTTGCCGACGCTCTTCTATATGAACAAGATGCCGGAAAGCCGCGTCATGCTGGCGCAGGCGAAGCATCTCAAGGCGTACTTCGAGCGCCACATCGAGCGGCCGAGCGTCAAGCAGACGTATCCGGAGTCGATGCCCGAGCGCTTCGTGCACGTGCTGGCACAAGTTGCCTGAGCGTCAGTCGAGGAGTTTCAGCGATGCGCTACATCTTTCTCATCTACAGCCGCGAGACGGATCGCGCGAGCATGTCGGCCGAAGAAGAGCAGGCGATCCGGGCACAGCATCGAGCCGTGCAGGATGAGGCCGCACGCAAGGGCGTTCTGCACGCCGCGCAGCCGTTGCAGCGGACGAACACTGCGACGAGCGTCCGCATGCAGGATGGCAAGGCGCTGATCGTCGACGGCCCGTTTGCTGAAACGAAGGAGCAGCTCGCGGGCTACTACCTGATCGACTGTCGCGACCTCGACGACGCGATCGAGTGGGCGAAGAAGATTCCGAGCATGTGCCGCGGCGGCGCGGGATGCATCGAGATCCGGCCGCTCATGGAGTTGCCGCCGCGTTGAGCGGAGAACGCGCACGCGCGGTTGCCGAGGCCACGTTCCGGCGCGAGCACGGGCGGATCATCGCGGCATTGATCCGCCTGTGCGGTTCCTTCGATCGCGCGGAAGAGGCGATGCAGGACGCGTTCGCCTCTGCGCTCGCGAGCTGGACCGAACAGGGCATCCCTGACAATCCCGGTGCGTGGATCACTGCTGCGTCTCATCGCAAGCTCATCGATGGCGCGCGTCGCGAGCGGACGCGGCGTGAGAAGGGTGAGCTGCTGCGTGATGACGCGGACGAGCCGGCGGCGGATGACGCCGCATCGTTCGACGAAGCTGCCGCCGGACTTCCGGACGACCGGTTGCGACTGATCTTCACGTGTTGCCATCCAGCGCTGAATCGCGAGGCGCAGGTCGCACTCACGCTGCGCACGCTCGGCGGTCTGACGACCGACGAGATCGCGCGAGCGTTTCTCTTGCCGGAACCGACGCTGGCACAGCGGCTGGTGCGCGCGAAGCGCAAGATCCAGCAGGCGCGCATTCCGTATGAGGTGCCGCCCGAACATTCGTTGCCCGAGCGGCGCGCATCGGTGCAGGCGGTCATCTATCTCATATTTAATGAGGGCTATCTGGCCACCAGCGGCGACAGCCTGGTGCGGCGCGAGCTGTGCGCCGAGGCAATCCGTCTCGGACGTCTACTACGCGAGCTGTATCCGCAAGATGCGGAGACTGCGGGCTTGCTCGCGCTGATGCTGCTGCACGATTCGCGGCGCCACGCGCGCGTCGATGCAGGCGGTGCTTTGATCACGCTGGAAGAGCAGGATCGCGGCGTTTGGGATCGCGCGGAGATCGAGGAAGGTCTCGCGCTCGTCGAGTGGGCGCTGAATCAGCACAATCCAGGCCCTTACCAGATCCAAGCGGCAATCGCTGCGCTGCATGCGCAAGCTGCGACGCCGGCGGAGACCGATTGGCCGCAGATCGCTGCGCTGTACGCGGAGCTGGCGAAGCTGAATCCGTCGCCGGTGATTCTGCTCAATCGAGCCGTGGCGATCGGCATGAGCGAAGGACCGGAACGCGGCTTGATGCTGATGGACAGCCTCGGAGTTTCCGGCGCGCTGTCCGAGTACTACCTGTTGCACGCCGCTCGGGCCGATCTGTTGCGACGATCGAATCGCCGCGAGGCGGCTGCGGAGGCGTATCGTCGCGCGTTGGCGCTGGCGACCAACGAAACCGAACGCCGTTTCCTTCAGCGTCGGTTGCAGGAATTGTCGGGCTGAAGCCCGACCTACAGGTCAAATAGATACCTGCAGGTCGGGCTTTAGCCCGACTCTGCGATCCCTCGCAACTTCTCCTCCACCTCTACCCCCTGCGGCATCACGATCCGAAACGTCTCCCCCAACACCCGCTGCAACTCCTCCCCACTCGCCACCTTCCTGCGCACCGTCTCTCCACCGATCTCGTGAATCGCCAGCTCATTATCGAGCAGCGCATATCTCCGCCCCGGCTCGGTCCGCGCCGCAATCAATCTCTTCACGAAGTGCGACTCCGGATGATTCGACAAGTACCAGTTCGTCACCTCGTAGTCCGGCAGCACCTGCTCCTGCAAATCGAAACGATACAGCGTGCGCCACTGGCCTCTCACTTCCGCCTGCACTGCGTAATCGCCACTGATCCTGGTCACACGAAACGGCTCGTGCGGCGTCGCTTGCGGCGTGTGCTCGACCAGACGCAGCGGCGCGGTTTGCGTCAAGCCGCCGAAGCCGACATCGGCGATCCACATCGCGTCTTCGATGTCGACCTGTAACAGCATGTGCGTGCGCGGGCGAATCGCGTCCTCCGCATTGTTCCAGAGCACGCGCGCGGCGAGGCCTGCGACTTTGAAGCCGACGCTTTCGAGTGCGTGCTTGAGCAGCAGATTGTGCTCATAGCAATAACCGCCGCGCCGTTGCGTCACGAGCTTTTGTTGCAACGATCGCGAGTCGAGCAGCACCGGCCAGTGCAGCAGCGGATTCAGATTTTCGAACGCGATCGCCTGCGGGTGCAGCCGATGAATCGCACGCAGCGTTTCGAGCTGCGCCGTCTTCGGCCCGTCGTAGCCGATGCGCTCGAAATAGGCGGCGAGGTCGAAGCCGTCGTGCATGGCGCCAGTGTAACAATCTAGAATCGGCACGTGCTGCAAACCTACCAGGAAACGCGCCGTCGCTTCTTCGACCACCCGGCGGTGCGAGTCGAGGGTGCCGCTGCGCGCGCTGCGCGCAATTGCCGGACGCCGGAAGCGCTCACGCCCGGGTTGCAGATCGTACTGACGCTGCGCGGTGCGTTCGTGTACGAGCTCGGCGCGTCACAGTCATTGCTTACCGCGAATCACGCGTTGCTCATTGCAGCCGGTGATGTGAGTCGCGATCGGTTCGTTGATGACCAGCCGCTCGATTACATGCTAGTGACGCCGCATGCCGACGCGGTGAGCGCGATGTTGGGAGAGGCTGTTGCTGCAGGCTTGAGTAAGCTTGCGCGCGAGACGCGAGTTGCGGGCGCACCGGTGAAATTGCAGCGGGCGGCGTCGGCGCTGTGGAATCTCTGCTCGCGAGCGGATCCGATTGAAGACGTAGACGTTGAGCAATCGGTCATCGAGTTGTTGACATGCATCGTGCACGCGGCCCCCACCCCAACCCTCCCCCGCTCGCGGGGGAGGGCAGGGAGGGGGCGAGGGCTAGCGAAGCTCGTAGGCGCCGCCAAGGAACTCATCGGCACCGCTCGCGAGCCGCGCTCGCTCACGAGCATCGCCGCGCAGCTCGACGTCTCGCCTGCATACCTCACGGACCTGTTCCGCCGTCACGAAGGTCTCTCGATCGCGCGCTATCAGCGACGTCTGCGGTTGAGCCGCGCGCTCGTCGAGCTGCCCGACACCGAGGACATCGCGGCGCTCGCGCTGGAGCTCGGCTTCTCGAGCCACGCGCATTTCTCGACCGCGTTTCGCGCTACCTATGGAGAGACGCCGTCCGCGTACCGAAAGAATCTGAAAGCGCGAGCCGTGCCACGCCGGCACAATGCGACGCATGCGTACCTCGATCCCGCTGTTCCTGCTTGCGATCCTGAGTTGTGAGGCCGCGTCCGCGGCCAGTTGGGATGCGTTATTCCCCGCAAGCGAGGCGACTCCGAAAGTCCTCGCGCCGGACGTGCTCAGCACCGGCGACGACGAATCTCACGCCAGCGTCTTTCCCGACGGCCACACGCTGTACTTCCTGAAGAACACGCCGTCGTTCGATTTCTACACCATCGTCTACAGCGAGCTGCGCGGCGGAAAGTGGAGCAAGCCGCAAGTCGCAGCGTTCTCCGGCCGCTATTCCGATGCCGACATCGTGTTCACCGCCGATGGCCGCCGCGCGTACTTCGTGTCGGCGCGTCCGGTCGACGGCAAGCCGCGCGATGACATGGAGATCTGGACGATCGAGCGCGACGCCGGCGGCAACTGGGGAGAGCCGCGGCACGTAACCGAGCTGTCGAGTCCGACCGACGAGTGGTTTCCGAACTTGACGGCGGACGGCACGATCTACTTCGGCTCGGATCGTCCAGGCGGTATCGGTGGCACAGACATCTGGCGCGCGCGGTTCGTGAATGAAAAATTCCAACCGCCGGAGAATCTCGGGGCGCCGGTGAACACGAAGGGCGACGAGATCGAGCCGTTCATCTCGGCGGACGAGCAGACGTTGATCGTCTCGGCCCGCAATCGCGGCGACGCGGTGGGTGCATACGATCTATATGTCGCGCACCGGCGCGGCGCGGGCTGGGACACGCCGGATCACCCCGGCCCGCCGATCAATTCGACCGCTTGGGATTTCGCGCCGCGCCTGTCGCCGGACGGCAAGATCTTCATCTTCACGAGCAACCGTGGCTTCGGCTCGCAAGGGCTCGAGCGGAAGCACACGTTCGACGAGTTGGAGCGGCGGCTGCACGGGCCGGGGAATGGGCTGCGCGACATCTATTACGTCAGCGCCGACGCGTTGGGGAAATAAGAGTCTATTTCTTCTCTGCAGCCATCGTCTCGCGCTCGATGACGTCGCCGTGCAGGATCACCTTGTCGATCTGCGCCCACGCACGCATCGTCTCCAGCGGATTTGCTTTCAGCAGCACCAGGTTCGCGACCTTGCCGGGCTCGACCGTGCCGTAGTCCTTGTCGAGACCGAACTGCCGCGCGTTGTTGATCGTCGCTGCACGAAAGATCGCCACTAGCGGCACGCCCGACTGCGCCATCAAGCGCATCTCGCGATACGTGTCGTAGCCGGGCTGACTGCCATACGTCGGCGCAGACGGCGTGTCGCTGCCCATGAGCAGCGGATGGCCGAGGTCGTACAGGTACTTCAGCGCGCGCATTCCTTGCTCGTTCTGCTTCAGCCAGCCATGCATGATCTTCACGTCGACGGACGGCGGCCGGCCTTCGCGCATGATCTGCTTGAACCACTGACCCGGGTCAGTCGCGTACCACGCCAGCACCGTGGGCGGCACGACCTTCGCGTAGATAGGATCCTTGAGCGTGTCCTCGCGGAACATGTCCGCCGTGCCGGGCAGCACACGCAGCGTCGCCTGGTAGCCGATGTTCTTCGCGTGGATCTTGCGCAAGTGCTCGGCGATCGGCGCCGGCACGTCGGGTTGCCCATCGTACTCGTCCCAGTTCCACAGGCCGTGCGCGAGCACGTCGACGCCGGCATCGAGCGCGATGCGCTGCATGCCGAGCGCGTTCGCGTGCGCGATCAGGACCAGCTTGTGCTTGCGAGTTGCCGCGCGGATGCGCGCGAGCGTGTCCTTGCTCATCAACGGCCAGTTCGAGGCTGGGCCGAAACCATCCTCGATGAAAATCTTGAAGCACCGCGCGCCGCCCTGCGCAGCCCGCTCGACAACTGCTTCCGGCGTGTGATCGGCTTCATTTGCACCCGCCGGCAGCGGATGCTCTTTCGCGTTCGCGGGCTCGTAGACCCACTCCGGGAAAGCCTGGTAGCGCACCTCCTGCGGAATCATCGCAGTGGGATAGCCGTCGAGCACCGGCGCCGAGCCGCAGTGGAAGAGGTCGGGCTTCACCGGCTGACTCTCGAAGCGCTTCAGGCCTTCGCCAAACGAGGCGAGATCGAGCAGCTGCGTGACGCCGAAATAGAGATAGCTGCGAGGTTGCTGACGCTGATACGCATCGCGCAGAGCGACGATCTCGGGCTCGTTGCCGATCGGCGGAATGCCCGCCGAGTCGCTCGCGTGCACGTGCGAGTCCATCAGGCCCGGCGTGAGGAACTTGCCGCGCCCGTCGATCTTGCGCGTATCGGCCTTGGCGGCGACGGCCTGCTGACCGACCGAAACGATGCGCCCGTCGCGAATAAGCACAGTGCGATCCGCAAGCGGCTGAGACTGCTCCGGAGAGATGACGGTGACGTGCTCGATCAGCAGGTCGGCGGCCGACGTGGCAAAGGTTGCGAACGAGATCAGGACGAAGAGGCAGACACGTTTCATTTCCGTTCCTTAGATGAATGCGCGGGTGTGAGCGTCCAGTTGGGACTTGGCAGCCTCGTATTCGGTTGCAAGCCGCTCGACCAAAGCGCTCACCGGCAGGACTTCGTGAATGTCGGCCACGCCCTGGCCGCTGCCCCAGACATCGCGCCACGCTTTGGCCTTCGTATTGCCGCCGCTGCCGAAATTCATCTTGGTCTTGTCCGCAACCGGCAGCGCGTCCGGGTCGAGTCCCGCGTTGACGATGCTCGAGCGCAAATAATTGCCGTGCACGCCGGTGAACAGATTCGTGTAGATGATGTCCTCGGCCTGGCTGTCGACCAGCGCTTGCTTGTACTCGGCGCTGGCATTCGCTTCGTCGGTTGCGATGAAGCGCGTACCTATGTACGCAAAGTCGGCGCCCATCGCCTGCGCAGCGAGGATCGCCGCGCCGTTGGCGATCGCACCCGAGAGGATGACAGTCCCGTCGTAGAACTCGCGCACTTCCGCGAGCAACGCGAACGGTGAGAGCGAGCCGGCGTGTCCACCTGCGCCCGCGCACACCAGGATCAAGCCGTCGACGCCGGCTTGCAGTGCGCGCTTGGCATGCTTCACGTTGGTGATGTCGTGATACACGAGCCCGCCGTACGAGTGCGCCGACTGCACGACTTCGTCCGGCGCGCGCAGGCTCGTGATCTGGATCGGCACTCGATACTTCTCGCACAGCGCGACGTCGCTCGCGAGCCGGTCATTCGAGGCGTGCACGATCTGATTGACCGCGAACGGCGCGACCTTGCGCTCCGGATGCTGCCGCTTGAAAGCTGCGAGCTCCTCGGTGATCTGCACCAGCCATTCTTCGAGCACCGGCGCTGGCCGCGCATTGAGCGCTGGAAAGGAGCCCACCACACCGGCCTTGCATTGCTCGATGACGAGGCGCGGGTTCGAGACGATGAACAAGGGCGAGCCGATGACGGGCAGCCGCAGCTGCCCGCGCAGCGATTCAGGAATAGCCATTAGAGATCCCCACGAAAGTGCGTGAGGATGATAGCCGACTCAGCGCCGCATGAACTTGTTGGCGTCGATCAACCGGTCGAGATAAGTGAAGGTGCCCTGCTCCTTCACTTCCCGGGCTGCATCGTGCAGGCCGGTCATGGCGGCACGGAACAGCGAGGTGGCGAGGCTGATGCGCTTGACTCCCGCGTCCGCCAGTTCCGCAACACTGAACGACTTGCCCGGCACACCGACCATGAAGTTGACCGGTTTCGACAGTGCCGAGCAGACCGCGCGCACGGCAGCCAGGTCCGGCAAAAGCGGAGCGAACAGCACGTCCGCGCCGGCCTTCTCGTAGGCCTGCAGGCGCTTGATGGTGTCGTCGAGGTTCGGGTTGCCGCGCAGAAAATTCTCGGAGCGCGCGGTCAGCGTGAACGGGAAGGGCAGGGCGCGAGCCGCCTGCACCGCGGCCGCGACGCGCTCGACCGCGAGCGAGAAATCGAACAGCGGCCGATCGCTCTGCCCGGTCGCATCTTCGATCGAACAGCCGGCGAGACCGGTTTGCGCGGCGAGTCGCACCGTCTCGGCCACGATCTCCGGCGTATCGCCAAATCCCTTCTCGAGGTCCGCCGAGACCGGCAGGTCCGTGGCGGCGACGATGATGCGAACCTGCGCGAGCGCCTCGTCGCGCGTGATCTTGCCGTCGAGCCGGCCGAGCACGCCGGCCGCGGCGCCGCTCGACGTCGCGATGGCCGAGAAGCCGAGCCCCTGCAGCACCCGCACGGAGCCGCCGTCCCAGGCGTTGGCGATGACGAACGTGCCGGGGTCTCGATGCAGCGCCCGGAAGGCGGCGGCTTTGTCAGCTTGCGTTGCAGTCATGGCGTATCTCCAAACGGGGCGAAGATCATTGCACGGAAGACCTGTCCGAATCTGTCATAAAATTTAGCTTGGAGGTGTTTCATGGCGGTCTCGATCGTGCGGCTCGGCAGTCCTCGCGCCAGTGGCGAAGGCTTGCGCATCGGCACAGTGCGGCGGCCGCCACGCGGCGTGCCCAAAGCGGACTGGGCGCGGCGCAACTTCTACGACGTGTGGCTCCCATCGCTCGCACCGAGCGAGGCGCTGCTCAAGCTCGGCCAAGCCGCGCAGAGCGAGGCGCAGTGGAAGACCTTCAAGCGCCGTTACCTCGCCGAGATGAAGGATTCCGACAAGTCGCGGCTGCTCGACACGCTCGCAGCGCTCTCGCACCACGGCTCGTTCGCTGTCGGTTGTTATTGCGAGAACGAAGCGCGTTGCCATCGATCGGTGCTGCGCGAGCTGCTCGCGCAGCGCGGCGCCAGTATCACTCAGGAATGACACCGATGCACAAGGTACTCAGCGGATCGATTGCGCTCTGCGCCTTCGCTTTGCTCGCGGCAGTAGCGCATGCTGGCGACGCGATTCCCACGACCGCGCGCAAGATCGTTATCGAGAAAGCCGAAACCGGCTATCGCTGGAAGCTCATCGAAGCGCCCGTGCCGCAACCGGGCGAAGGCCAGGTGCTGGTTCGCGTGCGCGCGGTCGGGCTGAATCGCGGCGATTGGGAAATGCTCGGCTTCGACAACGAGAGCGGTGCGCTGGTCGGGCGCATTCCGGGCTCGGACGCTGCCGGCGACATCGTCGCCGTCGGTAAGGGAGTGAAGGATTTTCGCCCGGGCATGCGCGTGACGAGCCTGTACTTTCGAAATTGGACTGACGGTACTGCGAGCAAGGAAGTCCTCAACGCGGCACACGGCATCGATGTAGATGGCGTGCTCGGAGAATACGTCGTGCTGCAGGCAACTGCGGTCGTGGCAGCGCCGAAGAGCCTTGTCTATGAGGAAGCCGCGACGTTGCCCACTGCCGGGCTGACGGCCTGGAACGCGACGGTTGGCAAGAACGAGCTGCGCGATCGGGTTGTGCTCGTGCAGGGAACCGGCGGCGTTTCGATCTTCGCGCTCCAGTTTGCGAACGTGGCCGGGGCGCGGGTGATCGCCACCAGCAGCTCCGACGACAAGCTCGAAGTCGTGCGCAAGCTCGGTGCCCGCGACGGTATCAACTATCGCACGCATCCGAAGTGGAGCGAGCAGGTGATGGAGCTGACGAACGGCCACGGCGCCGACCTCGTCATCGACGTCGGCGGCAAGGAAACGCTCGAGCAGTCCGTGAAGAGCCTGGCCTACGGCGGCATGTTATCGATCGTCGGCGGCTTGTCCGGCTACGACGGCTCGATCTCCTCGCTCGGCCTGCTGAACAAGACTGCCAGCGCGCGCGGCGTCTACGTCGGCTCGCGCGCCGATTACCAGCGCATGAGCGCGTTTATCGATCAGCACCGGTTGCACCCGGTGATCGACAAGGTCTTTACGCTCGAAGAATTCGACACAGCCCTGCAGCACCTGCGCACCGGCAATCCAGTCGGCCGCGTGGTGCTGAAGCTCTTTTGATCATTGCTGCGTGCGACGCTCGCGCCACTTGCCCGCGGCGGTGCGCGCGGCTTCCAGCTCCGTGGCATCGAGCACGCCGTCTCTGTTCGCGTCGAACTTGTCGAACAGCATCGTCGGCGCGTTGACGAATTCTTCCTTGCTGATCTTGCCGTCGCCGTTGCTGTCGATGCGGCCGCGTAATGCCGCCGCCGCGCGCTGACCGCGTTCACTGGCGTCTTCGCGCGAGTCGGCGGCGTCGATGAACCCGTCGCCGTTGCGATCCATGCGCGCAAACTGCGCTGCGCGCGCGTCGATGTATTCCTGCTTCGTGATCTTGCCGTCGTGATTGGCGTCGGCTTGTTCGAGCGCCGGGCCTTCGCGTCCCTGGGCCAGCACTACGCAGCTCGAGAGCAGCAGGACAGCGGCAGTTGCAACTTTCGTGAACATTGAACAGATCCTCCGGAGCGTGGAGCTTGACTCAACGCTCTGCAAGCATGCCCGTTGACCGGGGATTCGTGAAGAACTGTTACTGGACGTGCTTATTGCACGTCAGAGGCGCGCGAGTTCTCGACGATGCCCGGGCGGCCCGGGAAGCGCGCAAACACCTGAGTCACGACCTGCGCGATGGAGTCGCGCGGGTTGTTCATATCCTGGTCGGTCAGGCGGCCCTGCGCGACGCCTTCCCAGATCATCTCTTTCTTGTGCGCGTCGACGACATCGATGTTCGCAGTGCCGATCGGATACGTCACGGTGCGGACGTCGTTGTCGTAGAGCGGCCACGCGCCGTACAGACCGTAGCGATAACCGTAATAACCATACGCTGCCGAGTACGCCGGGTCCGGACGCACTTCCGTGCGCTCGTGCACCTTGGCGTAGAAGTTCACCAGCAGGTCCGGATTCTCATCGACGTAGTGATAGCCGCGCTGCTCCATCTGATCGCGCACGGCAGTCTTGAAGTAGCTCGTGATCAACGTCGAGTAGCCGCCGCGATCGGTGCCGGTCTGGTCGGGGAAACCGAACGTGGCGTACTTCGAGAAGTTGGCATCGGGCGCGGCGTGCACGTGAATATCCGCCTTCGGTGTGCTTGCGCAGCCCGCGAGGGCGGCGAGGGCAAGTGCGCACAGCGCGAGCGAAGGGTTGAGGTATTTCATGGGACAATCCTGGTGAACGTTGCGTCCCCACTGTGATTGGAACGCGTCTGCATGAGGGCAGTTCCTTGACGAGCATCGAATTCCGGGCGCCGTGGAGCGCGAGCCTGCGCACCATGACAGTGACATCAACGGGGGTCATGGCACTCGTGGTGATAGGTGCGATCGTTGCGCGGCCGCCGCTGCTCGCAGCCGTGTTGTTGATTGCACTACCGTTGATCATCGTTGCTTCGACAGTCGCGGGCCGCGTGCGCGGCTATGCGCGCGCACGCTTCTCAAGGTGGCTGAGTTTCCGAAGTAGCGACCAGCGCGCGAGTTCGCGGCGCGAGCGCGAGCACCAGGATGCCAGCAGCCGCAACGAACGCTGCCAGCGTCCACAATGCGGCGGTGAAACTGCCCGTCGCGTCCGTGACGAAGCCGACGAGCGTCGGTCCGAAAAATCCTCCGTTGTTGCCGATCGAGTTCACGAGCGCGATGCACGCGGCTGCGGCACTGCCTGCGAACATCGAGGTCGGCAACGTCCAGAACACCGGCAGCGCGGAATAACTGCCCATCACGCTGAGGCACAGCGCCGCGAACGCCAACACCGGCATGTCGCTCCAGTACGCACTCAACGCCAACCCCAACGCGCCGACGAATGCAGCTAACGCGACGTGCCATGTGCGCTCGCGCGTGCGGTCGGAGTGCCGGCCCCACAAATACATGGTTGCTGCTGCGATGGCGTAGGGCAGGGCGGTTGTCAGCCCGACCTCGAAGTTCGACAGGTTGCCCAGTCTCTTCACGATCTGTGGCAGCCAGAATCCGACGCCGTACGTGCCGACGAGCATCCCGAAATAGACGAGCCCGAGGAACCACACCCGCGGCTCGCGCAATCCCGCGAGGCTCGAATGCGAGACTGGGCCCAGCGCGGCCCGCTCGGCCGCCAGCTCGCTGCTCAGCCAGTTGCGTTCTTCGTCGGTCAGCCACGCAGCTCTCGCCGGACCGTCGCGCAAAACTCCCAGGACGACGAAACCGCACAGCAGCGCCGGGATGCCTTCAGCGAGGAACATCAGCTGCCAGCCATGCAAGCCGAACGCGTTCAACGACAGCATCGCCGTGGAGACCGGGCTGCCAATGACGGTCGAGATCGGCAGCGCCATCATGAACGCGCCCACGATGCGTCCGCGCGACGCAGCGGGAAACCAGTACGTCAGGTACAGAATCATGCCTGGGAAGAATCCCGCCTCGGCGACGCCGAGCAGAAAGCGCAGCACGTAGAGATTGTTCGGGCTCGACACGAATGCCGTGCTCGCCGAGAGCAGGCCCCACGTGATCATGATTCGTGCAATCCACAGCCGCGCCCCGACGCGTTCCATGACGATGTTGCTCGGCACTTCGAACAGCACGTAGCCGATGAAGAAAATGCCGGAGGCGAAGCCGAACATGCTGGGCGTGAGGCCGAGGTCCGCGTTCATCGTGAGCGCGGCGAAGCCGATGTTGACGCGGTCGACGAAGGCGAGGAAGTACAGCAGCCCCATGAACGGGATCAGCCGCCACGCCACTTTGCGCAGCGTGCGCTGACCCAGCTCGGAGTGCGTGTCGCTCACAAGAAGATTTTTCCCGGATTGAGGATGCCCTGTGGATCCCATGCGCCCTTGATCGCGCGCATCAGTTCGATGACGTCCGTGCCGTACTCTGCGACCAACTTCGTGCGCTTGCCTTGTCCGATGCCGTGTTCGCCGGTGCACGTGCCGCCGACGCGCAGCGCGCGGTCGATCATCGCGTCATAGACTCTTTCTGCGCGCTGCCATTCGTCCGTTGCATCGGGCTGCAACAGGAACAGGACGTGGAAATTCCCGTCGCCGACGTGACCGACGACCGGTGCGAGCAAGCCTGCCGCATCGATGTCGCGCCGCGCGTCCGCGACCGCATCCGCCAATTGTGAAATCGGCACGCACACGTCTGCGACCAGGCATTCGGCGCCGGGCCGCAAGGCCCGCGCGGCGTGGTACGCCGCGTGACGTGCTTTCCACAATCGAGCGCGTTCGCCGTCGTCCGCTGCCCACTGGAATGCGGCTCCGCCATTGGACCGCGCGATTTCTTCCGCACGCGCGACTTGTCCGCCGACGCTGTCCGAAGTACCGCTGAACTCGAGGAACAGCGTCGGCTGCTCGGGCATCGACAGCTGCGAATAGCGATTGCACGCGCGCACCTGCAGCTCGTCGAGAAACTCGATGCGCGATACCGCTGCGCCGGACTGAATGATCTCGACGACCGCATCGACTGCGCCGCGTAGCGCAGGAAACACGCACGTCGCGCCGATGGTCGTCTCGGGAATGCCATACAGGCGCAGCGTGATCTCGGTGATCACGCCGAGCGTGCCTTCCGAGCCCACCAGCAAGCGCACGAGGTCGTAGCCGGTCGAGGACTTTGCGGCGCGCGTGCCGACTCGCACGATGCGGCCGTCCGCGAGCACGAGCTGCAGCGCCAACACATTGCGAGTCATCGCGCCGTAGCGGATCGTCGTCGTGCCGGATGCGCGCGTCGAGACCATGCCGCCGAGCGTCGCATTCGCGCCGGGATCGACCGGGAAGAACAACCCCGTGTCGCGCAGATAAGAGTTGAGCTGCTCGCGCGTCACGCCCGGCTGGATGACGCAGTCGGCGTCTGCTTGATTCACCGACAGCACTTCGTTCAGGCGCGAGAAGTCGATGCAGACCCCGCCGTACGGCGCACTGACATGGCCTTCGAGCGAAGTTCCGGCACCAAACGCGATCACCGGGGTCTGATGGCGGGAGCAGGTTGCGACGATGCGGCTGACTTCTTCCGCGCTCTGCGGCCACACAACGGCGTCGGGCGGTTGGACGCGGCCATAGGCTTCGCCGCGACCGTGCTGGGCGCGTACCGCTTCGGCGGTGCTCAGCCGCGAGCCGAGCCAGCCGTGCAATTCGGTAACGGCCTGCTGCGCGCGAGCACGGCCGGCCGGGCCGAGAAAGCGTGCGGCTCGTTCGTCGCTGGATGGCGTCGAGGCGATCACGCGGTCAGTATAGGGCATACTCGGGCTACGGATTTCGAGAGGAGCAGCTCCATGCTTTATTCCATCCTCATCTACGGCACCGACGCCGACATCGCGAACCTGAGCAAGGCGGAAGAGGAGCGGCTGATCGGCCAGCACATCGTCGTGCAAGGCAAGCTCGCGGCCGAGCGCAAGCTCGGGCCGGTCGTGCGCCTGCATCCGAGCACCACGGCGATGACCCTGCGCAAGGGACCGGAGGCATACATCATCGACGGCCCGTTCGCGGAGACGAAGGAGCAGCTGCTGGGCTTCTACGTCGTCGACTGCGCCACGCAGGAAGAGGCGTTGGAAGCGGCGCGGCTGATCGGCGGCGCGTGTACTTCGCGCGCGCTGGAAGTGCGTCCGATCTCGTGGTTCCAGCTCACCGACAGCATCGATCATACGAAGGCCACGGTTCGAGTCGACCCCAAACCGTGACGCTCAAAATACGGTGACGACGCGCTGGATCATCCAAAACGCGGCTGCGGCGCCGAGGGAATAACCGGCGCCGACTTCGATGCGCGTGCGCAGACCTGCGGCGCGGCTCGCGATCCAGCGCGCCAACGGCACGGCGACAGCGACGATCATCAGCTGGCCCGTCTCGACTCCCAGGTTGAACAACAATAGCGCACCGAGTTTCGCGTCCTGCGGCAGACCGATCTCCGCAAGCGCGCCGGCGAAGCCGAAGCCGTGGAGCAACCCGAACCCGAATGCGACCGCCCACGGCATTGCGTAAGTCAGACCAGTCTTGCCGCGCGCTGCACGCACGACCTCGTAGCCGACGACGAGGATGCTGAGCGCGATCACCACTTCGACCGAAGCTTGCGGCAGGCCCGCGAATCCCAGCGCCGCCGCGCCGAGCGTGATGCTGTGTGCCAGCGTGAACGCCGTGAGCGCGCCGATCAGCCGCCCGAGCGCGGGCACGAGCAGGATCAGGCCGATGACGAAGAACACGTGGTCGATGCCGCTCAGGATGTGCTCGATGCCGAGCGTGAAATACGCGGGCAGCACCGGGCGCGCGGCTGCGAATTGAAATGAAGGATCGGACGCCTGCACGACGCCGGAGATCGTTCTGCCGTCGGCGAGCTCGGTGCGGACGAATGTCGAGGTCAGCGTGCGCTCCAGGCCGACGATCCGGATCTTCTGGCCGGCGAGACCGCCGGGGCACCGCGCCTGCCAGCGTGCGACGAATGCGCCGTCGGCGACTTCGACGTGTCGCTCGCCGAGGGGAGTGCAGGTGGCGGGGAGTTGCGGGTCGATGGCGATGCGAGCCTCGGCCAGGGAGGGTTGCTTCCAGGTGAGGGAGTAGAGGTTGTCGGGTTGTTCGACGATTTCGAGGTAGGCGGGACGGACCTCGTGCGCGGAAGCGGGGAGCGCGAGGAGCAGCAGCATCCACAGGAAATGGCGGCTCATGATCCGGTGCCCTCTGCAGTCTCGACCACGATCTTGTATTGCTGGCGGAGTTTGGTGCGCAGCGCGGCGTTGGCTTCGCGCTGCCTTTGCGCGAGGAACGCTTCGCGCACGTTGTCGCGCACATCCTCGAAGCGTGCGGCGCTGCTCGGCGTATGCGATTCGAGCTTGATCAGATGCACGCCGAAGGACGAGCGCACCGGGCCGCTCCAGCTGCCGGGCGTCGAGCCGGTCACGGCATCCGCGAACGACGAGCCGAAGTCGCGCACGATGTCCTCGCGGGAAACGTCGGCCAGCTCGCGCGGCAACATGAACGGATCGCCGACGTCGTCTGCATTCGCGCCGCGGCTCAGGCGTTGCAGCGCGCGTTGCGCATCGGCATCGAGCGTCTTGTGGCGGTCGGGGTTGAAGTAGACGTGACGCAGCGCGTACAGATCGGGCGTCGTGTAGGTCTCGCGATGCGCGTCGAAGTATTCGCGCAGCTCTGCTTCCGACGGCTCGGCGACGATCGCGAGGTCATCGCTGACGAATGCCATCTTCTGCGCCAGGCGCCGGCGCACGATCACATCGTCACGATCCAGGCCCAGCCGCACGGCCTCGCGCGCGAGCACTTCCTCGTCGATGCGCTCTTCGATCGCGCCGCGCAGCTCTTCAGCCGTGGGCTTGCGCTGTGCCTGCGTTTCCCAGAACGCTGCGAGCTGCGCGACCTCGCCCGCGGTGATGCGAATCTCGGCGTGCTCCGCTTGTTTCTGGCGCAGCGCCGTGACTGCGAACAGCAGCGCACCGATCAGCACGAAATGCAGCAGCGGCTCGCGCACCGCCGCGCGTAGGAAGTTCAACGAAGGTCTCCCGCGTCGTCAGCGCTGCGGAACGTACCAGATCGGCGAGCTCCACGCGCGTTCCTGGATCGTCCTGGCGAGCTTCGGATTGGGCTCGACGCCCGCGCGGATCGCGTCCCACGTCGACCAGCGGCACGACGGATTCTCCAGCACGCGGACGTAGTAGAACGCTCGCTGATTCGGATCGAACGTCGGATCGGACCACGCCGCACGCAGCTCGACGGCGCCCTTGTTCTCGCTGACCGCGCAAGTGCGCAGATCGACAGTCGCGCCGTTGTCGCCGCAGCGATGCGTCGTCTTGTCGGGCGTGAGTCCGTCCGAGCACGCGACGTCGAACACGCGCTCCTGCGCTTTGCCGCCTTCGATCCAGCCCTTGACGATCTGCACGCGTTGCAGCCAGCCGGAATGCGGATCGCGTAGCGCCCACGCAAGGAACCGCGGCGCGCTCGTGCCTCGTTGTAGCAGGTCGCTGCCCATCGCAACGCCGTGCGCGTAGCTCTGCGACACCATGTCGCGACGATTCTCGATGCCATCGGGCAAGTCGTAACCCGCAAAAAAGCGCACTCGCATGCGCGTGCCCGAAGTCGCGAACGTTTCCTTGCGACGCAAGGCTGCGAAGATCGACTCGCGCGTGTTCTCCTCTGCCCACACGCCAGTCAGTCCCGCTGAGCCCCACGTCTGGTAACGCGCGACGCTGACCGGTGGCTCGTCCTTTTCCCATGTCTTGCCCGCGGGAGGCACGGAACCGCGCTGCTCCGGCTTGCCGTCGAGGATGCCGACCTTGCCGAAGTAGCGGTTCTCTTCGAACGACCCTGCGGCGTTGTGTGTGTCGCTCGCGCCGACGAAGCCGAAGTGATACGGATTGAAGCCCTGCGCCTGGTCGAACTCCAGACCGGTCTTCAGCGCATCGCGCACGTAGCCGCCAGCGAACTTCGTCACCTTCGTCGCCGAGCCGATATAGGTGTCCATGATCTCGAACGACGACCACTCGTCGTTCGGCGACAGCGACGGATGAGTCTCCGAAGTGCCTTTCACCTGAGTGATCTCCGCGAGCGGCTCATTGCGCGCGCGCAGCTCCGCATAGGCTCGATCCATCGGCCGGCCGTCGAACTGCGTGCGCTGGAACATGCGGCCGTCGCTGCCGTTCGAGTTGTGCGGGATGGCCAGGACTTCGATACCTTGCTTGCGCTGCCCGTCCATCCAGCGCCACAGCTCTTCCGGATTCTGCGATTCGAGCGCCGTGAACGGCAGGTCCGGCGTGCGTGCGCCGGAGAAGATCACGTTGCGATGCAGATTCTGGCCGTCCGGTGCGGAGGTGTACTCGTAGCCGCGAAATGTCGTGAACTTCCGGGGCACGTAGTTGCGATCGGCGGAGTCGATGACCGTGCGCCACGCCGAGCGCATGGTGTCGAAGTCCTTGAGCTCCGGCAGATACTTGCCGGAGCGCAGGCTCGCGCCGAGCTGCTGGAATGCGTTGGTGATCTTGGCCGGGTCGGTGCTGAACAGATCGGGCGCGTACGGGATCTTCGAGAGCGGGTGCTGCGGATCGTTCATCGCCGGGACGATGCCGAGATACTCCGAGTGATCGGTGACCGCCAGGAAATCCAGCGGCGCGTCGGTCAGCCGCACGTCGTAACCGGACGCGTGATGGACCGATTCGCCCCTGGCGTAGCGATACGCGTCGTCCGGGGTCGCGCGCACATTGAATATGTAAGCGTCGAAGGACAGCTTGGTGTGCACGTGCAGATCGCCGAAGTAAGCGTTGCGATCCCGATTGCCTTCTGCTGCCGTCACACCGCCCGCGAGCAGCACAGCCGCCACTGCACCGGCCAGTATTCTCGTTCTCATCGCAGTCCCCTTACTTGTCGGTCTTGTTATCCAAGATTACGCCGGAACAGCGCGATCAGCCGCTCCCAGTGCCGCTCCGCGCCGGCCTTCTGATACATGCCTTCGCGTTTCGGAAACACGAAGCCGTGCTGGGTGTCCGGATACGTCTCGATGCGATAGCGCAGCGGCGTCGAGCGCAGATGCGCATCGAGCGCCTCGATCATTTCCGGCGGCGCATAGGAGTCGGTCTGGGCACAGCCGACGTACAGCTCGCCTTTGATCCTGTCTGCGAACCGATGCGGCGATTCGGGCGAGTCAGTGCATAACCGCACGCCATGAAATGAAGCCGCAGCGGCCACGCGGTTCGGATGCTCCGCTGCAGCCCAGAATACGAACGGCCCACTCATGCAGTAGCCGACCACGCCGATCTTGTCGGTGCGCGCAGCTTTCTCACCTGCAGCGAACTTCAGCATTGCCGCCGTATCGGTGAGGACCTTCGCGCGATCGAGTGAGTTCATGTGTTCGAACATGATGCGGCGCGCGTCGTCGCCCGTCCCCATCTTGAAGTCGCGGTCGCGGCGGTAATAGAGATTGGAGAGCACGACGAAGTAGCCGACGCTGCCGAGCCGCCGCGCCATGTCATGCAGCTCGCCGCGCTTGCCCGGCGCATCCATGTAAAAGAGCACGACCGGATGCGGCCCGCCCTCTTCGGGATGCGTGACGAACGTGTTCATCGCGCCGTCGGCGGTCTGGATGTCGAGCTCGCGGTCGAGCATGCGGTGGTCCTCCCCCGGCGCTATTGAAACACGACGGCCAAAGCGATGAATATGCGTGCCTCGATGTCACTGTGCAGAAATTCGAGGTCCCGATGCGACTCGTACCTACTGTGATCGCCGCGCTCTGCGTCCTTGCTTGCACCGCCGGGACTGCCGCGGACAATCGGGCTGTGCCCGACGCTGCTCAGCTCAAAGCGATGGAAGCCCGCTTCGCGCCGGTCGACGTGCGGGTCGACGTTTCGTATCTGCCAGCCGAAGAGCGCGCTGCCCTGGTGCGGCTGATCGAAGCGTCAAGATATATCGACGCGCTGTTCGTCCGGCAGCGCTGGCCGGGCAACGAGTCGACGCTGTTGCAGCTTCTGGCCGACGACACGCCGCTCGGACGGGCGCGCCTGAGCTACTTCCTGCTGAACAAAGGCCCGTGGTCGGAGCTCGACGAAGACCGCGTGTTCGTGCCCGGCGCCGCTGCGAAACCGCCGGGCGGCAACTTCTATCCGGCCGGCGCGACGCGCGAGGAAGTCGATGCGTGGATGAAGACGCTGCAAGGCACGCAGAGCACGGACGCGAACGGCTTCTTCACGACGATCCGCCGCACTCCGGACGGCAAGCTGACGACCGTGCCGTACTCGCTGGAGTACCAGGGCGAGCTGGCCGAAATGGCGCGCCTGTTGCGCGAGGCCGCGGCGCTGACCAGGCAGCCGACGCTGAAGTCGTTCCTCGAGAAGCGGGCCGACGCGTTCGTGAGCAACGATTACTACGCGAGCGACGTCGCCTGGATGGAGCTGAACGCGTCCATCGAGCCGACGATCGGACCCTACGAGGTGTACGAGGACGAGTGGTTCAACTTCAAGGCCGCGTTCGAGTCGTTCATCGCGCTCACCGACCGCGATGCCAGCGGCAAGCTCGATCGCTTCAGCAGCGAGCTGCAGGATCTCGAGAACCACCTGCCGATCGAGCCGCAGTTCCGGCGCTCGAAGCTCGGCGGTTACTCGCCGATCCGCGTCGTCAACGTCGTGTTCGCCGCCGGCGACGGCAATCATGGCGTGCAGACCGCTGCATTCAACCTGCCCAACGACGAGCGCGTCGTCGCGGAGAAGGGCTCGAAGCGCGTGCTCTTGAAGAACTTCCAGCAGGCGAAGTTCGACCAGGTGCTGGTGCCGATCTCCAAGCAGGCGCTCGCGGCGAGCGATCAGCCTGCAGTCGCCTTCGATTCGTTCTTCACGCACATCCTGATGCACGAGCTGATGCACGGCCTCGGGCCGCAGACGATCCGCGTCGGCGGCCGCGACACGACCGTGCGGCAGGAGCTGAAGGAGTTGAACGGCCCGCTGGAAGAAGCGAAGGCGGACATCTCGGGGCTGTGGGCCTTGCAGCACCTCATGGACAAGGGCGTGATCGACAAGAAGCAGGAACGCAGCATGTACGTGACGTTCCTCGCGTCGACGTTCCGTACGTTGCGGTTCGGCTTGAACGACGCGCATGCGAAAGGCATGACGCTGCAGGTCAACTATCTGCTCGACCACGGCGCGATTCGCATCGACAAGGACGGGCTGTTCTCGCTCGACCTCGCGAAGACCAAGAAAGCGGTCGCCGGGCTGACGCACGACATCATGACGCTGCAGGCGCATGGCGACTACGCCGGCGTGAAGACGCTGTTCGAGCGCATGGTCACGATCCGGCCCGAGGTCCAGCACGTGATCGACCGGCTCGGCAACGTACCCGTCGACATCGCGCCGAAGTTCGTCACCGCGGCCGAGCTGACGCGCGGAGACTGAGCCAAGGCCCGTTAGTCTCCTTCCGAAAGTCAGTGCGGCGCCTGCCGTTCCGGCAGTTCTGCGCGCAGCCGCTGCTGCGCAGACTGCCGGGCCATGAACAGTCCCGTGAACATCTGCACCTCGACGCTCGCCGCGTTCCCGCTCGATCAGGCTCTCGATCTCGGCGCGGCCGCCGGCTACGAAGGCGTCGAGCTGCGGGTCCACGGCAATTGCCACGTCAGCTTGCAGGAGCTGCAGCGCCGCTGCGGCGAGATCAGGCGGCGGGTCGAAGCACGCGGGCTCGATCTGCGCGTCTACAGCACGTGCTTCGGCATCAACGAGCCGTGCGCGATCGACGCGATGATCGACATCTGCGCGCGCACAGGTGTCAGGCACTTCCGCGTGACGCTGCCGCTCGCCGGGGTTGCTGCAGTTCGCAATTCCGCCACCGATCGCGCCGTCGTGCCGTCATACCGCGAAGGCATGCCGGTGGGAGAAGTGCTCCGCAACGTTCGCCTGACGTTGCGGCAGCTCGCTCGTCGCACGAAGCTCGCGGGCGTGTGCGCGCTGCTCGAAATCCATTGGGGCACGGTGATGAGCAGCTTCACCGGTGCCCACGCGCTGGTGCGCGATCTCGATCCGGAGGCGATCGCAATCACTTTCGATCCGGCAAACATGGTCATCGAAGGCAAGGAAGACTGGGAGTACGGCATCGACCTGCTGCGCGAGCATCTGGCGAACGTGCACATCAAGAACGCATCGTGGGTGCGCGCCGGCGGCAACTGGACCTGGCAATGGGATGGCTTGCAGCAGGGCATGGTCGAGTGGCCGCACTTGTTCCGTTTGCTGGCATCGCGCGGCTATCGCGGCATGCTCGCAATGGAAGACTTTCTCGTGCCGCGAACCTACGACGCGGCTCTCGAACACCTGGCAGCGCTGCGCCGTGAGGCGACGTTGCTGCTGGGCGAAACCAGCTCGCGTCGCGCCGCCTAGCATTCAGGCAACGTTCACCCCTGCCTGCTTAGCGTTTGTCGCCCGGGGTGCCGAACGCTGAACGACGAGGGAGTTTCGTCATGAGGAACGTGTCGATCGCAATCGTTGCGATGTCGCTGAGCGCGTGCGCCGCCAATGGTCTGCCTTATCCCGAGCATCCCGCCAGCTCTGTGGTTCTACAGGGCGACGCGAAGGTCACGATCTTCCGCGAGAACGATACCTTGCTGTACTCGGCACGCTCGGCGCGCCTGGTGATCGACGGCGAGCGCGAGGGCGGACTTGCTACCGGCGGTTTCAGGACCTTCAAGGTGCAGCCGGGTCTGCACGTCTTCACCGTCAAGATGTCGGACATGCCCGGCACCTGCGAGCTCACTGCCGACATTCAGCCCGATGTCGAATACTTCTATCGGGTGACTCCGCGCGCCGAGAGCCTCGCGGCCTCGATGCCCGGCGCACTGTTCGCCACGTCGCCGGCGGGCGTGTTGTTCGGTGCTGGGTTCTCGACTGCGGCCCAAGCAGCCGAATCATCCGGCAAACAATGCGGCGGAGCTTTTTCCATCGTCCCGATCGAGCCCGCGAATGCGTTGCCGAAAGTGGCGACGCTGCGCGCCTCGAGCTAGAAAAATTCCGCACGCGGAATCCGAACGCAAGATTCGGAGCGTAGCGCGACTCCCGCGCTCGCAGACTGGCGCTGCCAACTGCAAAGCGAGGAGATCGATCATGTCGAGAGAGGATGACAACAAGGCGGTCGTCGGCCGCTGGTTCACGCATTTCTGGGGCAAGGAGTACGACCCGGCCATCGTCGACGAGCTCGCTGCTCCCGACATGCTGCTGCAGTACTCGCTGCACGCGCCGCGTCGCGGCCGCGACGACATCAAGGCCTTCATGAAGGACTTTCGCAAGGCGTTTCCGGATCTCAACTTCTGGGGCACTGCGGAGCTGATCGCGGAAGGCGACTACGTCGTCGGTCGCTGGGAAGGCGGCGGCACGCACAGCGGCCCGGCCTTCAACGACTTCCTGGTGGGCGGGCTGCCCGCGAGCACCGGGCGGAAGATGAAGTTCACGGGCACGACGGTGCTGAAAGTGAAGGACGGCAGAATCGTCGAAGAAGTCGGGCTGGACGACGGGGTCACTGCGCTCCAGCAGCTCGGTCTGATTCGGGTCGCGTGACGGGGAAGCACGCCCGGCCCACGTATTGATTCCCGAGCGCGTGCCCGGCAAGCATGCCGGCACGCGTGGAGGATCACTAACGTGGCCATGAGCTTACCGGTTTTGGAATGGCTCCCGGACTATCGCAAGACCTGGTTGCGGCCGGATGTCGTTGCGGGGCTCACGACCAGCGCGGTCGTGATCCCCAAGGCGATGGCGTACGCGACCATCGCCGGGCTGCCGATCCAGGTGGGTCTCTATACCGCATTCATACCGATGATCATCTATGCGGTGCTGGGCACGTCGCGCGTGCTCAGCGTCAGCACCACGACGACGATCGCGATCCTCACGGGCACCGCGCTGGCCGAGGTCGCTCCGGGCGCTGAGCCAGCCGCGTTGTTGCAGGCGACGGTCACGTTGACGCTGCTCGTGGGCATCCTGCTCACGCTCGCATCGGTGCTGCGGTTGGGGTTCGTCGCGAACTTCATTTCCGAGCCGGTGCTGGTCGGCTTCAAGGCCGGCATCGGGCTCGTCATCGTCATCGATCAGATTCCCAAGATTCTGGGCGTGCACTTTTCGAAGGGCAGCTTCCTGCAGAACCTCGGGTCCATCGTCCAGCATGTGCCGGAGAGCTCGGTGCCGACGGTCATCGTCGGAGTGCTGACGATCGTCGGGTTGTCCGTGTGCGAGCGGTACAGACCGCGCTGGCCAGCACCGTTGATCGTCATCGGCGCAGCGATCGCTGCCGTCGCGATGTTCAATTTGGAGGCGCGCGGCATCGAGCTGGTCGGAGCGATTCCGGTCGGGCCGCCGCCGATCACTATTCCGGCACTCGGCCTGGCCAGCAGCATGTGGCCGGCAGCGATGGGTATCGCGCTGATGAGCTTCGCGGAAACTGCGGCGGTCGGACGCGCATTCATCCGCAGTGACGAGCCGACGCTGCGGCCGAATCGCGAGCTGCTGGCGACGGGTGCCGGCAATCTCGTGGGTGCATTCCTGGGCTCGATGCCAGGCGGCGGCGGCATGTCGCAGACGGCGCTCAATCGCATGACCGGTGCGCAGTCGCAGGTCTCGACGCTCATCACCGCGACCATGACCTTGCTGACGATGCTCCTGCTGTCGCCTTTCATCGGCCTCATGCCGCATGCGGTCCTGGCGGGCACCGTGATCGTCTACTCGGTCGGCCTGATCAAGCCGGCGGAATTCCGCAACATCCTGAGCATCCGCCGGACCGAGTTCATGTGGGCCGTCGCGGCGTTCCTCGGCGTGATCACGCTCGGTACGCTCAAAGGGATTCTGGTGGCGATCATCATCTCGCTGGTCGCGCTCGGGCAGCAGGTGGCCGACCCGCCCGTGCACGTGCTCGGCCGCAAGCGCGGCACCAACGTTTTCCGACCGCGTTCGCCGGATCATCCCGACGACGAGACGTTCGCCGGCCTGCTGCTGCTGCGGCCCGAAGGGCGTCTGTTCTTCCTCAACGCCGAGCGCATCGGCGAGAAGATCCGGCCGTTGATCGCTGCGGCGCATCCGGAGATCGTTGCCTTCGACCTGAGCCGCGTGTTCGACCTCGAATACTCGGCGTTGAAAATGCTGATCGAAGCCGAGCAACGTCAGCGCGAAGCTGGGGTCACGCTGTGGCTGGTTGGACTGAATCCGCAAGTCTATGCAGCGATCCAGCGCTCGCCGCTGGGAGCGGTCCTGGGCACGGAGCGAATGATGTTCGACCTCGAGATCGCGGTCGACCGGTATCAGAAACGACGGGAAGGTGGTGCATGAATCTCGACAAGATCGTCAAGAAGGCGCGCGACATCGCGAAGCCGTTCCGGGTCACCGGCAAGGACAAGTTCCGGCTGAAGGACTTCGATCCCAAGGACACCGGCGACCTCGGCGACGAGGACAAGCCGCGCGCCAAGGAGATGCTGCAGGCGGGCGTGGTGGCGTTGGCTGAGCTGCAGGACAGGCTGTACGCGCAAGATCGCTGGTCGTTGTTGCTGGTGTTCCAGGCGATGGATGCGGCCGGCAAGGACGGCGCCATCAAGCACGTGATGTCGGGCGTGAATCCGCAAGGCTGCCAGGTGGTGTCGTTCAAGTCGCCCTCGTCGGAGGAGCTGGATCACGATTACCTCTGGCGCTGCAATCGCAATCTGCCGGAGCGCGGCCGTATCGGCATCTTCAACCGCTCGTACTACGAGGAAGTGCTGGTGCTGCGCGTCCATCGCGCCTTGCTGGAAAGGCAGAAGCTGCCGCCGGAGCGGATCACCAAGGACATCTGGAACGAGCGCTATCGCGACATCCGCGCCTACGAGCGCTACCTCAACGCGAACGGCACGATCGTGCGCAAGTTCTTCCTCAACGTCTCACGCGGGGAGCAGAAGAAGCGGTTCCTGGAGCGCATCGATCAGCCCGACAAGAACTGGAAGCTCTCTCCCGCCGACGCGCGCGAGCGCGGGTTCTGGAACGACTACATGGACGCGTACGAGAACGCCATTGCCGAAACCGCAACGCCCGATTGTCCGTGGTATGTCGTGCCGGCGGACAACAAGTGGTTCACACGCATCGTGGTCGCGTCAGCCATCATCCAGACGCTGGACTCGCTCGACCTGAGTTATCCGAAAGTCGGCAAGGAGCAACTCGCGGAGCTCAGGAAGACGCGGGCGATGTTGATGAAGGAGCGCTGAGGCGGCAGCGCTCCGGTGTGGTGGGCCTGGCAGGACTCGAACCTGCAACCAAGGGATTATGAGTCCCCTGCACTAACCATTGTGCTACAGGCCCAACCGGGCGCCGAGTCTAGCTGATGCGTTCTTGCGACGGCATTTTCTCCGAGAAATTTCGCGGGTGACCCGCAGGCGCAACACAAGAAGGCGGAGTCGGGCTGAAGCCCGAGCCGCGAAGAGTCAGGCTGAAGCCTGACCCACAGTCGGCGCGTGCCAAAAAGTTTTTTCGTCGACGGGTGAAAGTTCAGCCGTCTGCTTCTTGACAAGGTGCGCGACTCGTCGCTCGAAAAAATTCAGAAAATTTTTTACGCGCCTCAGAGATATCCACAGAAGCGGTGGAAAACTTCTGGATAACCCATGCTTGACTTCGCGCGTACGCAGCGGATCATTGCGTGTCGATTGGTTTGCTCGTTCGTTGATCAATTCGCGCGCTGCGGCTTCGTTGAGCGGCGTTGAAGAAAAAATCAAGATGCGCTCGGAGGTTTTTTGCGATGGCCACCCCGACTCGTGCGTTCGCCAACTCCAAGAATCATCAGACGTCGAAGGAAGCCATCGCCAAAGAGACTCACACATCGATCGACGAGGTCGAAAAGATCTACGAGCAGGAGCTGACGCAGCTCGCGTCGGGCGCGAAGATCACTCAATACCTCGGCGTGCTCACCACCCGGCGCGTCCGCGCCAGATTGCTCAAGCACTGACGTCTCATCCGCTGCTGCCTGGCAAGCGCCTGCCGATGTAGCGGCGGCATCATGCTGCCTCCGAGGTGGGGAGGAATGCAGAAAGTCCCTACGCTGGGAAAGTTCAGGACGTTGGCGGAGAATGCGCGGAACCGAGGCTGCAAACGGAACATTCACGGCCGATTGCCTCGAATTGGAACCCGCTCCATGCGCTTGGACCGATCGCGATTTCCCGACCCCCGCGCGCGCCATGAGCTGTTCAGTCGCGCCCTCCGCGATTGGGATGGCGATGACGCCAGCCGCCCCCGCATCCTGCTGCTGACTTCGGGACTGGGGCTCGGTCACGTCCGTGCGGCGCAGGGGATCGAAGCGGCGCTGAGCGATTCCGCGACGGTGCGCACGCTCGACCTGTGGTCGCTGATGCATCCCGGTGTCGCGCAAGCGGTGCACGAGACGTATCTCAGCCTGGTGCAGAACTACCCGCAGCTGTACGAGCGGCTCTACACGCTGGACGAGCACACCTGGCGCCAGATCCTGGAAAGCGAGTCCGGCCCGCCGCCGGCAGTGCTCGAAGTGCTGGAGCTGATCTCCGCGATCGCCGCGGACGTCGGCGTTCCTTCGGCGCGCTCTGCCAAATATGCATCCGACCGGATGCTGTTCTCGTTGCTGTACTCGTCCTTGCCTTACGACGCCAACAGCCTCGCAGGCAATGGAGTGCGTGCGCGCCTGGTCGTGATGAAGTGGTGCTGGATGCGTCTGATCCGTCGCCTGGAGCCGGCAATCCGTCGTTTCGCGCCGGATGTGATCATCAGCACGCAGATGATTCCGGCCGCGATGGCTTCGTACCTGAAGCAGCGGCGCAAAGTGACTGCGCCGTTGATCGGCGTCATGACCGATTTCGGCGTCCACGATTTCTGGAAGCAGCGCGGCGTCGATCGCTACTGCGTGGCGCACGAGTCGATTCTCGGCAGCGTCGGGCCGCAGTTTCCGCATGCCATGGAGATCGCGACCGGCGTGCCGCTGATGCCGGACTTCGTGCGGCCCCTGTCGCAGGGCGACGCGCGCCAGGAATTGCAGCTCCCGCACGCCGGGCCGATCGTCCTGGTTCTCGGCGGCGGGCTCGGTCTCAGTGTCGACGCTGCCGTTCGCGCATTGCTCGAGCGCAGGGACGGCCCGCGGCTCGTCGCGATGCCCGGCCGCAACGGCAACGCTCGCAGCGCCCTCGATGTACTGGCGCGCAAGCATTCCGATCGACTGCACGTGTGCGAGTGGACCGATCGCATGGACGTCTACTTGCGGGCCGCGGACGTGGTGGTCGGCAAGCCGGGTGGCATCAGCGTCGCAGAGGCGCTCGCATGCGGGCGACCGCTGCTCGCGAGCCGGTCGCTCGGCGGGCAGGAAGGATTCAACATCGCCTTCCTGCAGAACCACGACGTCGGCGGGCTGGTGGCGGACGGCGAATTGCTCGATCGTCTCGCAGCGCTGTTGTACAACCCCGATGCACTGCAAGCGATGCAGATGCGTGCCTGGCAATTGGGCCGGCGCGAGGGCGCGCGTCGCGTCGCGCAACTCGCGGTGGATCTTGCGACCTCGCGAGAGCCGGCTGCCTATCGGGCGCCCTGAGTGTGCTGCGTCGTATCGCCCAAGGAGTGCTCCGTTTCGTCGACGCCTGGTATTACCGGCGCTATCGGCTGCGCACGCTCGGGCCGGTGCTGTTTCTCGGGCAGTCACGCTATCGCGGCCCGGAGATGCGCTTCGAGGACGGCACGCTATTGCGCGACAACGATCCCATCGGTCGACTGCATTTCAACAACGCGAGCATCGCCGCGCTCGGCGAGGGCTCGATGCAGCGGGTCGGATTCAGATTCGCGAAGCTGATGCGGCAGTCGATGCGCACGCTCGCAGAAGTCGCGCAGACCGATCCGTCGTTGCGTGAGATCGCAGTCTTTCAGGGTACGACGTGGTTGCCGGCGCACGGCGAAGTCGTGGGCTTCGTGAGCACACCGATGCCGAAGAGCTGGCGCACGCGTCTGCTCGGCGCTCATTTCCGGCTCTTGATGAGCGCGTTCGCGCCAGCGGCTCGCATTCGTGAGCGCGGCAATGCAGAGCCGCGTCTCTATTGGCTCACGCGCGCGGCGCTGGTGCGCAATCTGGGTAAGCTCAAGGTGGAGTCGTGAGCGCGCAGCACGTCTACCTCACTTTCGACGACGGTCCGGATCCACGCTCGACGCCGCAGATCCTCGACCTGCTCGCGCGGGCACAGATGCATGCGACGTTCTTCGCTATCGGCGAGTTCGCGCAACGCGAGCCGGCGCTGATGCGCTCGGTCGCAGCGGCCGGTCACGCAGTCGGCAACCACACCTTGAGTCATCGCCATCCGTGGTTGATGGGATCGCGAGCCGCTCGCGCCCAGGTGCGCGACGGAGCGAAGGCATTGAGCGACGTGCTCGGCCGCGAGCCCTTTCTTTATCGTCCGCCGCACGGCCGGGCGCGGCCCTGCATGACAGATGAAGCACGCTTGCGCGGCGAGCGCGTCGTCATGTGGGATCGAAGCGCGATCGATTGGGGCTGGCTCGGCACCGCGCCGCGCATCGCCGAGCGCCTCGCTCGCGTCCGCGCCGGCGACATCGTGCTGATGCACGACGGCCGCAACCAGCACAATCGCCCGGATCAACTGTTGGAGGCCCTTCCCGGGTTCCTGCGCGAATTGACGCGCCGCGGGCTACGCTCGGTCGCCTGCCCTGCGGTCTGATTGAACTTAACCTGCTTTGCCGTGCGAGAACCAGCGCACAGTCCAGGGACTCACCTACAGACCAACTGTAGGGCTTAATGGCACATTTCACGGGCTGATGAGTGCCTCACGGTTCTTGCGCGAGCGAACGGGGATGGGCGCGCGACCAATCAATAAGACTGCCAAGGGCGACAGCCAACCGATGCCGGACGAGGGTGTATCCAGCGGATATCGCCCCGGCATGGCGTTGCGCGTGGCGATCGGCTTTGCCGCCGTCGCGATCGCTGTAATTGCCGCCAATTACATCACCCAGCAGAGTGCCCGCGAGGCGCGCGAACGGGTGCGCGAGCTACTCGTCCAGCACGAGCCGCTGGTGCGTGCGACCGAGTCGTTGGCCGCTGCCGTGTCGCTGTACGAGCGCGTCATCGTCGACCAGTCCGAAAGCAATTCGATCTCCGTGCACCAGGCGCAGCTCGCCGCGCAGCGTATGACCGATGCAGCTACGGGCTACGACGAAGCTGCCAAGAATTTCCCGCAGCTCGCGGCTTCCGCGCCGCAATTCGCCGCCGAGCTCAACACGTTTCGCAGCATGGGCGAAGAGATGCTCGCCGACAGCAATGCGCGCGGTGCGCGCCTGCGCGAGTACTGGACGAACTTCGACGAGCTCGAAGCCAGCGTAAATGCGCCGCACGCGCGGGCCGTGCGCGTTGCCGGCGCCGTGTTTGCGAGCGAGCGGCTCATGGACCTCACGCGCCTGCTCAGCACGATTCGCGAGCGCGTCAGCGCCGCGGCGAGCGTTTCGTCGCCGCGCTCCGTGCAAGGCATCGTCGCGGCGGAGAACGCTTTCAAGCTGTACCTGCAGGAGCACTCCGAGGAGCTCGCCAAGGTTCACGGGCAGCCCTGGCTGAAGGGAGTGTTCCGCAATCTCGCGACCATCGTCGCGGGGCGGCGCGCCGTATTCAAAGCCACCGACGACTTCAACGACCGCTCGATGCTGTTCCGGGACAAGGGCGCGGAAATCTCGGCGCTGATCGTGACGCAGCTGGTCGAGCCCGCACGGCGCGCGCTCGCCGACGCCGACCGCCTCGCAGTGAGCGCTTCCGACAAGGCGGACCGGCAGCTCGTCTGGGCGAGTGCCGCGGTCATGCTGCTGCTGGTCGCAATCGCGATCATCACGGTCACGAGTGTGACCGCGCCGGTGCGGCGCTTGATCGACGCGACGCGTCGTCTCGCAGGCGGTGCTGTTCGTACGCGCGTCTCGCGAGCCGGTGTCCGCGAGCTCGACGCGTTGGGCGTCGCGTTCAACAAGATGGCTGAACAGCTACAGCACGCGCAGAGCGCGGTGCGGGCCTACCAGATCGAGCTCGAGTCGAAAGTCGACGAGCGCACGCGCGAGCTGAATCATCTCGCGTATCACGATCCGCTCACGGACCTGCCGAACCGCCGCCAGCTATTCGTGCACCTGGACGCGTCGATCGAGCGCGCCAAGGCGTACAACACCAAGCTCGCCTTGCTCTCGATCGACCTGGACAATTTCAAGACGATCAACGACAGCCTCGGCCACGCCTTCGGCGACCGCGTGCTGCAAGCGGTGAGCGAGCGGCTGCGCCTGAACCTGCTCGGCAAGTCCTTCAGCGCGCGCCTCGGCGGCGACGAGTTCACTGTCGTGTGCGAGGACGTGCAGAGTGCCAGCGACGTCGAAGCCGTGTGCGCGCACGTGCTCGACGAGTTTCATCGCTCGCTGTCCGTGCACGGCCGTGAGCTGCGCATCAGCGTCAGCGTCGGTGCCAGCATCTATCCGGATCATGCCGGCGACGCGCACGCGTTGCTGCGAGCCGCGGACACGGCGCTGTTCCGCGCCAAAGAGCTGGGCCGCAACGGCTGGAGCCTGTTCGTGCCGCAGCTACTCGAAGCCGCATCGTCGCGGTTCAAGGTCGAGCAGTCGTTGCGTCGCGCGGTGGAGCGGGGCGAGTTCGAGCTGCTGTATCAGCCGGAAGTCTGTTTCGAAACGCTTGAGACGCACACTGTCGAGGCACTGCTACGCTGGCGACAACCGGACGGCAACGTGATCGCGCCGGCGGATTTCTTCGAGGTCGCGGAGCAGACCGGCCTGATCACGGACATCAGCGATTGGGCGCTGCGCAGTGCCATCGAGGCGGCCGCGTTCTGGCAGAGCGGGCCGTGGCCGCGCGCGAAAGTCGCGGTCAACATTTCCTCGCAACAGTTCCTCGACGGTCACTTCGTCGAGCGACTGCAGACCTTGTTGAGCCGCCATGGCTTGCCGGCGGAGTGCCTGGAAATCGAGCTGACCGAGAACGTGCTGCAGACCGGTCCGACCACGATCGCGGCGCTGCACCGCTTGCGCGAGCTCGGCGTGAGCATCGCGCTCGACGACTTCGGTACGGGTTATTCATCGCTCACGTCGCTGGAGCGGTTGCCGCTGACGCGGGTGAAGATCGACCGCGGCCTGGTCGGCTCTCTCGACAGCAGTGCGCGCTCGCCGGCGATCGTGCGTTCGATCGTCGGCCTGTGCCACAGCCTCGGGTTGCAAGTGACGGCCGAAGGTGTCGAGCGTCCGTCGCAGCTCGCACCGCTTCTGATGGACCGCGGCGTGCAGATTCAAGGCTACCTGGTCTCGCGTCCGTTGAAGGCCACGACCGTGCCGTCGTTCCTGGCCGAGTCGCGGCGGCATCTCGAGCAGCTGATGCGGACGACGCCGCTGGCCAACGTCGACCTCGATGCCAGCGCCACGCGTCTGCGTACGCTGCGGCTGCCGACGACGCGGCCTCTGCCGCGGCAGACCAAAACCACGCCCTCAGAAGAAGGCTGAGCGGAACCGCCCCTCGGTCCGCGGAGTTCCTACCGCAAATCCGTATAGCGCCCGCCCGGGGCGCAGGTTCGATTGTGCCGCCGAGTCAACCGCGAGTCCGAGTCAACGGCGTCTGGGTGTCGCTGCTGACTCTCGTCCTGGTCGTTGCAGTGCTATGGGCCGCCAAGGCGATCCTGCTGCCGCTGGCGCTCGGCATCATCCTGGCGTTTGCGCTGACGCCGGCCGTCAAGCTGTTCGACCGTCATCGTCTGCCGCGCTTCGCGGGCGTCGCGTTAACCATGTTGCTGGCGCTGGGAATCGTTGGCGGCATCGGCTACGTCGTGGTCGACCAGTTCGCGGAGCTGTCGGCACAGCTCACACGCTACACGTCGTCTATGCGTCACAAAGTGGCCGAGCTGCGGCCGGGCAAGGATGCGACTCTGCAGCAGTTCACTCGCACGGTCGATCGCGTCACCGAGCAGCTCGACGACAACGCCGACGACTTGCGTCGCTCGCAGCCAGTGCGAGTGATCGAGCCCCGATCGGCAGTCGAGCGCCTGCGCGAGACCGGCGGATCGATCTTCGAGCCGATTGCCAGCACCATCATCGTTCTGGCGCTGGTGGCCTTCATGCTCGGTCAGCGCGAGGACCTGCGCGACCGCTTCATCCGCCTGCTCGGCTCGGAGAGCGTGAGCCTCACCACGCGCTTGATGGACGAGGCTACGTATCGCGTCAGTCAGTTCCTGCTGTGGCAGACCTTGATCAACTTGGTCTTCGGCGCGCTGATTGCGGGAGGCTTGTATTGGATCGGCGTGCCTTACGCGGCGTTGTGGGGCGGCTTCACTGCCGTCCTGCGTTTCGTGCCTTACGTCGGGACGCTGTTGTCCGTGTTGATGCCGGCGTCGCTGGCTTTCGCGACTTTCCCGGGCTGGGCCGAAACCGTGCAGACGCTGGCGCTGTTCCTGTCGCTCGACTTCGTCACGGCGTGGTTCATCGAGCCGCTCGTGTTCGGACGGCGCACCGGCGTGTCGTCGTTCGCGCTGCTGGTTTCGGCGCTGTTCTGGATCTGGGTGTGGGGGCCGGTCGGGCTGCTGCTGTCGACGCCGCTGACGGTGTGTGTCGCGGTGCTCGGCCGCAACGTGCGCTCGCTGCGTTTTCTCGCGGTCATTTTCGCGGAGGAACCGGCGCTGACTCCGCACATCCGCTTCTATCAGCGCCTGCTCGCCCGAGACGAGGACGAGGCGACGCTCGTCGTCGAACGCACGCGCGATGAGCTGGGCGATGTCGGCGTCATCCACGAAGTGCTGCTCCCCGCACTGTTGCTGGTCTCGCAGCATCGCACGCAGAATGAGATCACCGAGGAAGACGAGCTGTTCATCCTGGACATGATCAACGAGACAGTGCTGCAGATGGTGCCCGCCGACGACAGCCAGCAGATCGCGCCGGTGATCGGCCTGGCGACACGCACGCCGGAGGATCAGACGGCACTGGAGCTGCTGCGTGCCGCGGTCGGTCCCAAGGCGATGACGCTAGTGCCGCTCGACTTGTCGGCGGAGGATGCAGTGAACGAGACGATCGAGCAGCGGCCTCTCGCTGTGTGTATCGGTGCGATCTCGCCGACGCGTGGCGCCGAAGTGCGCAACTTCTGTCGTCGCCTGCGCAGCGCGCTGCCGGAAACCAAGTTGATCGTGCTGCGCCCGCTGGCGGTGGACGTCGATGTCGAGCGCTCATGGACGCGACTGCACGAGGCCGGCGCGGATGTCTTCGTGACGAATGCGAAGGATGCGGTGGAGGCGATCGAGCGTCTGCTCAGCCAGACTCCGGCGCTGCGGCCGAAATCGGACCCACCGCCACGAGCCAGCCATCCGGTTTCTGCGGCTCGCCGCTCTTCAGCCAGTTGAATACCAGGGTGTGCCAGACGATGCGCTGCACGTAAGTGCGCGTCTCGTTGTAGGGGATGTTCTCGATCCACACGTCCGCTTCGACCGGCTGCGGCGGAATCCAGCGCATCGCCGCGTTCGGCCCTGCGTTGTAGGCGGCAAGCGCTGCGACCGTCTGGCCGCCGAATCGATCCAGCAGTTCCTTCAGATGCGCGGCGCCGAGCATGATCGCGACGTCCGGATCGAACAGCGAGTCGGGGCTCGGCTTCGGCTGTTTCCATGCGCGTGCGGTCCTGCGTGCCGTGTCCGGCATCAATTGCAGGAGACCTCGCGCACCGGCGGCGGAAATCGCATCCGTGCGATACAGGCTTTCCTGTCGCATCACGCCGTAGATGAGCTGCGGCGGCAGCTTGCTCAGCTCGGCGGCCGCGCGCACTTCGCGATCGAACGGCTGCGGATAGAGCAAGGTGTAGTCGTTGAACAGACGTAGCTGAGCAGCGGTCATGATCGCCTGCTCGTGCCAGCCCCAGCGCGAAGCCATCGGTACGGCCTGCGGCCGGGCAGGCTGGGGCAGCATGTCGTAGCCGTACGCCCATTCCTGATTTGCGAGATCGCGCATCTCGCTCTTGAACAGCTCGCGTGCGCGGATGAGCGCAGGGAGTTGCTCGATCTGTTTCAGCTGGACTTCGTCGATGACCAGTCGCTCCGGATGCGGCGCGAGCGATTGGCCGAGCCGCGACGCCGCCGCGATCGAGTAAAAGTTGTCGTCGGTGAGGGTCGATTCGTAGAGCTGCCGTGCGAGTTTCGCGTCGTCATTGTGTTCTGCGGCCCGTGCAGCCCAGTAGCGCCAGCGTGTGAGCCCCCGCTGGATGTCGGACATGGCGGCGATGGTGTTGGCGAGCCGTGGCCAATCGCTGTTCCAGATGGATGAGCGCGCTGCCCATTCCAGCGCATAGTCGTCGAGGTCGGCGGGCGCGACGCGATCGAAGTAGTGCAGCGCATCCGGGTCGCGATCCCATGACAGCGCGAGTGCCAGCGCGAGCGCGTACTTGCTCGCTGTCGCCTCGTTCATGCCGCGGGCACGCGTGAATGCATCGAAGCGCCGCATCGCCAGATCACGATCCCGGCGCGCGTAGCGCGTCCAGCCAGCGAGCAGCGCGTCGTCTTCGACTGCCGTCGAGGGCGCGGCGATCAGCGCATCGATCTGACGTTGCGGATCCTCCAGCAACGATGCCCATTGCAGCACCGGCGCAGCACGCTCGGGCGGCAAGAAGGCTGCAATCTCCCGAGCGAAGCCGCTGTTGGCTTCCTTCAGCGCCATCCGCGCGCGCTGCTCGATCAGCTCGGGCGTCAGTGCATTCTGCGCACGCAGCCAATCGAAAGCGCGTTCGCAATCCGGCAGGCTGTGCGGAGTCAGCCAGCGCTTCGCAACGAGTGGCGCCAGATCGTCGGTGCGCTGGAGCTCGATGCGCGCCGTGAGGTTCTGGCATTCGAGAGCGTCGTCCGCGAGGTTGCTGCGGTACTGATCGAGGAACTCCTGCCAGTGCCCGCGTTCCGCGAGGCTGGTCAACCAGACGCGGCGCAGATTGCGGCCGACGGGCTCGTTCTCGTAGTAGGTGATGAAGGTCTGCGCGCGTTGATCGACGGAGCCGAGCTCATCGCCCGCATCCGCGAGCGCGCGCCGGATGCGCGCTGCTTGCAGATAGGGGTAGAGCGGGTAGTTGCGCAGCGCCTCGCCGTCGGGATGTCGCTTCGCCGTCGGGTCGTCGACTTGCTCGTAAGCCTTGCGGAACGTTTCGCGCACCTTCTCGAACGGGTCACGCGCCTCCGCACTGCGCGCGCTGGGCGGCGCCAGCAGTACGCATACGAGCAGAGTCGAAACGGCGGATGCGATTCGTCGAGGGTCCATGTGCGGACAAGCGTAGCGGCAAGTGCTCGCGCTCGCTATCCGGGAACCGACCGTTGCCGTCATGACGGTGCCGGTCCACACTGTGTTCATGTGCAAGATGAAACTGACGATCGTGGCGCTGCTGGTCGCGCTGCTTGCGGGCTGCGCGACGACGGACGCGCCGAACATGCGCGTCGACTACGACAAGAACGCCGATTTTTCCGTCTATCGCACCTTCGGCTTCCCGAAGGAGACGGGTACGGATCGCGGCGGTTACTCGACGCTCGTCACCAGCTACTTCAAGCATTCGGTGACCACCGCGCTGGAGGCGCGGGGCTACAAGTACAGTGCGGAGAAGCCCGATCTGCTCGTGAACTTCTACATGAACACGCGCGACCGCAGCGAGACGCGGCCGAGTGCCGGCGGCTACTACGGCTATCGCGACGGCCTGTACGGCGGCTGGCCGATGTATCAGGAGACCGTGAACTACCAGGTCGGCACGATCAACCTCGACATCGTCGATGCCGCGAAGAAACAGCTGGTCTGGGAAGGCGTGTCGGAAGGCGTCGTGACCGAAGAGTCACTGGCGAATCCGAAGGTGAAGGTCAACGCGGTCGTCACCGAGCTGATGCGCAGA
>DATENH010000091.1:0-35737 GCA_035275145.1 Steroidobacteraceae bacterium | reverse complement strand
CCGAATCCCTGGGGTGTTTACGTTAGGGTCGAGAGGTAACCCGACACATGTCGAACACCGCAGGCGGCGCCATATCGCAATCTGACGTCGGACGTTCCGTTTTGCAACGAACGGCCGGTAGAAAAAGTTCGATTCGCAACTTGGCAACAGACTTGCCCAACAAATTTGCGCTGGGCGGTCACAGCTCGAGCTGCTGACCCCGGCTGAGCGCGCTCTCGACGCGCTCGCGCAGCTGGCGAATCTTCTGGCTGACGTCGGTATCCGCGGCATCGCCGCGGCCGCGCAGCTTGAGCAACTCGTGCGCGAGGTTCAGCGCGGCCATCACCGCGATGCGGTCCAGGCCGACGATGTTCCCACCGTCGCGGATCTCGCGCATCTTGACGTTCAGGTACTCGGCGGAATCGAGCAGCTCGGAGCGCTCTTCGGGGAGGCAGGCGACCTGGTATTCCTTCTCGAGGATCCGCACGCTGACTCGCGCCGATCGCTCCGTCATGCGCTGTGCTCCATCGCCTTGAGGCGACCGATCATCGCTTCGACGCGTGCCCGCACCTGCTCGTTCTTCTGCAGGAGGGTCGCACGCTCGGCCATCATCGAATCCTGCCGCTGGCGCAGGGCGCGATTCTCTTCATGGAGCTGAGCGATCGTGCCGAGCAGCTCGTCGAGCCGGCGCTCGAGCTGCTTCAGTTCCTGTTCGACAGTGACTTTGGGCTTCGCATCGCTCATGACGGCCTGGATTATGCGGCGGCACCCCCATGCGGTCAAACAACGCGGCTCACGCCGGTGCTAACATAACGGCGAATGTTTCAGGTCACTTTTCCGGAAGTTGCGCGCGTACTGCAGTCGCTGCAGTCATCGGTGGCGGCGGCGGAGAGTCATGGATGCCTGTGTGGCGCCCTCTGCACCATCCAGCAGTACCCGGTAGAGAGCTGGCTCGATGAGCTGGTGCCGGATGCCGACGAGGACGCTGCCGACGATCGCGCACCCCTGCGTCTGTTGTTCGCCGACACCGTGCGTGCTCTGCGCGGCGACGAGATGGAGTTTCAATTGCTGTTGCCCGATGACGACGCGCTGCTCGTCCAGCGCGCCACCGCGCTGTCGCAATGGTGCCAGGGGTTCCTGTACGGCTTCGGCACAGCGGGTCCCGTCCCGCGCGACCAGCTCAGCGGCGAGGTCGACGAGGTGCTGCGCGATCTCACGCACATCAGCCAGGCGTCGGTCGAGACCGGCGCCGACACCGAGGAAGAGGAGCAGGCGTACGCAGAGATCGTCGAGTACGTGCGCGCCGGCGTGCAATTGATCCACGACGAGCTGACCGAGCTGCGTGCAGGCGGCGACAGCGCTCCGCCCGATCCCTCCCGCCTGAACTAGACCGAGCATGCGCAAAGACGAGTTCCGTCGCCGCCGCCGCCAGCTGATGAAGATGATGGGCAAGGGCGGCATCGCCATCCTGCCTGCCGTGCCGGAAAAGTCGCGCAACGGCGATGTGCACTATCACTACCGCCCGGACAGCGACTTCTACTACCTCACCGGCTTCGCCGAGCCGGAAGCGGTCGCGGTGCTGATCCCCGGGCGCGCGCAGGCGGAGTACGTGTTGTTCGTGCGCGAGCGCGATCCGACCCGCGAAACCTGGGACGGACGGCGGGCCGGGCCCGACGGCGCGACTCGCGACTACGGCGCCGACGACGCCTTCCCGATCGGCGATATCGACGACATCCTGCCGGGCCTGATGGAAAACTGTGCGCGCGTGTATTACACGATGGGCGTGCACCAGGAGTTCGATCAGCGCGTGATCGGCTGGGTCAACGGCCTGAAGGTGCAGTCGCAATCGCGCACAGGCGTGCAGCCGCCGCAGGAGTTCGTCGCGCTGGACCATTTGCTGCACGACATGCGGCTGTTCAAGTCGCGCGGTGAAGTCGACACGATGCGCGAGTCCGCCCGCATCGCCGCGGGCGCGCACAAACGCGCGATGCGCTTCGCGCGTCCCGGCCGGACCGAGTACGAAGTGATGGCCGAGCTGCTGCACGAGTTTCGTCGCAACAACGCGGACATCTCCTATCACCCGATCGTGGGGAGCGGTGCGAATGCGTGCATCCTCCACTACCACGAAAACTCGGAGACGCTCAAAGACGGCGACCTCCTGCTGATCGACGCCGGATGCGAATACGAGCTCTACGCCTCCGACATCACGCGCACCTTCCCCGTCAACGGTCGCTTCACGCCGGAGCAGCGCGCCATCTACGAGGTGGTATTGGAGGCGCAGTACGCTGCAATCGCCAAGACTCAGCCCGGCAATCACTGGAACGAACCGCACGACGCCGCGGTGCGCGCGATCACGCAGGGCCTCGTCAAGCTCGGCATCCTCAAAGGCAAAGTGCCGGCGCTGATCAAGGAAGGCGCGTACCGGCGTTTCTTCATGCATCGCACGGGCCACTGGCTCGGCATGGACGTGCACGACGTCGGCGACTACAAGATCGGCGAGCAGTGGCGCGTGCTGGAGCCGGGCATGGCGTTGACGGTCGAGCCCGGTATCTACATTCCCGCCGGCTCGAAGGGCGTTGCGAAGCGTTGGTGGAACATCGGCGTGCGCATCGAGGACGACGTTGCGGTCACCGGCACGGGCAGCGAAGTGCTCACGCGCAGCGCACCGAAAGACGCCGATGCCATAGAGAAGTTGATGAATGGCAGCGGACGCGCGGTCTGAAGGGGCTTGCGACGTCGCCGTCTGCGGCGGCGGTCTGGTCGGTGCGACGCTCGCGCTGGCGCTGGCCGAGCTCGCTCTCGATGTCGTCCTGATCGAGGCTCAGCCGTTCGGCACGGTCGGGCAACCGAGCTTCGATGAGCGGACCACTGCACTGTCGAACGGCAGCCGGCGTATTTTCGATGCGTTGCGCGTGTGGCCGCTGCTGGAGCGCGAAGCGACGGCAATTCGCCGCATCCACATCTCCGATCGGGGACGCTTTGGCTTCGCGCGCCTCGACGCGGAGGAGCAGGGGCTGAGTGCGCTCGGCTTCGTCGTGGTCAACCGTGCGATGGGCGCCGCTCTGTGGAGCCGGCTGCAAGGTAGCTCGGTGCGGATCCTCGCTCCGGCGAAGGTGCGCGGCATGCGGCTGGTCGACGGCCGGCAGCGGATCGAATGCGACCTCGACACGCAGGGCAGCACAGCGGTCGACGCGAAGCTGGCGATTGCCGCCGACGGTGCGCAGTCCGCTTTGCGTGAAGCCGCGGGCATCGGAGCGCAAACCTGGAACTACGACCAGACGGCGCTGGTGACCAACGTGCTCACGCAGCGCTTTCACGATCACGTTGCGTACGAGCGCTTCACTCCGTCCGGACCGTTGGCGTTGCTGCCGATGTCCGAAGGGCGGGTCGGTCTCATCTGGACCTTCACGCCCGACCTCGCGCAATCGGTCGCGCAGGCGAACGACACCGACTTTCTCGCGCGCCTGCAGGACGCGTTCGGATTCCGGCTCGGGCGGTTCATGCGGGTGGGGACGCGTCAGCTTTACCCGCTCGCTCTGACGCGCGCTGACGAGCACATTGCCGATCGACTCGCAATCGTCGGCAACGCTGCGCAGACGCTGCATCCGATTGCCGGCCAGGGCTTCAATCTCGGCTTGCGCGACGCTGCCAGCCTGGCGGAAGTTCTGGCGGACGGCCGCGCGCAGCAGAAGGACGCTTTCGATCCCGGCGATGGCCTGTGGCTCGAACGCTATCGCGAATGGCGCGTGGCCGATCGCACCAACATCGTGCGCTTCACCGATGGCCTGGTGCGGTTGTTCTCCCAACCGCTCGGTCCGATCAAGGCGCTGCGCGACGTCGGCATGCTGGCGTTCGATCTCATGCCTGCAGCGAAAGGTGCGTTATCGCAGCTCTCGCTCGGCGCAGCCGGGCGGATTCCGAAGCTGGCGCGCGGCGCGAGCTTGCTCTGATGCGTCACGATTTCCATATCGTCATCGTCGGTGGCGGCATGGTCGGCGCCTGCGCGGCGGCGTTGGCAGCCGTCGATCCGCGCCTCGCCGAGTTGCGTATCGCTGTGCTGGAAGCGCATCCGCCTGCATCGCCTCCGCAGGGCGATGTCGATCTGCGAGTGTCGGCGGTGTCGCGTGCTTCGCAGCGCATTCTCACTGCAGTCGGCGCATGGCCTCTGGTCCCGCCTGAGTCCCTGTCGCCGTACGAGGAAATGGTGGTCTGGGACGCGGCCGGCAAGCCCGGCAGCACCGGCGCAATCCATTTCAGCGCGAGCGCGACGAGCGAGCCGAATCTCGGTCACATCGTCGAGAACCGCCGGCTGCAATGGGCGCTGTACGATTGTCCGCCGTTCCGTCAGCGCATCACGTTGCTGCGCGCCGAGCTTGCTGGTCTGACATTCGAACGCGATCGTGCAGTCGTGTCGCTCGGCGACGGCCGCGTGCTGAGTGCGGCGTTGGTGGTCGGATCCGACGGTGCGGCGTCGCTGAGTCGTAAGCTGGCAGGCGTCGAGACCGCCGGATGGAACTACGACCAGCGCGCGTTGGTGACGCACGTGCGCACCGAACAGTCGCATGCACGCACCGCGTGGCAACGGTTTCTTACTGATGGTCCGATTGCGTATCTGCCATTAGCGGACGGTCGCAGTTCCATCGTGTGGACGACGCGTCCCGAACACGCGGAGCATCTCGCAGCTTGTCCGCCGGAAGAGGCGTCGCGCGAGATCGAGCAGGCACTCGATGGCGTCCTGGGCAAGGTCGAAGTCGCGGCGGCGCGCGTGCACTTTCCGCTGCGCCTCACGCACGCGCGTCAGTACTGCAAGGACCGCTTCGCACTGGTCGGCGACGCGGCGCATTCCATCCATCCGCTCGCCGGGCAGGGCGTCAACCTGGGGTTCCTCGACTGCGCGGCGCTCGTGCAGGTGCTCGCTCAAGAGCTGGAGGAGGGCGGCAACGTCGAGGCACTGGCCGAGCTGCGCGTGCTGCGACGTTACGAGCGCTGGCGCAAGAGCGAGAATCTGATCGCGCTCGGCATGGTCGATGGACTGAATCGGCTGTTCAGTACCGCGAATGGCACGCTTGGCTGGGTGCGCCGCACGGGCCTGGGCGCAGTGGACCGCAGCGCGCTGGCCAAGCGCTTCTTCATGGGCCGTGCGATGGGCACGGCGGGTGAGCTACCTCAGATCGCACGCTCATGAACGAGATCTTCGTCCAAGCGGCGCCGCGGCTCGGCAACCAGTATCGGGACGATGCCTTTTTGCAGAGCTATCTGCAGCGCAAGCTGCCGGCGGCGACGCTGAGCGCGATCGCGCCCGAGCTCGACCGGCTCGGCGAGCTTGCCGGCGGCGAGCTGTACTCGCTGCAGCTCGCCGATCGCGAGAACGAGCCGACGCTCGTGCAGTGGGACGCATGGGGCAATCGCGTCGATCGCATCGAAGTCACGCCGCTGTGGCAGCGCGCTGCGCAGATTGCGGCGCAATCCGGCCTGATCGCAATTCCGTACGAGCGCGCGCATGGCCGCTATTCGCGCATCCATCAGTTCGCTGCGATCTATCTCTTTCATCCCTCGTCCGACGTGTACACCTGTCCGCTGGCGATGACCGACGGTGCGGCTCGCACGCTGACGGCGGCGAATAACGCGCAGTTGATTCAGCGCGCACTCCCGCGCCTCACAAGTCGCGACCCCGCGCAAGCGTGGACGAGCGGCCAGTGGATGACCGAGTCGACGGGCGGCTCCGACGTGGGCGCCTCGCTCACGCGTGCCGAGCGCGACGAGAGCGGTCAGTGGCGCCTGTACGGCAAGAAGTGGTTCACGTCCGCCATCACTTCGCAGATGGCGCTGACTCTGGCGCGTCCGGCCGGTAACGGCCCCGGCGGCAGCGGTCTCGCGATGTTCTATGTCGAGACGCATGACGCCGCCGGTCGCTTGAACGGTCTGCGCGTCGAGCGATTGAAGGACAAGCTCGGTACGCGCAAGGTTCCGACCGCGGAGCTGCTGCTCGAAGGCGCTCGCGCCGAACTGGTGGGCGATACGCGCAACGGCACACGCAACATCGAGCCGATGCTGGTCGTGACGCGCGCGTGGAACAGCGTCACTTCGGTCGCCTTCATGCGCCGGGCTCTCGCGTTGGCACGTTCGTATGCCGGGCAGCGGCGCGCATTCGGTTCGATGCTCAACGAGCTGCCGTTGCACGTCGACACGCTCGCCGGACTCGAAGCGGAGACGCGCGGTGCGTTCCTGCTCGCCTTCGAGCTCGTCGAGCTGATGGGTCGGCAGGAGGCAGGAGAGATCAGTGACGAGCAGCGCGCGTTCTTGCGACTGCTGACACCGATCTCCAAGCTCCTCACCGCCAAGCAGGCAGTCGCCGTCGTCAGCGAATGCATCGAGGCGTTCGGCGGTGCCGGCTACGTCGAGGACACCGGATTGCCGGCCTTGCTGCGCGACACGCAGGTCTTGCCAATTTGGGAGGGCACGACGAACGTTCTGGCGCTCGATGCGCTGTTACGCGGGGAGCTGACGGCAGCGCTACCGGCTGTCCGTGCTCGGATCGGGCAATGCGTACAGGCCGTGCGTGACGAACGACTCGCGGCCGCTGGAGCGAAGGCGGTCAACGCTATCGAGCACGTCGCGCAGTGGGTTCGCGAACGCGGCGACGCAGTCCAGGTTCAGTCGCACGCACGACGTGTGGCGATGACCATCGGCCGGGCACTGGAACTGGCGTTCCTCGTCGAGCACGCCAGCTTGGAGCTGGACGCCGGCGGCAGCCGCTCCAGCCTCGCGGCCGCCGTCAGGTTCGCAGCCGCGCCGGTCGACCTGCTCGTCGAGGTCGATGCGCAAGATTCGCGGTTGCTGGTGTAGGCTTGCGCGCTTGAATAACCGCCACATCTACGTGCTGTCGGCAGTGTTGACTCTGCTCGGCCTGGGCCTGTTCGCCTACAAGGTGCACGTGCTGGGCTTCCCGCTGCGTCCCCAGGAGCAGACGCAGATCTGGAACATCGAGGCGGCGGTGCGCTTCGAGCCCGGTCCGGCGGCGGTGAAGGCGACGTTGCGCATCCCGACCCTGACTCCCGGCTTCGCGCTGCTGGATGAGAACTTCGTCTCGCGCGGCTTCGGCCTGGCGACGCGCAACGCGCCCTCGGGACGCGAAGCGCAATGGACGCTGCGCCAGGCGAGCGGTCCCCAGACGCTTTATTACCGTGCGCTGGTCTACCGGGACTCGACGCGTATCGCTGAAGACACGACACCGCCGTTCCCGGCACCGCCGGAGCTCGACGAACCCTCGCGCATCGCGATGGAGGGCTTGATCGCCGAGGTCCGCCGGCAGTCCGCCGACGTTGCCAGCTTCACGACCGAGCTGCTCCGGCATCTCAACCTCGGGCAGAACGACCCGTACGTGAGCGTGTTTCTCAAACGCAGCAGCACCGCTGCCGACCGGGCACATCTTGCGACCGTGCTGCTCGCCGGCGCGCAGATCCCGGCGCGTATCGCGCACGGCATCCTGTTGCGCAGTCAGCCCGGTCCGGTCCAGGCGGAGCAGTTGCTGGAAGTGCACGACGGCGTGCAGTGGCTCTATTTCAATCCGCGGACCCTCGAGCAAGGGCTGCCGCGCGATTTCTTCATCTGGTGGCGCGGCGACGAGCGCATCGCCGACGTCGAAGGCGGCTCGGTTGCCGACGTGACGCTGGCCGTGCAGCAGAACCTGCTCGACTCGATGCTGATTGCCGAGCGGCGCGCCGAGAAGATCGGCTCGCACTCGATGGACTTCTCGCTGTTCTCGCTGCCGATTGCGACGCAGGCGGTCTACAGCGTGCTGCTGATGATCCCGATCGGCGCGCTGGTGATCCTGTTCCTGCGCAACTTCGTCGGCGTGAAGACCTTCGGTACCTTCATGCCGGTGCTGGTCGCACTCGCGTTCCGCGAGACGCTGCTGGTGTGGGGCATCGTGCTGTTCGTCGTAATCGTTTCGCTCGGCCTCACCATCCGCTTCTACCTGGAGAAGCTGCGGTTGCTGCTGGTGCCGCGACTGACGGTCGTGCTGACCGTGGTGGTGATGCTGATGGCGGGCATCAGCGTGCTGAGTCACAAGCTCGGCATCCAGCCCGGGTTGTCGATCGCGCTGTTTCCGATGGTCATCATCTCGATGACGATCGAGCGCATGTCGATCGTCTGGGAAGAGCGCGGCGCATCGGAAGCGATCCAGGAGGGCGCGGGCAGCCTCGTGGTCGCAGCGGCGGCCTACGTCGTGATGGGCATCGCGGCGCTGGCTCACCTGATCTTCGTCTTCCCCGAGCTGCTTCTGCTCGTGATCGCCGCCGCGCTGCTCGCCGGTCGTTACACGGGCTATCGACTGCTCGAACTGCGGCGCTTCAAGGCGCTGCGTCCCGGGAGCGCAACCTGATGTTGGGGTATGGCGCTCTCGCCCGCGAAGGCGTGCTCGGCCTGAACAAGCGCAACGGCGACTACATCTCGCGCTTCAATCCGCGGCGGCTCTATCCGCTGGTGGACGACAAGCTCAAGACCAAGCGGCTGGCGCTGGAGGCGGGCATCGCCGTGCCGCAGCTCTACGGCGTCATCGAGACGCAGCACGACATCCGCACGCTGCCCGACATCGTGCGCAGTCACAACGAATTCGCGCTCAAGCCGGCGCACGGCAGCGCGGGCGACGGCATCGTCGTCATCGCCGGACGCAGCGGCAATCGTTACCGCACGATCGGCGGCGACATTCTCGACGAGGATTTCCTCTCGCATCACCTGTCGAATGCGATCAACGGGCAGTTCAGCCTCGGCGGCGTGCAGGACGTGGTGATCGTCGAGTACATGGTCCGCTTCTCGGAGCTGTTCGAGCGCATCAGCTACCAGGGAGTGCCGGACATCCGCGTGATCGTCTTCCGCGGCGTGCCGGTGATGGCGATGGTGCGCCTGCCGACGCGTGGCTCGCGCGGCAAAGCGAATCTGCATCAGGGCGCGGTCGGCGCGGGCATCGACATCGCGACCGGCATAACGCTGGATGGCGTGATCGGCACCGAGGTCGTCACGCATCATCCGGACACGACACATGCGATCGCCGGGCTGCGTGTGCCCGATTGGGACACGATTCTGGCCATTGCTGCGCGCTGTTACGAGCTGACAGGGTTAGGTTACATCGGTGTCGACGTCGTGCTCGATCGCGACCTCGGGCCGCTGGTGCTCGAGCTGAACGCGCGGCCGGGCCTGGCCATTCAGATTGCGAATCGCCAGGGACTGTTGCGTCGTCTCAAGATTTGCGAAGAGCGCGCCGATTTCGGAGCGTCGGCCGAGCAACGTATAGAATTCGCCAAACAGGAATTCAGGCATCCCGTCGGTCCGGTGTACTCGCCAGCGGTCGTTACAACAGCGAGCACCTGAGACCACGGCTGGTCATTCAGGGATAACGGGAGGAGACGATGCGTACCGGACTGCGTGTCGGGTTGTGCGTGCTGTCGATCATGTCAGCGGGTGCAGCGCAAGCTGCCGACAAAGGCTTCTACTTCGGCGCGTCGGCCGGCCAGTCGCAATACGACTTCGATCTGCCGTCGAATCTTCCAGCGTTCGGAATGGCGCCGCCGATCGCGGTGATCGGGCCCAATCCACCCATATTCGCCCCGGCGCCGGGCACTGTCGTCGGCTTCGTCACTACTGTCATCGAAGCGCGGCCGCTATTGTGGTTGCCCGGTGACGATGACGAGGGCACTGCCTGGAGCGTGACTGCAGGGTATCGCATCAACCGCTACCTCGCCGTCGAAGCGAGCTACGTGAATCTAGGCACGCTCTCGGCGACCGACACGCTCGACTTGTCGATCATCGGCGCTGGCTCGCTGAGCTTTCATCGGGAGCTCGAAACAGCCGGGCCGGCGCTGACCGCGTTCGGCATACTGCCGCTGTCCGCTGACTGGCAGCTGTTTGCACGAGCCGGGATGCTGTTTGCCGATACCGACCTGACAACTTCGATCAACGGCAACTCGAGGGGCAGCAGCTTCGATTCGGATGTCACGACCGTGGGCGCCGGCGCGCAATACGACTGGGGCGGGCACTGGTCGGCGCGGCTGGAGTTCCAGCGCTCGCTCGACGTCGGCGGCAACGAGGTCGCGAGCCAGGCGGATGTCGACTCGATCTCGCTCGGCTTCCTCTTTCGACTCTAGGTCCTCTTTCGGCTCTAGGTCGTCGGCAGCGCGTCGATCTTCGCCGCGCAGATGAAATCGTTCTCCGACAAGCCGCCGATCGCGTGCGTGTTGTAGCGCACGCGGCAATAGCTGTAACCGACTTCGAGGTCCGGGTGATGGTCCTCGGCGTTCGCGATGTGCGCGATCGCATTCACGAAGCTCATCGTGTGGAAGAAGTTGCGGAATTTCCATTCGCTCGCGATGCTCTTCGTGTCATCCGCCAGCTTCCACTCCGGTTTCAGTTGTTTCAACAGTTTCTGCGCATCCGGACGCGACAGCGGCTGCACGCCGCCCTCGCACGGTACGCACTTCCGGCTAGCCAGCTCGCTCATACCGACTCCTTCCGCGCGTAGGTCTTCGCGACATAATCCTCGACCAGCGACTGGAACTCTTCGGCGATCTGCTCGCCCTTCAGGGTGGGTCCCTTCTCGCCGTCGATGTAGACCGGCGCGACCGGCCGTTCGCCGGTGCCCGGCAAGCTGATGCCGATGTTGGCGTGCTTGCTCTCGCCGGGCCCGTTCACGACGCAGCCCATCACCGCGACCGTCATGTCCTCGACGCCGACGTATTGCTTGCGCCACTGCGGCATCTGGTGGCGGATGTGGGTCTGGATCTTCTGCGCCAGCTCCTGGAAGTATGTCGAGGTAGTGCGGCCGCAGCCGGGGCACGCGATCACCATCGGCACGAACGAGCGCAGCCCGAGCGTCTGCAGGATCTCCTGCGCGACGATCACCTCCTGCGTGCGATCGCCGTTCGGTTCGGGCGTCAGCGAAACGCGGATCGTGTCGCCGATGCCTTCCTGCAGCAGCACCGACATGCCGGCGGTCGAGGCGACGATGCCCTTCGAGCCCATGCCGGCCTCGGTCAGTCCCAAGTGCAGCGCGTATTCGCAGCGCGCGGCGAGGTTGCGATAGACGGCGATCAAGTCCTGCACTCCGCTGACCTTGCACGAGATCACGATACGGTCGCGGCCGAGGCCGAGTTCCACCGCACGCTCGGCGGAATCGAGCGCCGACACGACCAGTGCCTCGCGCATCACTTCGTTCGCGTCGAGCGGCTGCGCGCGCTGCGAGTTCTCGTCCATCATCCGCGTCAGCAGATCCTGATCGAGGCTGCCCCAGTTCACGCCGATGCGCACCGGCTTGGCGTTGCGGCATGCAACTTCGATCATCTCGGCGAACTGCGGATCGCGCTTGCTGCCGCGGCCGACATTGCCGGGATTGATGCGGTACTTCGCCAGCGCTTGCGCGCACGCCGGGTGCGCCTTCAACAGGCGATGGCCGTTGAAGTGAAAGTCCCCGACCAGCGGCACGAAGACGCCGGCGCGCGCCAGCCGCTCGGCGATGTGCGGCACTGCGGCCGCGGCTTCGTCGGTGTTGACGGTCACGCGCACCAGTTCCGACCCGGCACGTGCCAGATCTGTGACCTGACGCACGGTCGAGTCGACGTCGGCCGTATCGGTATTCGTCATCGACTGCACGGCAATGGGTGCGTCGCCGCCGACGACGACGGTACCGATGTGGACGGGAATGGAGCGGCGGCGGGGAAGCGTGGACATGGGGCAAATTCTATAGCGCTTCTCTGCTACCATACCGCACCCATCGCAAGGCATGGCCGGAGAGAGTCGAAAGGGCCTCCTTTCGTCCGCCGAAGGCGCAACCGCCCGGAAACGCTCAGGCAAAAGAACGGCATGTCGACGGATTAACCATCCTCGAGGGGCTCTGGAGAGTAGTCGGACCCCGTTCGACTCACCGAAGGGGAGAGGTAGCGGCCCGCGCCGCGCGCCGGATCTCTCAGGTCGCAGGACAGAGGGCAGCCCGCTTTACGCGGTCGCTGCCGTCATTTGTTTTGCTGGAGCAACGATGGGCTTCAAGACGCCTTTGTACGAAACGCATGTCGCTGCGGGCGCCCGCATGGTCGACTTCGGCGGCTGGGACATGCCGGTCCACTACGGTTCGCAGATCGAAGAGCACCACGCCGTGCGGCGCGACGCCGGCATGTTCGACGTGTCGCACATGCTGATCGCAGATGTCAGCGGCGCCCGCGCTCGTGACTACTTGCGCTACCTCCTGGCGAACGACGTCGCGAAGCTGAAGGATCCGGGCAAGGCGCTCTATAGCTGCATGCTCAACGAGCGCGGCGGCGTCGTCGATGACTTGATCACCTACTTCGGCGACAACGAGCACTTCCGGGTCGTCGTGAACGCCGGCACGCGCGACAAGGACACTGCGTGGCTGAAGCGCTGGGCGCCGCCATTCAAGGTCGACATTCAGCCGCGCACCGATCTGGCGATGGTCGCGGTGCAGGGGCCGAACGCTCGCGCCAAAGCTGCGAAGGTGATCGGCACAAGCGCCGACGCAGTGCTCGGCATGAAACCTTTCTTCTCGCGCCAGCTCGACCAGCACTTCGTCGCGACCACGGGTTACACGGGCGAAGACGGCTGGGAAGTGATTCTCCCCGCGAAGGACATCGCTGCGTTCTGGGCGGCGCTGCGCGACGCGGGTGTCCAGCAGTGCGGGCTCGGTGCACGCGACACGCTGCGCCTGGAAGCCGGGATGAATCTCTACGGCAACGACATGGACGAGAACCTCACGCCGCTCGAATCGGGGCTGACGTGGACCGTTGCTTTCGATCCGGCTGATCGCGACTTCATCGGCCGCGCGGCGCTCGAAGCACAGCGTCGCGCCGGCGTCGCTCGCAAACTGGTCGGCTTGCTGCTCGAGGATCGCGGCGTGCTGCGCAGTCACCAGAAAGTCGTCGTGCCCGGCGCCGGCGAAGGTGAGCTGACCAGCGGCACGTTCTCGCCGACGCTCGAACGCTCTATCGGTTTCGCGCGCGTGCCGGCGACAACCGGCGAGCAAGTGCAGGTCGACATCCGCGGCAAGCTTCTGGCGGCGCGCGTCGTGAAGTATCCGTTCGTGCGCAATGGCAAAGCATTGATCTGAGCTAATCAATACAGACAGGTAACAGCCATGTCCTCGATTCCAGCGAATCTCAAATATCTCGACTCTCATGAATGGGCCCGCGTCGAGAGCGACGGCACCGTGACGGTCGGCATCTCCGACCACGCACAGGGCGCGCTCGGCGACCTGGTGTTCGTGGAAGTGCCGGAAGTCGGCCGCGCGCTCAAGAAGGGCGGTGCGGCGGCGGTCGTCGAGTCCGTGAAGGCCGCGTCCGACGTCTACAGCCCGGTGTCGGGCGAGGTCATCGCCAACAACAGCGATGCGCTCGGCGCGACGCCCGAGCTCGTCAACAGCGATCCGTACGGTCAGGGCTGGCTGTTCAAGGTGAAGCCGAGCAACAGCGGCGAGCTGTCGAGCCTGCTCGACGCGAAGGGTTACGAGAAGGTGGTCGAGGAGGCTGGGCACTGACATGCCGTTCATCCCGCACACCGAAAACGACGTTCGCGAGATGCTGGCCGCCATCGGCGCGCCGAGCATCGATGCACTGTTCGAAGAGATTCCCGCCGCCCTGCGCATCAAGTCGCTCGATGGCATTCCCGCAGCGCTGACTGAGATGGAGACGGGGCGCCTGATGCAGCAGCGTGCATCGCGCGACGGCCGTCCGCTCAACTTCCTCGGCGCCGGCGCTTACGAGCATCACATCCCCGCCGCTGTCTGGGCGATCGTGACTCGCGGCGAGTTCTACAGCGCCTACACGCCGTATCAAGCGGAAGCGAGCCAGGGCACGCTGCAACTCCTGTACGAATACCAGTCGATGATGGCGAGCCTCACCGGCATGCAGGTCTCGAATGCGTCGCTCTACGACGGCGCATCGGCGCTGGCCGAGGCGTGCCTCATGGCGGTGCGTGCACATCGCAAGTCGAAGTCGGCGCGCATCCTCGTGCCTGCGGCGCTCAACCCGACCTACCTCGACGTCTCGCGCGCAATCACCGAGGGACAGAACCTCAAGTTCGACGTGCTGCCGTACGAAGCAGCGAGCGGCACTTTGCAGACGGCTGCTCTGGATGCTTACAAAGGTCAGGACATCACCGCCGTGGTCGTGCAGCAGCCGAACTTCTTCGGCTTGCTCGAAGACGTGGATGCGATTGCCGATTGGGCCGTGGCCAACAACGCGCTGCTGATCGCTGTCGTGAATCCGCTGTCGCTCGCGCTGCTCAAGCCGCCGGGCGAGTGGGGCACGAAAGGTGCCGACATTGTCGTCGGCGATGGCCAGCCGTTCGGCGTGCCGCTGTCCTCTGGCGGTCCGTACTTCGGCTTCATGACTGCACGGATGGAGCACGTGCGACAGATGCCGGGCCGGATCATCGGCCGCACCGTCGATCTCGACGGCAAGCCGGGCTTTACGCTGACGTTGCAGGCGCGCGAGCAGCACATCCGTCGCAGCAAGGCGACCTCGAACATCTGCACCAACCAGGGCTTGCTGGTCACGGCTGCGACGATCCACATGTCGCTGCTCGGCTCGGCCGGCTTGGAGAAAGTCGCCGCGGCATCGCAGACGCAGACCAGCGCGCTGGTCGCTGCGCTGACACGCATCAGGGGTGTGAAGCTGGCGTTCGGCGGTCCTCGCTTCCACGAAGCGGTGTTGCAGCTCGATCGCAAGGTGGGCGACGTCCTCGAAGCGCTCGCCAAGCGTGGGATCGTGGGGGGCTACGACCTCTCGCGGCAGTTCCCCGCCCTGGGCAATGCGTTGCTGGTGTGTGCGACAGAGACGCGCACCGATGAGGACATCGCGCAGTACGCCGCGGCCCTCACCGAAGTGATGAAGTGAGCGAACCCATGCAAGAACCGTTGATCTTCACGCATTCACGCACCGGTCGCAGCGCTGCCGGCCAGTATCCGCAGGCTGCCGCATCCGAAGTTCCGGAGAAGTTCCGCCGCAAGCAGCGCGCGGCGCTGCCGGAAGTCTCCGAGCTGCAGGCGGTGCGGCACTTCACGCGGCTGTCGCAGCTCAACTTCTCGATCGACACGCACTTCTATCCGCTCGGCTCGTGCACGATGAAATACAACCCGCGCGCGTGCAATCAGTTCGCGATGCTGCCCGAATTCCTCGGCCGGCATCCGCTCGCGCCGGAGTCGGTCAGCCAGGGCTTCCTCGCCTGCATGTTCGAGCTGCAGGAGATGCTCAAGGAAGTGACCGGCATGAAGGGCGTCTCGCTGACGCCGATGGCAGGCGCGCAGGGCGAGTTCGCCGGCGTCGCGATGATCCGTGCTTATCACAAGGCGCGCGGCGACCTCGAGCGCACCGAGATCATCGTTCCGGACGCCGCGCACGGCACCAATCCCGCGACGGCGACGATGTGCGGCTGCACCGTGGTTGAAATTCCCTCGCTGCCGAACGGCGACGTCGACGTCGAGGCGTTGAAGCAGGCGCTCGGTCCGCGCACCGCGGGCATCATGCTGACGAATCCTTCGACGCTCGGCGTGTTCGAGCGGCGCATCCAGGAGGTCGCGAAGCTCGTGCACGAAGCGGGCGGCCTGCTGTACTACGACGGCGCGAACCTCAACGCGATTCTCGGCAAAGTGCGGCCGGGCGACATGGGCTTCGACGTCATCCACATGAACCTGCACAAGACGTTCTCGACCCCGCATGGCGGCGGCGGGCCCGGTTCCGGCGCAGTGGGCGTGAACCAGCGGCTGCTGCCGTTCCTGCCGATTCCGATCGTCGGTCGCGACGGCGATCGATTTCGATGGCTGGACGCACGCGACGTGCCGCAGACGATCGGCCGTTTGTCCGCATTCATGGGTAACGCCGGCGTGCTGCTGCGCGCGTATGTCTATATGCGCATGCTCGGCCGCGCCGGCATGCAACGCGTCGCCGAGTACGCCTCGCTCAACGCCAACTACATGCTCGCGCGTCTGCAGCAAGCCGGGTTCGACGCGGCCTACCCGGGCCGCCGCGCCAGCCACGAGTTCATCATCACGCTCAAGCGCCAGGCGAAGCAGCTCGGCGTCAACGCGATGGACTTCGCCAAGCGGCTGCTCGATCACGGCTTCCACGCACCGACCACTTACTTCCCGCTGCTCGTGCCGGAATGCCTGTTGATCGAGCCGACCGAGACCGAGGCGAAGGAGGAACTCGACGCGTTCATCGAGGCGATGATTGCGATTCAGCGCGAGGCCGAACAGGATCCCGCGAAGGTCAAGGGCGCCCCGTATACTCTGCCGGTCCGCCGGCTGGACGATGTCCGCGCCGCGAAACAACTGGACCTGACTTATCAACGTGGCTAGCGACGTCCCGTCCGTCATGCAAGACCGTCCCAAGCTCGCCGGCCTCCGCCGGCTGCTGCTCGCTTTCGTCAACTCGTGGCAGGGCTTCAAGGGCGCATTTCGCGCGGAAGCCGCGTTCCGCCAGGAGGTCGCACTGGCTGTCGTGCTGCTGCCGCTGGGGGCGTGGCTCGGCAAGACACCGGTGGAGAAGGCGCTGCTGGTCGCCTCGGTGCTCCTCGTGCTGATCGTCGAGCTGTTGAACACGGGAATTGAAACTGTCGTCGACCGCATCGGTCTGGAACGTCATGAGCTTTCGGGTCTGGCCAAGGACGTGGGGTCTACAGCCGTGCTGTTATCCTTCGCCGTCCTCGGTGTGATCTGGGGCTTCCTGCTGCTCGGCTAAGGGCCTTCCTCAACGGTTTCCTGCATGCAAAGAACTGCACTGTTCGTTCTTCTGGCCGCGTCTGCCTGCAGTCCCACCTGGGCTGCCACCGAGACTCCTCCCGCCGGCCAGGGCATGCCGACCGCCGTAGCGACGGAAGTGCGCGAGGCTGCTGCTGCCAACGCCGGCGTCGTGCCGGTCTCCGATGCCGAGGATTCGCGCTGGACCCGCACGCTGGAGCGGGTCGCGACCGGCGTCGTGACGATCCAGGTCGACCTGGCACGCGCCTTCGACACCGAGTGGAATATGTCGAGCCAGGCGACCGGCTTCGTGGTGGACGCCAAGCGCGGCCTGATCCTCACCAATCGCCACGTCGTGACGCCCGGCCCCGTGACGGCGCAGGCGGTGTTCCTCAATCGCGAGGAAGTCACGCTCTACCCGGTGTATCGCGACCCGATCCACGACTTCGGTTTCTATCGCTACGATCCCTCGAAGCTGCGCTTCATCAAGCCGGCCGAGCTGAAGCTGTATCCGCAGGGCGCGCTGGTCGGGCGGGAGATCCGCGTCGTCGGCAACGACGCCGGCGAGCAGCTCTCGATCCTGGCCGGCACGCTGGCGCGCCTCGATCGCGAAGCGCCGAACTACGGCATCGGCAAGTACAACGACTTCAACACGTTCTACTACCAGGCGGCTTCCGGCACTTCCGGCGGCTCGTCCGGGTCGCCCGTCATCGACATCGATGGGCGCGTGCTCGCGCTGAATGCCGGTGGCAGCTCGGCGGCGCAGTCGAGCTTCTATCTGCCGCTCGATCGCGTTGCCCGCGCATTGCAGTTGATCCAGGAAGGCAAGCCGGTGGTACGCGGCACGCTGCAGACGGTGTTCGTCTACACGCCGTTCGACGAAGTGCATCGTCTCGGCCTGAGTGCCGACACCGAAGCAGCCGTACGCCGCAAGTTTCCCACCAAGACCGGCATGCTGATCGTGTCGGAAGTGCAGCGCGGAGCGCCGGCGGAAGGGCCGCTCGAGCCCGGCGACATTCTGGTGCGCATCAACGGCGAGCTGACCGCGGATTTCGACCTGCTCTCGAAAGTGCTCGACGACAGCGTCGGCAAGACCGTCAAGCTGCAAATCCAGCGCGGCGGCCAGGTGCTCGAGCGCGAGCTCGCAGTCCAGGACCTGTATTCGGTCACACCGGACCAGTTCCTCGAGTTCGGCGACGGCGTCGTGCACAACCTGTCTTGGCAGCAGGCGCGCCATATCAACGTGCCGATCCGCGGCGTGTATGTCGCAAACCCCGGCTACATTCTCGGCGCGGCGGCGGTGCCGCGCGGCGCCGTCGTCACCGAGGTGGCCGGCAAAGACATCGGCTCACTGGGCGACTTCGAGCAGGTCGTCGGCGAGTTGCACGAGGGTCAGCGCGCGCCGGTGCGCTTTTTCACGCTCGACGATCCGAACACCGCGCAGGTGCGCGTGATGCGCATGGATCGCCGCTGGTTCCCGGCTCGCTCGTGCAAGCGCGATGATGTGCAAGGCACATGGCCGTGCAAACCCTGGGAAGACAGCGATGGCGATCAGGCGCAGTCGCCTGCGACCACGAGCTACGCCAAGACGGCCGATCCGATCGTCAACAAGCTCGCGCCGGCGCTGGTGCTGGTCAATTTCGACATGCCGTACTCCGTCTCCGGCATCACCGAGCGCAGCTACTACGGCACGGGCCTGATCCTCGACGCCGAGCGCGGCCTCGTGCTCGTCGATCGCAACACCGTGCCGAGCCCGCTCGGCGACGTGCGGCTGACGTTCTCGGGAACGATCGAGATCCCCGGCCGGGTCGAATACGTGCATCCGCTCCACAACCTCGCGGTCGTGTCGTACGACCCCAAGCTCATCGGCACGACGCCGGCGCGCGCCGCGACGCTGCGTGCGGGTGAATTGCGCCCCGGCGAACAGGTCTGGGCGGTGGGTGTGCGTCCCGACGGCAAAGTGCAATCGCGCGCGGCGAACGTCGCGTCGATCGATCCAGTCGCCTATCCACTGTCGCGCACGCTGCAGTTCCGCGAGGCCAACCTGGAGACGATCGCGCTCATCAACGGGCCGAGCGACTTCGACGGCGTGCTGGTCAACAAGAGCGGCGAGGTGGTCGCGAGCTGGGCGAGCTTCGCCTACGAGCAGGGCCGCGACGTGGTCCAGGAGAATCGCGGCATTCCCGCGGACGTGCTGATCGAGATGCTGCCGCTGGTCCGCGACGGGCGCGCCCTGCATTCGTTGGAAGCGGAGCTGCAGCCCGTGCCGCTCGCGAGCGCGCGCAAGCTGGGCTTGACCGACGAGTGGGTGCAGCGCCTGGAGCAACACAGTCCCGAGCGGCGCCAGGTGCTCGGCGTGCAACGGCTGGTCGGCGGCTCGCCCGCGACGCAGCTCCTGAAGTCCGGCGATCTGATCCTCGACATCGACGGCGTCGTCGTGAACCGCTTCCGCGAGGTCGAACGCGCCGTGCAGAAGGCTTCGGTGCGCCTCACCGTCCTTCGTGCAGGCAAGGAACAGGCGGTCGAAGTGCCGACCGTCGTGCTCGGCGGCAAGGATCTCGACCGCATCGTCGTGTGGTCGGGCGCAGTCCTGCAGAAACCGCATCGCGCCCTGTCGGCTCAGCGCGGCATCGCCCCGGAAGGCGTCTTCGTCGCCTACTTCTCGTACGGCTCGCCGGCAACCCGCTATCAGCTGTGGGCCGGCCGGCGCATCGTCGAAGTCGACGGCCAGCCGATCCACGACCTGGATGCATTCGTGAAGGCAGTCTCCGGCCGCGAGGATCGCTCCTCGCTGCGCCTGAAGACCGTGAGCTGGAACGGCTCGGTGGAAGTGATCACGTTGAAAGTGGATCAGCGCTACTGGCCGACCTACGAGCTGAGCCGCACTGACCAGGGCTGGAAGCGGGCCGCGCTGAATTAGACTGTAGACTGTAGGCTGCAGGCTGTAGCCAGAAGAAGACAGCTTCTTCTTTCTGGCCTCTGGCCACAGCCTACGGCCTACAGCCTGAAGCCTTCGTTATCATTCCCCATATGGCGATCGGACGAGTACTCCAAGAGGAGATTCAAGAGGCTGTCGAAGCGCTGCGTGCCGGCGAGCTGGTCGCGTTCCCGACGGAAACCGTCTACGGCCTCGGCGCGAACGCCAACAACCCCGACGCCGTCCGCAAGATCTTCCGCGCCAAGAACCGCCCCTCGACGCACCCGGTGATCGTGCACATCGACCATCCGCGCTACCTGCAGCGCTGGGTGCGCGAGATGCCGCCGGAGGCGAAGAAGCTCGCAGATGCGTTCTGGCCCGGGCCGCTGACGCTGGTGGCGAAGCGCGCGCCGGCAGTGAACGACGTCATCACCGGCGGCCAGGACACGGTCGCGATCCGCGTGCCCAACCATCCGGTCGCCCAGCAGCTCTTGAACGCGTTCGGCGGCGGCATCGCTGCGCCGAGCGCCAATCGCTACGGCCATCTCAGCCCGACCCGCGCCGAGCACGTGCGCGAGGAGTTCGGCGACGAGATCAAGTTCGTGCTCGACGGCGGCGACTGCAAGGTCGGCCTGGAATCGACGATCGTCTCGTGCGTCGGCGACGGGCCGCGCGTGCTGCGCCCGGGCAGCATCACGTTCTCGCAGCTGCGGGCTGTCGTGCCGACGATCCAGACCGGTCCGAACCCGAACGCGCCGCGCGTGCCGGGCACGACGTCGCGCCACTACTCGCCGGTCACGCCGGTCAACATCGTGCCGAGCCGGCGCCTCGAGCAGGTGATGAACGAGTTCACCGACAACCACGAGAAGGTGGCGGTTCTGGCGCAGCGCCCGCCCGGCCGGGCGAACCCGTACATGACGTGGATCAACGCCGGCATCCGGCCGGATGCGTATGCGCGGCAGCTTTACGCGAATCTGCGCACGCTCGACAAGGCGGCGGCCAAGATCATCCTGGTCGAGGAAGTGCCGCCGGGCGAGAAGTGGGATGCGGTGCGCGACCGCGTGAAGCGCGCGGCGACCGCCGAGAACATCGTCACCTACGACCAGGACATCGCCGCGTGGGTCGCCGATTATGGAGAAGAGGGCGGTCCGAGCTAGTTAGCCGGAACCGTCCGCTCCGACGCCCACTCCCGCAACTCCTCGACCTTTTCGGCCATCACGACCGACAGCGGCCGCGTGGCCTTCAGCTCGCGCAGGATGTCCGGCGCGCCGGCCGTGTGGCCGGCCGCAAGCGCTGCGTAGACGGCCGACACGACCGCCTGCTCGATCTCCGCTCCGGAGAACCCATCGCAGAGCGCCGCCAGCTGCATCGCCTCCGCGTCGGTCAGCGGCAGCTGCCGCTTGCGGGTATGGATCCGCAGAATGTCCGCGCGCGTTGCCGTGTCCGGCAGGTCGACGAAGAAGATCTCGTCGAAGCGCCCCTTGCGGATCAGCTCCGGTGGCAGCGCCGCGATGTCGTTGGCGGTCGCGACGACGAACACCTTCGACTTGCGCTCCGCCAGCCAGGTCAGAAACGCGCCGAGCAGCCGGCGCGAGGTGCCGCTGTCGCCGTCGCCGGTCGCCACGCCTTTCTCGATCTCGTCGATCCATAGCACGCACGGCGCCATCACAGTGGCCGTGCCCAACGTCTCGCGCAGGTTGCGCTCCGACTCGCCGATGTACTTGTTGTGGATCGCGCCGAAGTCCAGCCGCAGCAGCGGCACGCCGTAGATGCCAGCGGCGGCTCGTGCGGCGACGCTCTTGCCGCAGCCCTGCACGCCGAGCAGCAGCACGCCTTTCGGCGGCTCGAGCTGCGGAGCGGAGCCGTCGAACGCCGGCTTGCGCAGCTTCAGCCACTCCTTGAGGCGAGCCATGCCGCCCAGGTCGGCGAACTGTGCGGTGTCGTACTCGAAGCTGAGCACGCCGCCGCGATTGAGTAATTCGTACTTGGCCTGCATGACGACGGGCAGGTCGCTCGGCAGCAGCGCACCGTCGTCGAGGATCGCCTTGCGCGCCAGCCGCTCGGTATCGCCGACGGACAGGCCGGCAAGGTTCTCGACCAGCAACTCGAGCGACTTGCGGTCGGTGCGCACCTTGCCGCCGTTCGTTCGTGTCCACTCCAGCGCGACCTTCTCGATGATCCCGCGGCGCTCGTTGCGGTCGGGAAACGACAGACGGAAGCGCGCGGCGAGATGCTCCAGCTCGCGCGGCAGCACGATCTCGGCGCTGATCAGCACGATCGTGCGCGCAGTGCGGTCGTAGTCGAGGCAGATGTCCTTCAGCAGCCTGACGTGCACCGGATCGGCCAGGAATGGATGGAAGTCGAGCAGGATGTAGATGCCCGCGACGTTCGAGGCGCGGATCGATTTGAGCACCGCGTCCGGCTCGGCGTTGTGCTGCTGCGAGGCGCCCAGGTTGACGTCCAGACGGCGCATGCCGTCGGTAACGGTCCACTGGAACACTGGCGTGTGTGCAGCCGCGAGCCGTGGCGAGAGCGAGGAGAGCAGCTCCAGGGCACGTGGCTCGTCGCGCGTTTCGATCACGACGAGCGCCACGCGGCTGCGAAGCAGCGCTTCGAGCTCGCCGCGCGCGGCGGGCGACGGTGGAACGGACGTCGTCCATGGAATTACGTCTGCCATCCGGGAAATTTAGCAGAGGTACGCGAGCGAAATGTGATCGGCGTCGCGTGCGCGAGCGGACAAAGCGTGCGCTGCTTCTTGCATCGCTGCGCGTTTTTGTTACATTGCGCGCGACTGTGTAAGAGAGCACCCCGATGCGATGAGCTGCAGGTGCCGCTCGACCAGAACTTTTGAGAGATTCGCGATTCGAAGCTCTCGTTGGTTGGTTAAGTGAGTTCGCAGCTTTTTTTCGCTTCATGAGGTGCCCGAACGGTGTTGCCACGCGCAGCCAAGCAGTCCCTAGCCGTTTCTCCCGCTTACTCCTTCGACTCGACGACGCTGACGGAAACTGAGATCCGCCGGCTGGCCGCCCGTTTCGGCTCGCCGCTCCTGGTCGTCGATTGCGAGCAGGTCCGCCGCCAGTACCGCGCCTTGCGCGCCGCTCTGCCGGGCGTCGACCTTCACTACGCTCTCAAGCCGCTGCCGCACGCATCGGTCGTCGCGACGCTGAAGGACGAGGGCGCCTGCTTCGACCTGGCGACGACCGGCGAGGTCGAGCTGGTCAAAGCGCAGGGCATCGCCCCGGAGCGCTGCATCCACACGCACCCGATCAAGCGCGACAGCGACATCCGCGACGCGCTGCGCTTCGGCGTGACGACCTTCGTCGCCGACAATCCGGACGAGATCCGCAAGTTCGTGCGCTACCGCAAGCGCGCCGAGCTGCTCCTGCGCGTCTGCTTCCGCAGCCCGACGGCGGTCTGCGACCTGTCCAAGAAGTTCGGTTGCGAACCGGGCGCCGTGCTCGGTCTGATCGAGCAGGCCCGCCGGCTCGGCGTGCGCGTGCGCGGCCTGTCGTTCCACGTCGGCTCGCAGGCGACCGATCCTTCCAAGTACATCGAGGCGGTTCAGGCCTGCACGAACCTCATTGCCGAGGCGCTGCTTGCCGGCCTGCCGTCGCTGGACGTGCTCGACATCGGCGGCGGCTTCCCGGTGCCTTACACCGACGCCGTCATGCCGATCGAGGAGTTCTGTGCCCCGATCCGCGCCGCGCTGGCGAAGTTGCCGAAGCACGTGCGCGTCATCGCCGAGCCGGGCCGCTTTATCGCTGCGCCGGCCGCGATCGCCGTCAGCACGGTGATGGGCAAGGCCAAGCGCGACGGTCGCTGGTGGTACTACCTCGACGACGGCTTGTACGGCTCGTACAGCGGTCAGCTGTTCGACCACGCCAAGTACCCGGTCGCCGCCCTGCGCGACATGGGCGACGGCGCGGCCCTCTTCGAGAGCGTGCTCGCCGGCCCGACGTGCGACTCGATCGACGTCATCGACGACAACATCCAGCTGCCTGAGCTCGAAGTCGGCGACCTGGTCGTGGGCCGCATGATGGGCGCCTACACCTGGGCGAGCGCCACGGACTTCAACTTCTTCAAGCGCGCCAAGGTCGTCGTCATGAACGAGCAGCCGGTGGACGCCAAGCGTGTCGTGAGACTGCAGCGTGCCAGGCGGATGGCGGCCGGCTGAGATCCTCACTGTCGACTTCGTCGCGGGCGCACGCAGCGCCCGCGGCCTCGCAGTCGTCATCGACGTCTTCCGCGCCTTCTCCCTGGCGCCTCACGCCTTCGCCCGCGGAGCACGCGCCATCGTTCCGGTCGCCGACGTGGGGGAAGCGCGGGAGCTCAAGCGGCTGCATCCAGACTGGCTGCTGATCGGCGAGCGCCATGCGCGGCCGTTGCCCGGCTTCGACTCCGGCAACTCGCCGGCCGACCTCGAGCGGTTCGACCTGCGCGACCGCACGCTCATCCACACGACCCACTCGGGCACCCAGGGGCTGGCCGCGGCCGGCGGTGCCGACGAGGTCATCACCGGCTCGTTCGTCAACGCCGGCGCGATCGTGCGCTACATTCGCAAGCAGGCGCCGGCAGTCGTGACGCTGGTGCGCATGGGGAAACAAGCGCAGGAGAACTGCGCGGAAGATGACCTCTGTGCGCAACTTCTGCGGCAACGCTTGTCAGCCGAGACGCCGCCGGTCATATCGGACTGGGACGTGCCTGAGCGCCTGCGCGGCGCCGACAGCGCGGCCATGTTCTTCGACCCGGCGTGCGACTGGGCGCCGCAGCGCGATTTCGAGCTGTGCACTCGGGTCGACGCTTTCGATTTCGTGCTGCGCCTGGAGCGGGTCGAGACGCCCGCGCGACTGAAGCGCATCGAGGTGCCACGCTGATGGACGTGATGAATCCGATCCTCCGCACCATACTGCTGCTCACGGCTTCGAACGTCTTCATGACGTTCGCCTGGTACGCGCATCTCAAGCATCTCAACCAGAAGCCCTGGCTGGTGGCGGCGCTCGTGAGCTGGGGCATCGCGCTGTTCGAGTATCTGCTGCAGGTTCCCGCGAACCGGGTCGGCTACACGGTGCTGACGCTGCCGCAGCTCAAGATCCTGCAGGAAGTGATCACGCTGAGCGTGTTCGTGCCGTTCGTGATGATCTACATGCGCCAGCCGCTGAAGCTCGACTATCTGTGGGCGGCGCTGTGCATCCTCGGGGCGGTGTATTTCGTGTTTCGGAAGTGACCCATGACAGCAGCAACCACGGCGATCCATCGTTGCGTCGAGGCGTGTCGTGCCGGGGCCGAACCAGCTCTGATTGCGCGGCTGCCGTCCGGCTGGGCCGTGCTCGGTCAGCGCCAGGTACTGGCAGGCTACAGCCTGCTGCTGCCCGATCCAGTGGTGCCGCATCTGAACGTGCTGGGTGCCGCGGAGCGCGATCGGTTTCTGGCGGACCTCGGCAGACTCGGCGACGCCGTGCTCGCGGCGACCGGAGCGTTGCGCATCAATTATGCGATCTTCGGCAACCTGGAGCCGGCGCTGCACGCCCACGTCCATCCGCGCTATGCCGACGAGCCCGAAGCTCTGCGCACCAACAACCCGTGGGCCTACGACTGGACGCAGGCACCGCACTTCGATCTGCAGCGGCACGGCGCCTTGCGCGATGCGATCCGCGCGCGACTGAGGTAATCTCCGCAGCGCCCGGGCGCGAGTCCGGGCGAATCGCTTTCCGCCAAGCAGCCAATTCAGGAAGAAAAGAGTCGCTCGCCATGCGGGTCAAGTCGGAGCTCGCCAGCTACGTCGAGGAGCAGCTCGCGTTCCTTGGGCGCATCTCCACGAAATCGATATTCGGCGGCATCGGCATCTTCGTCGACGAGCGCCTGCTCGGCATCGTGATGGACGACAAGCTTTATCTGCACACCGACGCGAGCAACCTGCAGGCGTACCAGCAGCGCGGCATGCAGCAGTTCAAGCCGTACCCGAACGCCTTCGACCTCACGACCGACCATCACCAGGTGCCGGCCGAGATCGTCGACGATCCGGTGCAGCTCAAGCGCTGGGGCGAGGAAGCGCTGGCGGCGGCGATCGAAGCCGCGAAGGTCAAGCAGCTCGCCGGCATCGAGCGCTCGCGCCACATGAAGCAGGCCCGCAAGAAACAGAAGGACGAGAAGTAGCGGGGCGGCGCGTTGCCCGCCGTCACCCGCGCAGCCGGAGCGCCCAGGCGAACAGCGCTGCGGATACGAGCGGCGCAATCGTGCGCACGTGATTCCAGGCGGTCCACGTCGAGAGGTAGTCCAACCAGTACTTCGCCGCTTCGGCACTCTCCGGCGCCAGCCCCGCGAGTGCGTTGTTGCGCGGTACGTCCGCCGGCGCCGGAATCTTGCCGAGCGACTGCATCACGACGACGGAGAAGGAGAAGAAGAAGCCGGCGACGAGACCGGAGCCCAGGGCAGTGACGAGTGCGAGCAGGTCGAGCGGGTTCATTGTTGGTCTCATTGGGCCGGCAGCCTAGCGGACGGTCCGCGGCCGTCCATGACCTGTCGTCCAGGTTACATGCCCTGGCGTCCAACCTGTCCGGAATGTAATCGAGCGAAGTTCGGCGTCTGATATACAGAACTGCATGAGCCGTTCCGAACCTGCGTGGGATCTCTATCGCACCTTTCTGGCCGTCATGCGCGACGGCAGCTTTTCGGCCGCGGCGCGCAACCTCGAGCTGACGCAGCCCACCGCGGGTCGCCACATCGAAATGCTGGAAACGATGCTCGGCACGTCGCTGTTCAGGCGTTCGCGACGGGGCCTGGTTCCGACGCGTGCGGCGCTGGCCGTTCTCCCGCAAGCAGAGGCGATGGCGGTTGCGGCCGCAGCGGCACGACGCACGAGCTCGGCCGAATGGCAGGAGGAGCGTGGCGCCGTGCGACTGACGGCAAGCGAGATCGTCAGTCACGAGGTGTTGCAGGAGCCGCTGGCCAGATTCTGCCATCGGTATCCGCGCATCGAGATCGAGCTGCTGGTCTCGAACCGCAACGAGGATGTGCTGCGCCGGGAGGTCGACATTGCCGTGCGAATGGCACGGCCGACGCAGGGCGCATTGCTCGCGCGCCGCCTCGGAACCCTCGAAGTCGGCCTGTTCGCTCACCGCAGTTATCTCGAGCGGTTCGGTGTGCCTCGCACGCAAGCGGATCTCGGCAGTCACCGGCTCATTGGTTTCGACCAGAACGCGCACGGTATCCGCTCCGCAGGCGGCGCAGCGGCGCAGCTCCGGCGAGAGCACTTCGGATTCCGCTGCGACAGCGGAGCAGTGCAGCTCGCAGCACTACGCGCCGGTGCGGGAATCGGCGGACATCACGTGCAGTTGGCGCGCAGCGAGCCCGACCTCGTGCGCGTGCTCGAACAGGCTTTCAAGTTCAAGAGAGAGATGTGGCTGGTGATGCACCGGGACGCGAAAGCGACGCGGCGGATTCGCCTTTTGTTCGACCATCTCGCGGGCGCGCTGGCCCACCGCGGCAAATCCGGCTCGTCTTAACCCGCCAACGCCAGCAGCGGCGCTAAGGCCTTGATGGGCTCCGAGCACGTCGTCCCGCGACACACGTACGCGACCGTGCTATCCAGCGGCCGCTTCGCCGCCAGCATCTCCGGCAATCCCTTTGCATCCGCTTCGATCGCAAACACCTGTCGCATCGGCGAGTACTTCTTCGTCAGCGCGTCGCGCCAGCGATCGGTCTCGTCGCGCGGGCCGCGGATGATCACCTGTTCCGGCGGATCCAGATGCTCGGCGAGCGCGACGAGCAGAGAGGCGTGCGCGTGCGGGTAGTGCTGCAATGGAGCCCAGGCAGCTCGCAGCGTTCGTGCCGCCGCATCGAGATAGCGTGTCTCACCCAGCAGCAGTCCGAGGCGCGTCAACGCCTGCGCTGCAATCGCGTTGCCGGCGGGCACTGCTTCGTCGCTGAATGACTTCGAGCGATGGATCAGCTCCTCGTGGTCGTCTGCGGTGAAATAGAAGCCGCCGTTCTCGGCGTCGCCGAAGTGCAGGAGCAGGGCGTCGGCGAGAGCAATCGCAAACTGCAGGTCGGAGCTGCGCCAGCGTGTCTGCAGCAGCTCGATCAATGCGTCGAGCAGGAAGGCATAGTCGTCCAGGTACGCGGCGAAGCGCGACTGGCCGTCCTTGTGGACCGCAAGCAGCCGCCCGTCGCGGAACAAGTGCTCGCGGATGAAATCCACGGCGCGCGTCGCCGACTCCGCGAGCTCCGGACGGCCGAGCACGCGCGCTGCGACGGCCATGCCGGCGATCGCCAGTCCATTCCACGAGGTGAGAATCTTCTCGTCACGCCCCGGCCAGACGCGCTCGTTGCGCTTGGCGAGCAGGAGCTGGCGCGCTTCGCCCAGACGCCGGTGCACTTCGGCTGCGTCGATGCCGAGCTCGGTGGCAATGTCGTCAGCCTCGCGATACGCGTGCAGATGCCACTTGCCCTCGAAGTTCGGCTCGCCATCCAGCCCGAAGCGCCGCGCGAATGCTTCGTAAACCGGCGCGGGCAGGAGCGCGCGCACTTCGGCTGCATCCCAGACGTAGAACTTGCCTTCATGGCCTTCCGAGTCCGCGTCGAGCGTCGACCAGTAGCCGCCGGACGGCGCCTGCATGTCGCGCACGATCCAGTCGGCGGTCTCCGAGGCGACGCGACGAAACAGCTCGTCGCCGGTCGCAAGTGCGGCGTTCGCGTAGATGCGCAGTAGCTGACCGTTGTCGTACAGCATCTTTTCGAAGTGCGGGATCATCCAGTACTGGTCGACCGAGTAGCGCGCGAAGCCGCCCCCGAGGTGATCGTAGAGGCCGCCTTCGGCCATGCGTTTCAGCGTCAGCGTCGCCATGTACAGCGAATGCAGGTCGGGAGTCTCGCCCGCGGCCGTTGCGCGCCACTGGCGCAGCAGGAACTCGATATTGGTCGGATGCGGAAACTTCGGCGCCGAGCCGAAGCCGCCGAACTGCGCATCGAACTCCCCAGCCAGACGCTCGCGTGCCGCGTCGAGCGGCGCGAGCGTGAGTGCGGCGTCCGGACCCGCTGCCGGCGGCGACATCTCGGCGAACGCCTGCTGCAGGGCTTCGCTCTGTTTCGCGATGTCCTCGCCGTGCGTGCGGTAGAACTCGCGCACCCGGCGCAGCAGGTCGGTGAATGCCGGCATGCCGTAGCGCGGCTCTTTTGGGAAATAAGTGCCGCCGAAGAACGGACGCTGCGTGCCGGGCGCGAGGAACATCGTCAGCGGCCAGCCGCCCGAGCGCTGCGTCAGCATCTGCTGCGCAAGCTGGTAGATCTTGTCGAGGTCGGGCCGCTCCTCGCGATCGACCTTGATGTTGACGAACAGCTCGTTCATCACCGCCGCGCTGGCGGGATCCTCGAACGACTCGTGCGCCATCACGTGGCACCAGTGGCACGCCGAGTAGCCGATCGACAGCAGGATGGGCTTGTCGAGACGCCGCGCCAGCTCGAGTGCTTCCTCGCCCCAGGGATACCAGTCGACGGGATTGGCCGCATGCTGCAGCAGGTAGGGGCTGGTCTCGCCGGCGAGGCGATTGCGATGGGTGGAAGTCGAGTGAGTGGCCATGACGATGCTCGGCTAGAATGCGCCGCCCATTATGAGCCACCCTCAAGCCGAGAGCCCGTTGCCCGAACTCCGCCTCAAGCGCGGCGAGGACCGCCGGCTGTCCGCGGGCCATCTGTGGGTGTTTTCCAACGAGGTCGACACGGCGCGTACGCCGCTGCCGGGCTTCGAACCCGGCTCGTTGTGCCGCGTCGTTTCCGATCGCGACAAATTTCTCGGCTACGCCTACGTCAATCCGCATTCGCTGATCTGCGCGCGCATCCTGGGGCGCGATCCCGAGTACCCGCCCAACAAGTCGCTCATCGTGCATCGTTTGCAGGTTGCGCAGTCGCTGCGCCGTTCGCTGTACGACCGGCCGTTCCATCGGCTGGTCTACGGCGAGTCCGATGCACTGCCCGGCCTGGTGCTCGATCGCTTCGGCGACGTCGTCGTCGGCCAGATCGCGACGGCCGGGATGGAAGCGATGCGAGACGATGTGGAAGCCGCGGTGCGCAAGGCGATCGCGCCGGGGGCGCTGCTGTGGAAGAACGACGCGGGCGTGCGTGAGCTCGAAGGGCTGACTTCGTACGTGGAGCCGGCGTTCGGCGAGATACCCGAGTTCGTCGAAGTGGAGGAGGGCGGCGTCACGTTCCGCATTCCGCTCGGGGCCGGCCAGAAGACCGGGTGGTTCTTCGACCAGTCCGCCAACCGGCTGGCATTGCGCAAATACGTCGGCGGCTCACGCGTGCTCGACGTCTTCAGCTACCTCGGCGCCTGGGGACTCGGTGCCCTGCGAGCCGGCGCGACCGAGGTCACCTGTGTCGACTCGTCGGCCTCTGCCCTGGAAGGCTTGCAAGCGGCTGCCGCAGCGAACGGCCTGAAGCCGGCGACGATTCGCGGCGACGCCTTCGACGTGATGGAGCAGCTACATGCCGAAAGGCGCCGCTTCGACGTCGTCGTGATCGATCCGCCGGCCTTCATCAAGCGCAAGAAGGACATCCCCAAAGGCGAGGCGGCCTATCGCCGGCTCAATCAATTGGCGATCCAGCTCCTGGAGCGCGACGGCATCCTCGTTTCCTGTTCGTGCTCGTACCATCTCGAGCCGCAGCAGCTTCTGGCTGCGATCCAGCGCGGTGCCCGTCACCTCGACCGCTTCGCGCAGGTCGTCGAAGTCGGCGGCCAGGCGCCGGATCATCCGATTCACCCGGCCATTCCCGAAACGCGCTACCTCAAGGCGTACTTCTGCCGCGTCGTGCGCGACTGACGGGCGCTGCCATCGCCATTGGTATACTTGCCCGCGCAATGGGCCAACAACAATGATTCCCTACCCTTCGATCGACCCCATCCTCGTCTCGATCGGCCCGTTCGGCCCCGTCGGCCCGCTAGCGATCCGCTGGTACGGCCTGATGTACGTCATCGGCTTCGGCATCGCGTGGTGGCTCGGCCGACGCCGTGCGTCGCAGACCGGCTCGACATGGACGGCGACCGACGTCGACGACCTGATCTTCTTCGCGGCGATCGGCGTGATCCTCGGCGGCCGGCTCGGCTGGATCCTGTTCTACGGCACGAAGGAAGTGATGGCGGATCCGCTGATGATCCTGCGCATCTGGGAAGGCGGCATGTCGTTTCACGGCGGGCTGCTCGGCGTGCTGATCGCGGTTGCAATTTTTGCCCACCGCCGCCGCCGGCACATCGCCGACGTCTATGACTTTCTCGCCGCGCTGCCTGGCCCCGGCCTGCTCGCGGGCCGCATCGGCAATTTCATCAACGGCGAGTTGTGGGGCAAGCCGACCGACGTGCCCTGGGGCTTCACCGTCGATCCGGCGGTGCTGCATCCGATGCAGGCCGCCGAGGCGCGGCGCTTGTGCGAGCACTTCAGCATCGATCCGTGCGTGCTGCACGTTCATGCCTCGCAGCTCTACGAAGGGCTGATGGAAGGGTTGCTGCTGTTCGTAATCGTCTGGGTGTTCACGTCGAAGGCACGGCCGCGCCTTGCGCCGTCCGGGCTGTTTCTGCTTTGCTACGGCGTGTTCCGCTTCCTCGTGGAATTCGTGCGCGTGCCGGACGAGAATCGCGGTTACCTGCTGCTCGACTGGGTGACGATGGGCCAGATCCTTTCCACGCCGATGATCCTCGCGGGGATCGCATTGCTGGCAATCGCTTACCGTCGCAACCAGGCGAGCGGCAATCTGCACCTGCAGACTTCATAGACATGCAGCAGTATCTCGATCTCCTCCGCCACATCCGCGACCGCGGCACGCTGAAGACCGACCGCACCGGCACGGGCACGCGCTCCGTGTTCGGCCACCAGATGCGTTTCGACCTCGCGCAGGGCTTTCCGCTGCTCACGACCAAGAAGCTGCACGTGAAGTCGATCGTCTACGAGCTGTTGTGGTTCCTGAAGGGCGACACGAACGTGCGCTACCTGCAGGAGCACGGCGTGTCGATCTGGGACGAGTGGGCCGACGAGCGCGGCGAGCTCGGTCCGATCTACGGCAAGCAGTGGCGGGCGTGGCCGGGTCCGGACGGCAAGCCGATCGACCAGATCAGCCGCACGCTCGACCTGATCCGCCGCAACCCCGACTCGCGCCGCATCGTCGTCAACGCCTGGAACGTCGGCGAGCTCGAGCAGATGGCGATGACGCCGTGCCATGCGCTGTTCCAGTTCTGGGTCGGCGACGGGAAACTGTCGTGTCAGCTCTACCAGCGCAGCGCCGACGTGTTCCTCGGCGTGCCGTTCAACATCGCTTCCTATGCCCTGCTGACGCACATGTTCGCGCAGCAGTGCGATCTCGCTGCCGGCGACTTCATCTGGACCGGCGGCGATTGCCACCTGTACCTCAACCACCTCGAGCAGGCCGAAGAGCAATTGCAGCGCTCACCGCTCCCTCTGCCGCGGCTGGCGATCAAGCGCAAGCCGCCGTCGATCTTCGAGTACGAGTTCGAGGACTTCCAGCTCCTGAATTATCAGGCGCATCCCAGCATCAAGGCGCCGATCGCCGTCTAGTCGTCCATGCCCACGAAGCGAAGTCGCAAGCAGGAGCGCGGCCAGCCGCGCCCGTCCCCGCGAAAAGCCTCCGCGCGGAAAGAATCGGATCAGTACGAGCCGCCGCCGGTCGAAACCCGCGATTCCGGTATCCACGGCCGCGGCGTGTATGCGACGCGCTCGATCCGGAAGGGCGTGCGCATCATCGAATACCTCGGCGAGCGCATCACGCACAAGGAGGCCGACCGGCGTTACGAGCGCAAGGGCGACGACGACGGCCACACCTTCCTGTTCATCGCCAGCAAGCGCACGGTCATCGACGCGGGGGTCAACGGCAACGAAGCCCGCTTCATCAATCACAGTTGCGATCCGAACTGCGAGACGGTGATCGAGGACGGGCGCGTGTTCATCGAGTCGATCCGGCGCATCAAGCCCGGCGAGGAGCTGGGCTACGACTACCAGTTGACATGGGACAGCACCGACGACCCGGTCGAGCTGGCGTTGTACGCGTGCCGGTGCGGCGCGAAACACTGCCGCGGCACGATGTTGGACCGCGAGCCGCTCGATAAGAAGAAATGATCTCGATCATCGTCGCCGTCGCGGAAAACGGGGTGATCGGCAGCAACAACCGGCTGCCGTGGCACTTGCCGGACGATCTCAAGCGCTTCAAGGCTTTGAGCCTGGGCAAGCCGATCGTCATGGGCCGCCGCACGTTCGATTCCATCGGCCGGCCCTTGCCGGGCCGTACCAACATCGTGATCTCGCGTCAGAGCAAGCTGGTGATCGCAGGGACGGTAGTCGTGCTTTCGCTCGACGACGCGCTGATCGCTGCCAGTGCAGCGCCCGAGATCGTGGTCATCGGCGGTGCCGAAATCTTCAAGCAGGTGCTGCCACGCACGAATACGATCCATCTGACGCGCGTGCATGCGCGCGTCGCAGGCGACGTCTTCTTTCCCGAGCTCGATCCTTTGCAGTGGCGAGAGGCGGCCGTGGAACACCACGACGCCGATGAGCGTCATCAGTACGCCTTCAGCTTCGTCACCTTGCAGAGAAACCAGCCATGACGCGCTACAACTGTCTCCAGTGTCCCGGGTACTGCTGCAGTCACGGTCGCATCGCAGTGAGCGATTTCGACATCCAGCGCCTGGCGCGGCATTTCGGCCTGACCGAGGCCGAAGCCAAGGAGCGGTTCACCTACCGCGATCGTTCCGCCGACGGGGACGAGCAGATCCTGCGGCACCACAAGGATCACATCTATGCATCCGTGTGCCGTTTCTTCGACCGGGACGAGCGCCGCTGCACCGTCTACGAGGCGCGGCCGAACGTCTGCCGGCGTTATCCGTACGGCAAGACCTGCGGGTATTACACTTTCCTGAAGTTCGAGCGGGAGCATCAGGGCGACGATGAGTTCATTCCGTCGGCGTAACGTTTGCGACTGAACAAGTACATCAGCGAGACGGGCCTGTGCTCGCGCCGCGAGGCGGATGCGCGCATCGAGGCGGGGCGCGTCACCCTCAACGGCGTCGTGGCGACGCTCGGCACGCAGGTTGCGGCCGGCGACGTCGTCTGCGTCGACGGTCAGCCGGTGGGCGGCCAGGAGGGGCACGTCTACATCGCGCTCAACAAGCCGGTCGGCATCACTTCGACGATCGAGCCGCACGTCGCCGGCAATCTGCTGGAGGTCGTGAAGTACCCGCAGCGCATCTTTCCGATCGGCCGGCTCGACAAGGACTCCGAAGGGCTGATCCTGCTGACGAACAACGGCGACATCGTCAACGAGATCCTGCGCAGCGAGAACGAGCACGAGAAGGAATACGTCGTCACGGTCGACCGGCCGGTGACCGAGATCTTCCTCAACGGCATGGCGAGCGGCGTGCGCATCCTCGGCACGGTCACGAAGCCGTGCAAGGTCCGGCGAGTCGGCTCCGCGACGTTCCGCATCGTGCTGACGCAAGGCCTGAACCGGCAGATCCGCCGGATGTGCTCGTTCTTCGGCTACAGGGTGCTGAGGCTGCAGCGGGTGCGGATCATCAATCTGGAACTGGGTGAGCTGAAGCCGGGGCAGTGGCGGCAGTTGAAGGCGGAAGAGGTGCGCGGACTCCTGCCGGGTAAGCCAGATTTCAACTTCTAAGAGATTTCTCTCGCAGAGATCGCAGAGACGCAAAGTAGAACCAGAGATTCAGATTCCGAGGCCTAAAGATCTACGAATCTGAATTCCGCCCTTGGCGATCTCTGCGTCTCTGCGAGAGTTATTCCGGAAGCCGCCTGAGACCCGACCTACGGTTCTATAGCCAGCCCGCGGCCATCGCAGTAGGCTGCGCGCCGTGGACTCGGACTACGACGTCAAGACCCGGGTGACCGGGCTCGAGCAGCTGAAGATCGGGCAATCCGGGCAGGGTTGTCTCGTCGTCATCCACGCGCCGGTGCAAACCGACCTCGGCCGCTTGCACACCCTCGCCAAGGAAATCACCACCATCGGCCGCGGCCGCGACAACGACATCGTGCTGCCGAGCGACTGCGTGTCCCGCCGCCACAGCCGCCTGGAGTTGCGGGCCCAGCGCCTGTACGTGGTCGACCTCGCGTCGACCAACGGCACCTACGTCAACGACGAGGCGCAGCCCGTGCGCGAGCGGCCGCTCGAGCGCGGCGACCGGCTGCGCATCGGCGACACGATCTTCAAGTACCTGTCGGGCTCGGACATCGAGGTGCAATACCACGAGATCCTGTTCCGCATGACGGTGACGGACGGGCTCACCAACCTGTCGAATCGCAAGCAGCTCGATGCGACGCTGTATGAAGAGATCCCGCGGGCACGGCGCCACAACCGCGATCTTTCCGTGCTGATGCTCGACATCGACCACTTCAAGCACATCAACGACACCCACGGTCACCTGGCCGGCGACTCGGTGCTGCGCGGGCTGGCGGCGATCTTGCAGAAGCGGCTGCGGCCGAACGACCGGCTTGGTCGCTACGGTGGCGAGGAGTTCTGCGCGATCCTGCCGGAGACGGCGCTGGCGAACGCCGCAAAGATTGGTGAAGAGCTGCGTGCACTGGTGGAAGCGCACGCGTTCGTCGCGGAAGATAAGCGCATCAACGTGACGATCTCCATCGGCGCCGGCAGTCTTGCCGACGGGATGGACATGGCTGACCTGTACCGCCGCGCGGACGAGATGCTGTACCAGGCGAAGCGCACGGGCCGCAACAAGGTGTGTCATTGAGAGTTCTTTGCCTCGCCGCGCTGCTGCTGGCGAGCTCGGCCGCGGCAGCGGCGGAGCAGAGCAGTGGCGACGCACGTGCCCAAGCGATCGCCGACTATCCCACCGGCGACTCGTGTCTCTTCTGTCACCGTAACGACATCGGTTCGACCTGGCTCGACAACTCGCATGCGTGGACCGTGCGTCCGGTCGGCGAGCCGCCCGCAGTGAGTCCAGTGCCTGCAGATGCGACGCATGTGATCGGTAAGGACCACGTCCGTCCGCTCAAGCAAAGCGGCTACGGCAAGTTCGCGTTACGCGCGTTCGCCGGCACGACGTGGCAGGAGAACGTGTTCGAGAAGCAGTGCGTGGG
>DATENH010000090.1:0-15004 GCA_035275145.1 Steroidobacteraceae bacterium | reverse complement strand
GGGGCGGGGGTGGCGGCGGCGGTTGGGGCGGCGGCGGAGCAAGCGGCCGATGGTGAGCACGACCCTCAGGCATCTGTTCACGACCGGCTGGGGTCTGCGCCGTGCCTTCGATGCGGCCACGCTCCGGGCGATCGAGGAGGCAATTACCGACGCCGAGCGCACGCACGGCGGCGAGATCCGCTTCGTTATCGAGGCGAGCCGCGGCGCGATCGAGTTGCTGCGCGGCGTTACGCCGCGTCAGCGCGCACTGCACGTATTCGCGCGGCTCGGCGTCTGGGACACCGAAGCGAACAACGGCGTGCTCATTTATGTCTCGTGGGCCGACCGCGACGTCGAGATCGTCGCCGATCGCGGCTTCAACGGCCTCGTCCCCGAGCAGGAATGGGCCGCAGTCTGCCGCCGTATGGAGCAATCGTTCGCGCGCGGCACGCCGCGCGAGGCAATCGTCGAGGGCATCGCGGCCGTCGGTGCGCTGATCGCGCGGCATTTCCCGACAGCGGACCGGGACGAACTGCCCAACCGCCCGGTGTTGCTGTAATAATGCCCGCCATGAATCTCTCGCCCGCCGTCCGTCTGACCGCCGTCTGCTTCGCCTTGGGGCTGGCGGGTTGTCAGATGATCCAGCGGAAGCCCGAGGAACCGCCGCCACCTCCACCGCCACCGGCGATTCACGACCCGGTCGCGACGCACCTGTTCACTGTCGGCTCCGCGGACGACGAAGTCGTCGGCGAGTTGCAGGTGACCAAGGTGATGGGCGAGGACACGCTGCCGGACATCGCGCGGCGCTTCAATCTCGGCTACGAAGAAATCGCGCGCGCCAATCCGGGTGTCGATCCGTGGGTGCCGGGCGAGGGACGCGAGATCGTGCTGCCGACGCAGTTCGTCTTGCCGGACGCGCCGCGCGAAGGTCTCGTGATCAATCTCGCGCAGCTGCGCGTGTTCTACTTCCCGAAGCCGAAGGAAGGCGAGCCGCAGACGGTCATCACGCATCCGATCGGCATCGGCAAGGTTGGCTGGCAGACGCCGGAAGGCACGACCAAGGTCACGGGCAAGCGCACGAATCCAACCTGGTTCCCGCCGTCGTCGGTGCGCAAAGAGCACAAGGAAGCGGGCGATCCGCTGCCGTCGAAGGTGCCGCCGGGGCCGGATAATCCGCTGGGCGCGTACATGATGACGCTCGGCTGGCCGAGCTATCTGATTCACGGCACGAACAAGCCGTACGGCGTCGGCCTGCGCTCGAGCCACGGCTGCATGCGGTTCTATCCCGAGGACATCGCGGAGCTGTACGACAAGATTCCGGTCGGCACGAAAGTGACGGTGGTCAATCAGCCATTCGTGTTCGGCTGGCACAACGGCGCGCTGTACGTGCAGGCGTTCCCGGTGATGGAAGACGATCAGCGCGAGCATCCGAAAGCCGCGGACACGCTGCTCAACGCCGCGATCTCCGACGAGATGTGGCAGAAGGTGAAGTACCACGGCGCTGCGATCGATCTCGAGACCGTGAACGGCCTGGTCGCCACGCCACGCGGCATCGCGGTGCCCGTGTCGTCGAAGCCGAAGGTGACGGTCGAGGGTTACGTCGCTAACGCCCGTCACGTCGAGAACCGCGTCCCCGCGGGTGCGAACTGGAACGGCAGCGAAGAGATGTACTACACCGCCGAGGAATTCGAGGCCGCCCGCGCCGGCACGCCGTTGCCGAAGAAGGCAGCGCCGAAGAGCACGAAGAAGACCGCACCGAAACCTGCCATGGCGAGCGACGCCGGCGCGACCGGTTCGCGCTGACATCCAACTGTCATCTCGACGCCATACCCTGCGGCGGTCTCGCTGACCGCCGGAGCTTGCATGCGCATCCTGATGATCTCGGACGTCTATTTTCCGCGGATCAACGGCGTTTCCACTTCCATCCAGACCTTCCGCCGCGGCCTGTACGCCGCCGGCCATGAAACGATCCTGATCGCGCCGGCGTATCCCGGTGCCGCTGTGGACAGCGAGCCGAACATCCTGCGAGTGTCTTCGCGCGGCGTGCCGCGGGATCCGGAGGATCGTGCGATGAAGCTCGGCGCGATCCGCGCCCTCCGGCCGCAGCTCGCTAAGCTGGAGCCCGACCTGGTGCACATCCAGACGCCTTTCATCGCGCACTATCAAGGCGCCGCACTCGCGCGCGCCCTGCGCATTCCGGTCATCGAGAGCTATCACACGTACTTCGAAGAGTACTTGCACCACTACGTGCCGCTGATGCCGCGCGCGCTCATGCGATTCATCGCGCGTCGCTTCACTGTCTCTCAGTGCAACGTCCTCGACGCGCTCGTCGTGCCTTCGCGTGCGATGGAGCAGGCGCTGCTCGACTACGGCGTGAAGTGCCCGATGCACATCGTTCCGACCGGCATGGAGATGGAGCGCTTCGCCGGCGGCGACGGGCAGCGTTTCCGCGCGCAGCTCGGCATTGCGCCGGGGCAGCCGGTGCTGGTCCACGTCGGCCGCATTGCGCACGAGAAGAACATCGACTTCCTGTTTCGCATGTTCGCGATCGTCGTGCGCGGCAAGCCCGGCGCCGTGTTCGTGGTCGCCGGCGAAGGACCGGCGCTGGCATCGTGCAAGGCGTACGTCCGCTCGCTCGGACTCGAGAACCACGTGCGCTTCGTCGGCTATCTCGCACGCGAGCGCGAGCTGCTCGACTGCTACCGGGCGGGCGATCTGTTCGTCTTCTCCTCCAAGACCGAAACGCAGGGGCTGGTGCTGCTCGAATCCCTGGCGCTCGGCGTTCCCGTGGTGTCGACGGCGCACATGGGCACGGCAGACATCGTCAATCCGCAGCGCGGCGCGCAGGTCGCCCCCGACAACGAGGAGGAGTTCGCGAACATCGTCCTGCGACTGCTCGCAGATGCGCCGCGGCGTAAAGCCATGTCGGCCGAGGCGCGTGCCTATGCAGGCACCTGGTCGGCAAGCGCGATGGCCGACCGGCTGGCCGGACTGTACTCGGCGGTCGTCGGCCAGGCATCGAGGAACTCACCCGCATCGCAGCCCGTATAAACCCCGTATACCCTGTCGACGCACTCGGCGGGGGTCAGTCACGGGAGTTCAGCATGCGTTGGGAAGGGCGGCGCGAAAGCCAGAACATCGAAGATCGTCGCGGCATGCGCTTCGGGCGTGCCGGCGGCATCGGGCTGGGCACGATCGTGCTCGCGCTCGTGGCAGCCTATTTCGGCGTCGACCCGTCGGTCGTGCTGCAAAACACGCAGCCTTCGGGTCAGCAGGCGGAGCAGGTGCCTTACAACGAGTCGGCCGAAGAAGCGCAGCTGCGCAAGTTCGTCTCGTTCGTGCTCGCGGATACCGAGGACGCGTGGGGTGCCATCTTCTCCGCGGCGGGCCGAACCTACGAGCAGCCTGCGCTCGTTCTGTTCTCGGGCGCCGTCGAGTCCGCGTGCGGCTTCGCGCAGGCGGCGGTCGGGCCGTTCTACTGTCCCGGCGATCACAAGTTGTACATCGACCTGTCCTTCTACCAGGACCTGCAGAACCGCTTCGGCGCGCCCGGCGATTTCGCGCAGGCGTACGTCGTCGCGCATGAAGTCGGGCATCACGTGCAGACGCTGCTCGGCATCTCCGAGCGCAACATGGCCGCACGTCAGCGCGCGAGCGAAGCCGAAGCCAACGCGCTTTCGGTTCGCCAGGAACTGCAAGCAGACTGCTTTGCCGGCATCTGGGCGCACAATGCCGACCGCTCGCGACAGATCCTCGAAACCGGCGACGTCGAAGAAGGTCTGAACGCCGCCGCTGCGATCGGCGACGACCGCCTGCAGAAGCAATCGCAGGGCTACGTCTCGCCGGAATCGTTCACGCACGGCAGCTCGGAGCAACGCGTGCGCTGGTTCAAGCGCGGCTTCGAGAGCGGCAGCGTCGAATCGTGCGATACGTTCGCCGCGAGGAACCTGTAAGCCGCACCGACATACGCTCTCGCCCTCTGTGCTTGTGCTAAGTTACGCGCCAACAAGAAGAGGGGAGGCACGGTGCCCGAGCGCTTGCTCGAAGGTATCCAGATCACCGAAACGCCGGGCGCGGAGCAACCGATCGCACGTGCGAGCGCGCATCTGACCGCATTCGTCGGGCGCACACTGCGCGGTCCCATCGACCGCCCGATCCTCATCCAGAGCTTCGCGGATTTTCAGCAGGAGTTCGGCGGCCTGTGGCAGCCGAGCCCGCTCTCGTACGCAATCGAGCACTTCTTCGAGCAGGGCGGACGCCAGGCTGTGATCGTTCGCGTTGCGAACGGCGCGGCGCCGGTCACGCTCTCGTTGCGCTGTGGGCGACAGACGTTGCAGCTCGAAGCCCGCGCGCCGGGCACCCGCGAGTTTCTGCGCGCCTCGATCGACTACGATCACCTCGACGCCGACGACGAGCAGCGCTTCAACCTGGTCGTGCAGCGCGTGCGCTCGCCCGGCTCGGAGCGGATCGAGTCGCAGGAGATCTTCCGCGGGCTGTCGATCGATCCGTCGTCGCCGCGCTTCATCGCCGGCGCGTTGCTCGAATCCATTCTCGTGCGGGTGCGGGGCGAGGTGCCGTCGGTGCGTCCCGATCGCACGCTGATGCCCGGCACGAACCTGCCGGTCGGCTATGTGAGCTCCAATCCGGACGGCGACGACGGCAAGCCGATCAGCGACTACGACGTCATCGGCTCCGCGACGCGTCACTCCGGCCTGTTCGCGCTCGAAGATGTCGACGAGCTGGCCTTCTTATATATACCGCCGCTGACGCGCACGACGGACGTCGGCGTCAGCACCGTGCTGGTTGCCGCGAAATTCTGTCGCCACCGCCGTGCGATGCTGATCGTCGATCCGCCGACTGCATGGGACAGTGCAGCCGAAGCGGTGCGCGGACTGAAGCGGCTGAATTTCCACAGCGACCACGCGCTGATGTTCTTCCCGCGCATCGCAGCCACCGATCGTTTGCGCGGCCGCGCCGAGATATTCGGCAACGGCGGTGCGGTGGCCGGGTTGCTGTCGCGAACCGGCGAGGCTGTGTCGGCGGCGGTAGCGGGGCAGGATCCAGAACCGCTGTTGCGCGCGGGTGCACGACTCGCTCGCGAAGTTGCGCCGGCCGATCGCTGGTCGCTCGCAGCTCACGGCGTCAACGTGCTTCACGCGGTGCGCAGCGCGGATCGGGAAAGGCCGCCGCTGCGGACGTTGGCGTGCGGCGCAAGTGCGTCGTCGGACTGGTCGTATCTCTCGCAGCGCCGCTTCGCGTTGTTCGTGATCAACTCGATCGAGCGCGGCACGCGCTGGTGCGTGCTGCGGCCAGGCGACCCGACGGTGTGGGAGCGCGTGGCCATGCAGGTGCGGCGATTCTTGAGTGAGCTGCTCGGCGCTGGGGCGTTCGCGTCGGTGCCGCCCGATCAGGCGTTCTATGTGATCTGCGACGAGCGGATCAACGAGGAGAGCGAGCCGCGCGTCGTGAATATCCTGGTGCAGTTCGCGGCGACGCACGCCGGCGAGTATCACAGCTTCATGGTCTCGCACTCGGTGAACGGCTCGACCGTGAAGCCGGTGCTGGTGAATCGCCTGGAAGCTTCGCTGATCGTGGCGCCGGAGCTCGATCAGGAGATCACGATCCGGATCGACCCGCGGGATGGGTCGTTGATGAGCGAGAGTTACTGATCACTTTCGCTTCCAGAGAACTTCCTGGCCGTTCTCGTGCCTTGCCAATACGCGCGCGATGACGAACAGCAGATCCGACAAGCGATTCAAATACCGCGTCACTTCCGGGGCGACCGCGTCACTCTGCGCCAGCGCCCACGCGTTACGTTCCGCGCGACGCGTGATCGCTCGCGCGACGTGACATGCCGCGGCGGCCGGTCCGCCGCCGGGCAGGATGAACTCCTTCAACGGTGGCAGCGGCTCGTTGAAGCGATCCAGAACCTGCTCGAGCTGATCGATGTGGCTGTCCTGAATCGCGCGGTAGCCGGGCACGGCCAGCTCGCCGCCGAGATCGAACAGCTCGTGCTGGATCTGCGTCAGTGCTTCGGTGACCGCGGGCGGCAGGTTCGGCACCGCGAGGATCACGCCGATCGCGCTGTTTGCCTCATCGACCGTGCCGTACGCCTCGATGCGCCCGTGCGTCTTCGGCACACGCGAGCCGTCGCCCAGCCCGGTCGTGCCGTCGTCGCCGGTGCGGGTGTAGATCTTGCTCAGGCGGTGGCCCATGGACGTTCTCCTCGACCTCGTCAGCGGCTACGTTAGCAGACGATCGATTGCGAGTGCGGATTCCAGCGCGGCGCCGATTTCGTCGAGCGCGCGGTCGACGCGTTGCGCATGGTCCTCGCCGCTGCTGCGTGCGCCGAGCGTGGCGAGATAGGCGGTGCGGAACGCGGGATCCGCGAACAGCCCGTGCACATGGCAACCCAGGATTCGCCCGTCTGCCGACACGGCGCCATCGAATGCGCCATCGTCGAAGCGGATCATCGGTCGGGACGCGCCGCCGCCGCCGGTCGCGCCGAGATGCATCTCATAGCCCGCGATTCTCGCGCCGGTGGTGAGATCGATGCCGCAGACCGGCCGTAAGGTCTTGGCCTCGGTCATGGTCGAATGCACACCGAGCAGATCGAGACCGGCGCACGACGTCTGCGGCCCCTCGATCCGCTGCGGATCTTCGACACTCCTGCCGAGCATCTGATAACCCGCGCAGATGCCGAGCACGCGCCCGCCGCGGCGCACGTGCGCTTGCAGATCGATGTGCCAGCCTTGCGCGCGGAGGAACTCGAGATCGGCAATCGTCGCCTTGCTGCCGGGCAGGATGATCAGATCCGCATCGAGCGGCAGCGGCCGTCCCGGCGCGACGAATTCGAGCTGCACCTCGGGCTCGAACCGCAGCGGATCGAAGTCGTCGAAATTGGCGATGTGCGGCAGATGCGGAATCGCGATGCGCACGCGAGCTCCGGGCCGATCAGGACCCCCCTGCTCCAACTGCATCGCATCCTCCGCCGGCAGGGCTCCCGCAGAATGCAACCACGGCACAACTCCGAACGACTGCCAGCCGGTGCGCGTTTCGATCGTGTCGAGCCCGGCGCGGAACAGCCCCACGTCGCCCCGAAACTTGTTGATGATGAAGCCGCGCACGCGCTCGCGATCGCGCGCGTCGAGCACCGCGTGCGCGCCCACCAGCGACGCAATCACATGCCCGCGATCGATGTCACCGACCAGTGCGACCGGCACGTTCGCCGCATGCGCGAATCCCATGTTGGCAATGTCATGCGCGCGCAGGTTCGTTTCCGCCGGACTGCCGGCGCCTTCGACGATCACGAACTCGGCTTCTCGTTGCAGCCCGCGAAAGCTGTCGAGCGCGATCTGCAGCAGATCGCTGCGGTCGCGCGAAAAAGCGTCTGCGCTCCGCGTCGCGATGCGCCGGCCGCGCACGATCAGCTGAGCAGTGCTGTCCGACTGCGGTTTGAGCAGCACTGGATTCATATCGACGGTCGGCGGCGTCCGGCACGCGAGCGCTTGCAGAGCTGTCGAGCGTCCGATCTCGCCGCCGCTCGCTGTGACTGCCGCATTGTTCGACATGTTCTGCGGCTTGAACGGACGCACGACCTTGCCGCGATTCGTCAGCAGCCGGCACAGACCCGCGACCAGCAGCGACTTGCCGACGTCCGAGCCGCAGCCCTGAATCATCAGCGCGGCCACAGCATCCCTCCGGCAGCCAGTGCCAGTGCGAGCGCCCAGAGCAGCGCGCAGCCTTCGAGATAGATCTGCAACGCGCGGCGCAGATCACCAACATCGGGACGGCGACCGGTTCCGAACGACGGGCGCTCGTGCATCACGCCTTCGTACGTCGCGGGACCGCCGAGCTCGATCTGCAATGCGCCCGCCATTGCGGCTTCCGGCCAGCCGGCGTTTGGCGACGCGTGATGAGGCGCATTGCGCCACATCACGCGCAGTCCGCTGCCGCCCGCGATGACGATCAGGAGTCCAGCGAGCCGCGCGGGAATGAGATTCGCCACATCGTCCGCACGCGCTGCCGCCCAGCCGAATGCGCGCCAGCGCGGCTCGCGGTGGCCGATGAGACTGTCAGCGGTGTTCAGCGCTTTGTACGCGAACAATCCGGGCAAGCCGCCGACCGCGAGCCAGAACGCGGGGGCGACGATGCCGTCGTTGAAGCTCTCGGCAAGACTCTCGATGGCAGCAGCCGAAACGCCGGAGGACGTGAGCTGCGCCGTGTCGCGGCCCACTATCTTCGATACTGCTTCGCGCGCGGCGGGGACATCGTCGCGTGCGAGAGGTCGAAGCACATCTCGAACGTGCGAGTACAGACTTCGCTGCGCTAGTCCCATCGTCGCGATGAGTATCACGATGATCATTCCAAATGGCAGTCGCTGTGCGCCGACCTGGATCGCATAGCCAACCGCGCCAGCACTGCCCGCGACGATCGTCATCGTGACGATGCCAAGTGCCTTGCGCTTGGCGTCGCTGCGAGCGGGATCGTTCCAGCGACGTTCCAATGTCTCGATAAGCTTCCCGATCCACACGACCGGATGCGCGATCCGCGCGTATAGAGCTTGCGGATAGCCCAGGCACGCCTCGACCGCGAGTGCCGCGGCCGGCAGCCAGATCTCACCCGGCATGTCGGCCGTGGATCGCAATCAGCGGCGCGGCGCGCTCTCGCACCGACAACCATTGCGCGTCGATCCCGTACACCTCGCGCAGCGTCGGCGGCGTCAGGGCCGCTTCGGGCGTGCCGTCCGCAACGATGCGACCGCGATGGAGAATCACGACGCGATCTGCGATGCGTGCGGCGAGTGCGAGGTCGTGGATTGTCAGCACGACGCCATGACCCTGCGCCGCGAGCGATTGCAGCAGATCTGCTGCTTCGAACTGATGCGCCGGGTCGAGTCCCGCGAACGGCTCGTCCGCGAGAATCCACTCGGATTCGCCTGCCAGCACGCGGGCCAGCAGCACGCGCGCGCGTTCGCCGCCCGACAATGTCGTCACTGTTCGTTCCGACCACTGGGCCGTGCGCGTCGCCTGCATGGCACGGCGCACGGCTGCTTCGTTTTCCGCGTCGCTGGCTCGATGCCGAAACGGAATCCGCCCGAGCGCGACGAGCGTTGCGACATCGACGGGCCACGAGATCTCCGGAATCTGCGGCAGGAAGGCAATGCGTCGGGCGCGTTCGTCGGCCGGCAAGGAAGGCAGCGGAGTACCGTCGAGCTCGACCGCTCCGTGCGCTGCGTGGAGCAGGCCGGCCACGCAGCCGAGGAGTGTGGATTTGCCGGCGCCGTTCGGGCCGAGCACGGCCGTCACGCTGCCGGATTCGAATTGCACTGCCACGGAGTCGAGAATGCGGCGGCCGCCGCGCTCGACCGTCAGCTCCGCAACGCGCAGTCGTGAATCGATTTTCATGTGACCCGCCTGCGCATCGAATACAGCAACGCGAAGAAGAACGGTGCGCCGATCAGCGACATCACGACGCCGAGCTGCACCTCCGAGCCGCCGGGCAGCAGCCGCACCACGACATCGCCGGCGAGCACGAGCGCCGCACCGCCGACTGCGCTCGGCACGAGCAACGTCGAGGGTTTCGCGCCGACCAGCGGACGCAACAAGTGCGGCACGACCAGTCCGACGAAGCCGATGATCCCCGACACCGCGACGCTCGCGCCGACCACCAGGCCGACTCCGCCGGCGAGTTGCCACTGCGCGCGGCCGAGATCGATGCCGAGCGAGCGGGCGCCGATTTCGCCGAGCGTCAGCGCATCGAGGGCCTGCCGCGAACCGAGGATCAGCGCCGCGCCGATGGCGATGAGCGGCGCCGAGATGATGAGATCGTCGAGGCTGCGATCGGCGAGCGCGCCGAGCAGCCAGCGCACGATCTCACCCGCTGCCCACGGGCTCGGCGACAACGACAGCACGAGCGCGATGCCCGCGACGGCGATCGCGCTGAGAATGACGCCCGAGAGCACCAGCGTAAGCGCGCTCGCTGACAAGCCGGCGAGCAGGAACAGCGCCGCCATGCCGGCGATCGCGCCACCGACGCCGCTCAGCGGCAGGATCCACGGATGCCAATCGGCGATGCCGAAGAAGATGCTCAGCACTGCGCCGAACGCTGCCATCGAAGAAACGCCGAGCGTGCCGGGATCGGCGAGCGGATTGCGCAGGTAGCCTTGCAGCGCTGCACCCGCCATGCCGAGCGCGGCGCCGATCGCGATGCCGAGCAGTGCGCGCGGCAATCGCAATTCCAGCAGGATGGTGCGGCCGATCGCGTCCTGGTCGAGCCAGACGTTCCAGCCGAGCACGATGCGCCCGACCACGATCGAGGCGATCGCAAGCAGCATCACGAGCGCGAGCAGCGAGGGCACGATCCAGCGTCGCGTCGTCATCGCGAGGCCTGCGCGCGGGAAGTTGCGTAGACGGCGTCGCGTGCGCGGGCGAGTGCGGCGACTTCGTCGACGATGGTGGGCCCCGAGCAGTACATGAAGCGCACCGGAAAATCCCAGCGCTTCGAGGGTAGCTTGCGCAAGGCGCGGTGCTGCACGCTCCGCGCGTCCTGCGTCCCCGCCGCAGCCGGCAGCTCACCCACCAGCAAGAGATCCGGCTGCGCCGCGAGCAGCAGCTCGAGCTGCAGCGGCTGATGGGTCTTGATGCCGTAACGCGCCGCCAGATTCTCGAGTCCCACGACTTGCATCAGATCGTTCGTGACGGTGTTCGCGCCCGCGGTGTTGCCGCCGGTTGCGTAAACAGCGGCGGTAAGTCGCGGCGCGCCTTGCGGCAAGCGCGCGACCTCGATCGCCCGCTCGATCCTCGCGATCAGAGTTTCTCCGGCCGCAACGTTGTCGACCAACGCGGCGATGCGGCGGATCTGCGTGAGGCTGTCCTGCACGGAGAACGCGACGTCGAACAACTCGTAGTGAATGCCCACGCGCTGCAAGGCATTGCGCGTCGGAATCGCAGAGTGGCGGCTTGCGAGCACCAGGTCAGGCCGCAAGGCGACGATCTCTTCCGCCGATTCGTACGTGATCGGCAGACGCTGCGCCAGCGCCGCGATGGGCGATCGCACGGGATCGCGAGAGTAGTGACTGATCGCCGCGATGCGCTCGGTCGGCACCAGCTCCACGAGAATCGCATCGAGACATTGATTGAGCGACACGATGCGCGCCGGTGCATCCCCGCGCGCGGGCGGACTCGCCGTGACGAGCAGCGCGACGAGCAGGCACAGCAGATGCCGCTGCATCAGAACTCCACTCCGCGCTGCGCCTTGTAGCCCGCCTGATACGGATGCTTCGGCGAGCTCACTTCGGTAACGAGATCTGCGATCTCCAGCAAGCGCGGCGGCGCGTCGCGGCCGGTGATGCAAATGTGCTTGTCGCGCGGGCGCTGCTCCAGAAAGGCGATGACTTCCGCAACGTCGAGATAGTCGTTACGCAACGCGATGTTCAACTCATCGAGCAGCACGAAGTCGAACTGCGGGTCGAGAATCATCGCGCAGCTTCGTTGCCACGCCTGGGTCGCCGCGGCGATGTCGCGCTGCCGGTCCTGCACGTCCCAGGTAAAGCCTTCGCCCATCACCTCGAACGTCACCTGCTCAGGAAAGCGGCGGAAGAAATGTTTCTCGCCCGTCTGCCACTTGCCCTTGATGAATTGCACGATGCCGACGCGCATGTCCCAGCCGAGGGCGCGCGCGACCATGCCGAACGCGCTCGAAGACTTGCCCTTGCCTGAGCCGGTCAGGACGATGAGCAGGCCGCCGCGCAGCTTCTTCGTGGCACGCTCGGCGCGGCGCTCCTCCTGAAGGCTCTTCATCTCCTGCGCGTGGCGCAGATCGCGCTCCGATTCGGTCACGGCCGCCGTCCCAGCGCAGCGGCGAGTCTGCGCCATTGCTCGCGGCCGCGCGGCAGGCCGAAGCGCAGCATGTCCGGAGCAAAATCGAACGGCCGGACGAGGATGCCGGCGGCGAGCAAGCGTGTGAAGCGCTCGCGCGCATCGGGTGCGCGCGCGAGGCGAAACAGCGACGTGCCGCCTGCGAGCTCGAAGCCGGTGAGCGTCAGCAGAGCATCGAGTCGTCGCGCCGATTTCTGCAGGACTGCGCGCTCGCGATCCATCCAGCGTACGTCTGCGTACGCGGCGAGTCCGGCAGCGAGCGCATCGCTGGAGACCGGCCACTCGCCGACCAGTCCGCGGATTGTCGCAGCGAGCGGCGACGCGGCGACGATGAAGCCGAGTCGCAAGCCGGCCAGGCCGAAGAACTTGCCGAACGAGCGCAACACGATGAGCTTCGGCACCGCCGCAGTGCCGGCCGCTGCTGCGACGCTCGCTTCGGGCGCGACCTCGGCGAATGCTTCATCGACGATGAGCGTGCCGCCGTGTCGGGTGAGCGAATCGTGCAGCTCCAGCAGCCGCGTCGGCTCGATGATGCGACCGTCGGGATTGTTGGGATTGACGATCGTGATGCACGCCGCGCGCTCGGCATGAGTGTGGACTTCGTCGAGTCCGATCGTCTGCGTCAGCGCGCCCGCGCGAGTCCAGGCGTCGGCGTGCGATCCGTACGTCGGACCAACGATGACGGACGCTTTGAGATTCAAGATCTGCGGCAAGAGCCGCAGCGCGCATTCCGTGCCCGGCGTTGCAACGACACGCGCCGGATCCGTCACACCGAACGCTTGCGCCGCGACGGCTTCGAGACGCGCCAGCTCCGTCGGTTCGGGCAAACGGTTGCGCGCTCGCTGCGCAGCGCGCGGAGCGGGATACGGGCGCGGATTGATCCCCGTCGAGAGATCGACCCACGGCTGCGGCACGTCGGGAAACAAGGAGCGCGCTGCACCGAGCCGCCCGCCGTGATGAGCGAAGCGGCCCGCCGCGATTTGCGTTTCGCTGTGCACGTCAGAACGTCTGACGGACCCCGAGGAACACGCCGCGCCCCGGCGTGCCGTAGCGCGCGATCTCCTGGTATTCCTCGTCGAATGCGTTCTCGAGCCGGCCGTACAACTCGAGGTCGTCGCGCAGGGCGTACGACGCACGCAGATCGACGACCGTGTAGCCGTCCAGCACGACAGTGTTCGACGCGTTGTCGAAGCTGCGACTGACGTCGAGCACCGCGACAGTCGTCGTCAGGCCGATGGGCCAAGCGTACGTGATCTCGCCATTGAAGGTCTGGCCAGGTCGACGCGGCAGCTCGCGCCCGAAGTTCCGGCCGGGCGAGCGATTGGTCGTGTCCATGTCCGTGTAGTTCGCGTCGACGCGCAAGCGCTCGCCGAGGTGCGCGACTAGTCCGAGCTCGATGCCTTCCGCCTCGGTCTTCGCCACGTTGTCGTAGAAGCCGAAAGGCCGCGTCGTGCAGCGCGGGTCGGTCGACGGAAAGCACGAGACGAAGTCGATCATGTCGTCCGTGTCGCGGCTGAAGTACGTCGCCGTGAGCAGCAGCGCATCGTTCAACAGATGCTGCTCGATGCCTGCGTCCCAAGCATTCGCGCGCTCCGGCGCGAGCGCCTCGTTGCCGAACTCGCTGAAGAGCTGGAACAGCGTCGGAGCCTTGAAGCCCTGGCCGTAGCTTGCGCGCACACGCGTCGTGGGCGTTGCGGACCACGCGATCGCTGCGCCGCCCGTACTCTCGCTGCCGAACGTGTCGTGATCGTCGTAGCGCAAGCCGCCGGTGAGCGTCAGGACATCGATCGGCGAGAACGACAACTGCGCATAGACGCTGTCGAGGCGCGCGTCGTGCGCCAGGGTGGGCGGATTCGGCTCGAACTCAGTCGGCGAACGCGTGTTGAGCTCCGAGCGCTCGGACTCCACGCCGAACACGCCGCCGAGCGCGTCGCTCAGGGCCAGCGTGCCCTGGTATTCCCAGCGCTGGTTGCGCCCGGATGCGTCGAAGGTCGTTGGCACCGACGAATCGGGGTCGGTGTTCTCGCGGTCGGTGTCCGTGTACGCGAAGCCGACGCGGTTCTGCAGCTTGCCGCCGAACGTGGTCGCGTTGATGCCGGCATACGCTACGAGCTCGTCGGTCGTGCCGTACTCGCGCGTGTCGGTGAGCTGGAACGTCGGCGCCGGAAAGCCATCGAACTCGACGCGGCCGTGGCTGTAGGTCGAGCGCAGCTCGGCGGATATCGCGTCGTTGATCTTGAAGATCCCGCGGACGTTGGCGCCGACGTTGCGGTAGCCGTCGGCCTCGTGGCCGCCGAGACTGTCGTCGAGTGCGGAGATGCCATCGGTCGTCAGGTACTTGCCGCCGACACGCCATGCGAAACGCTCGCTGGCTGCTTCGGCGCGCGCTTGCACCGTCGCCGAGCCGCGCTGACCGCCTTCGGCGGAATAGGAAGCGAGCAGCGGCCCTTCGGGAATCGTGCTGACGACGTTCACGACACCGCCGATCGCCTGACTGCCCCACAACGTCGACTGCGGTCCCCGCAGCACTTCGATGCGCATGTAGTCGCCGGTGAGCAGATTGGCGAAATTGAAGCCGCCGCCGGCCGAAGACGGATCGTTGAGCTTCACGCCATCGATCAGCACCACGGTCTGGTCCGACTCCGCGCCGCGAATGCGCAGTTGCGTGGAGCCGCCGAGACCGCCGTTGCGCGTTACCGTGACGCCGGGCGTGGTTGCGAGCAGATCGGAAACAGTCTGCTTCTGACTGGCGCGAACTTCTTCGGGTTCGATCAACGTGACCGAGTTGCCGATGCGGGACAACGGTTGCTCGATGCGGTTCGCAGTGACCATGACGCGCTCGAGCTCATCGGGGCCGGACGACTCGGCCGCGAATGCGCACGCGGGCGCGAGGAAGCATGAGACGACGAAAGCCAATGAAGACGAAGATGCGGAGGAAGACGAGCACATGACGCGAAAGCTCCGGAAAAACTGCCACCCTTTTCACCCGCAGGTCTCGCAGTTTTTGGGCGACGAGCCTGAAGGACCGGTCGCCGCTCGGGAACTCCCGCTCGCTCAGCACACCCCGGCTGATCGATGGACGACGGCGGCAAGCAGGTCTCCTGGCTCGTGGCTTGGAGTCCGCCGCGTCACCTTCCCGGACCGGC
>DATENH010000089.1:0-13163 GCA_035275145.1 Steroidobacteraceae bacterium | reverse complement strand
TGAACAGCGAATACTCGAACGCCTGCTCCTTGTCGCCGGCGAGATCGCACTCCGCGTACTGGCGATCCATGAACACGTACGAGCCGACCTGCCACTCGGTCAGCAAGCCGAGCTGCGCGTCGATGTGATGCGTGCCGGTGCCCGACCCGGTGATGATTACCGAAGCGCCGCCATACTCGTCCAGCGCTGCGACGATGGTGCGCAGATACGCGGTGCGCTCTTCGATCGCCGCGTAGCGCTCCTTGTAATCCTTGATGTGCTGCTGCATACCGCAGTACATCTGCACGCCTTTGAAGATCAGCTTGGCGCTCGACTGAATCGCTTGCAGCAATGTGACAGCCGCTTCGACCGACCCGACCCCGGTGCGGCGAATTCCCGGATCGACGTCGATGATGACCTTGAGCGGGCGCTCGCGAACCGCAGCTCCCAGCGCAACTGCATTCGCAGGATTGTCGACGCACACCATGAGGTCCGTGACACGCTCGTTGAGCGCGATCAGCCGTTCGATCGCCGGAGCGGACACGACCGGCGAAGTGATCAGGATTGAACCGATGCCGCCCGACTGCATTACTTCGGCTTCGCCGAGTTTGGCGCAACACAGGCCGACGGCACCCGCGTCCAGCTGCATGCGCGCGATCGTGAGACTCTTGTGGCTCTTGGCATGCGGCCGCAGAGCCACCCCCGAGCGCTTGGCGAACGCAGCCATTTTCTGCACGTTGCGGCCGAGCGCATCACGGTCCAGCACGAGCACCGGCGTGTTCAGCGCGCGCCGCGACTCCGGCTTGCCGATGAGGTGGGCGTGCAAACGAACGTCGTCGAGCATGACATCACCCGTCATTCAAGCTCCGATCCCGAACAGCTCGGCGAGGTGCGCGTTGGCGAACTTGGCAGCGGGATCGACCTGCGCGCGTGTCTTGCAGAAGCGCTCCGCCATCGGGTAGAGGGCGAAGACGTCCTTCGTCGTCAGCGTGTGGCGCTTGGCCCAGTGCGGACGTCCGCCGTGGGCGCGGAAGATCGGCTCGGCGGCCGCCAGCAGATTGTGCCACTCCATCTTGCTGTACTGGTGCATCGAGATCGATGCGCCGGGTCCGTTGTTGAACGGACTCAGCCAGATGTCGTCCGCCGCGACCCAGCGGAACTCGAACGGGAACGCCACCGGGAGCTTGCGCTTGCGCACCCACGCGATGACTTCCTGCAAGGTGCTCAGGCCCGCCGCACGCGGCATTTCGTACTCCATCTCCTCGAACGAGACCGTGCGTTCGGACGGGAAGATTCGATACGCGGGGCCGGTGCGTCGCGAAGAACGGATCAGCCTCATCAGCTGTCGCTGCAGCACGCGGGCAACAGCAGGCGCGGCGGCCGTCACGTCGCAACAGAATCTGAAGATCGTCTCGTCGCTCGACGAGGGCTCCTTGAATGCGCCGGCGTCGGCGACCGGCTGCAGCGTTTTCATGATGACTTCGTCGGCGTACGGAAAGACGAAGAACTCCGCGTGCCGATGCGCCCGCGCCACGGTCTCGAACTGCTCGATCGCGGCGGCGAGCGGCACGCGCTCGATGCGCTCCTCGAGGTGATAGGCCGGCATGATGCTGACGCGAATCCGCGTCGCGATGCCGAGCAGCCCCAATGAGAGCCGCTGCGCCTCGAACAGCTCGGGCCGGTGTTCCTTGCTGCACTCGACGATCGAACCGTCGGCCAGCATCAGACGAACTGCTCGTGCGAACGTGGACAGGCTGCCCAGCTCGATGCCGGTTCCGTGCGTGCCGGTCGAGGTCGCTCCGGCGAGCGACTGCGGATTGATGTCACCCTGGTTCGGCAACGAGTAGCCGAGCTCCCACAGCGCCGCAGTCAGGCGCTTCAGGCTCCAGCCGGCAGGTACCCACGCACTTGCACGGTCGGGCGCAATTTCTATCGGCGAATCCAGCTCCGCGAGGCTCAGCAGCACACCTGTCGTCGCGCACAGAGGCATGAAGGAGTGCCCCGCTCCGACGACGCGCACCTTGGCAGCACCACGCACGATCGTTGCCAGCTCGTCCTCGGTCCGGGGACTCGCCAGCCGCGACGGTTGCGCCTGGACGCTGCCAGACCAGTTCTTCCATTCCGCTGTTGTGGCATTCATTTGGAGTCGCGCAGCGTCCAGCGCAGCATGCGGGCCGCTTCCTTGATGATGTCGTCGCGCTTGATGCGGTCTTCCTCGTTGAGCATCTCGTCGACTGCGAACCCGAATTCGATCGAGACGCGCACGCGACGCCAGAGCTCCTTCTTCGACATCTTGGGCACCAGCGGCGCATACGCTTTGACCATGCGATCGGTCACCAGCCGATGCGACTCGATACGAACATGCGCGAGCTGCGGTACGGCTCGCAGTGCACGCAGGGTCCAGATCGCACCGGGCTCAGCCGCCGTAATTGCTGCCGTATCACGCAACAAGTCAGCGGTGTGATCGGCCAGAGCGTCCAAGCCGTTCGGCACGTGCTCGTCGAGCCAGGCGGACAGCACGACGTTCTGTCGATCCATCAAGCGCAGCCCGAGCGCTTCGAGCACCGCGTACTTGTCCTTGAAGTAGCGATACAGCGCGGGCGGCGTCAGCCCGGCGCGCGCGCAGATCATGTTGGTCGAGATGCGCTCGATGCCGACCTTGCCGAGCAGCTCGCCGGCAACGTCGAGCAAACGCTCGCGCGTCTGCATCGCGCGCTCCTGCTTGGGAGCCGCGCGCAACTTGCGTTTTTTGGATTTGGCAACTCGTCTCATGATGCGTCGTCAGGTTTCCACAATAGTGGCCGGTACGGCGCGCTCGCGCCGATGCAGCCCGAATGCAATAGTCACGGTCAATGCCAGCGCGACTGCGCCGAAGCCCAGCGCGCCGCGTACATCGGAATCGCTGACGACGAACGACGCGAGCAACGGCCCGAGACTGCCGCCTGCGAGCTCGGCGCCGCCGACCAGAACCGCTGCGCGACGCGTCGGATCTGCCGCGATCACCATCGGCACCATGAACGGCAGTGAGAACAGCCAGAGGAAGCCGAACACGCCCGACGTCAGCAGATAGAGCGACTCGCTCGGCAACACCGCGAACGCCAGCAAGCAGCCGACGTTGAGCAGCGCGCAGAACAGAAGTGTTGGGAACCAGCGCAAGCGGCCGGCGAGCAGCGTCGCAGTGGCACCGCCGAGCACCTGGCACGCGAGCGATACGGAAACCGCAACGCCGGCAACCGTCGGTGCGTGCCCGGATTGCCGCGACAACGGCTCCGCGTAGACCCATACGCCGACGATGAAAGCCATCCACAAGAAAGGAGCCGCAAGCGCGACGAGGCCGCGAGTGTTCGGCATGTTGCTGGAAGAGTTGTCCGCGACCAGCGGCGCGAAACGATTCGGCATGGCCAGCGCAGCGATCGCGCTGATCACGCACAGGACGGCGAGCGCGACGAAGCCGCCGTTCGCACCCGTGCGCGAGATTACCCACGCTGCAAGCGCAGCCGCGAGCACGAACTGCGCCAGCGTCTGAATCGTCAGGTAGATGCCGGACCAACGCTCCGGTGTCGGCGAGCGGGTAATCATCGCAATGGTGATCCAGATCAGAATGCCGCTCGGCACGCCGGCGAGTGCGCGCACCAGCGTCACCGTCTCGCCGCTCGCCCAGACGGTTGCCATGTTGAGCGCCGCGAGCGCCAGTGCGCTGATCACTCCGATCGCGCGCAAGCGCTCGGCCTGCCAACGACCGCCTGCGTAGGCGCTCGCTGCGCCCATGAGCAACAGCTCAGCCGTTGCCGCGTGACCGAGTTGCGCGGCGCTGATGCGACCCTCTTGCGCAAGCGTTCCCAACAGCAACGGCTGCAGCCCGGCAATCATCACTCCGCAGACCCCGATCAGGAGGATGACGCTGAGCTGTAGCGCGGTGGGACGTTCGCCGATCCATTCGGCGGATGCTTTCAAGCTGCTCCCCGTTCTTGTCAGTAGTTGTATCGGGCGTAGACGCCCGCTGTCCGCGGCGGGCCGACCGAGAACAGGTCGAAGCCCAGCCCTTCGATCGGAATGATATCGCTGATGTTGGTCTCGTCGAACAAGTTACGACCCCAGATGCCGAATTCGAGGTGCTGGTCGGCCGTGGTCCAGCCGATACGGGCATTGACGAACGTGCGGCTCGGATCGGACAACCGCTCCACGTTACGGGTGTCGTAGAAGACCTTGGAGCGATAGGTCGCGTCGGTCTGCAGCGCAAGCGCGCCGCCGAACAGCGGGATTTCGTAGCGCAGCGCGGCCGTGAGGCTCGAATGCGGAGCGTTCGGCAGATCGTTGCCCGAGTAGTCCTGGCCGACCGAATGGAAGTCCTGGTACGTCGCATCGAGCCACGCACCGGAGATCGACAGGTCGAGCCGGTCGATGGGAGTGATGCTGAACTCGGCCTCGGCGCCGTAGATGCGCGCGTTCGATGCGTTGGTGAAGTTCTGCACCGTAATCGCGCCCCGCAGGATCAGCGTGTACACCTGCAGATCCTGGTAGTCGTAGTAGAACGCGGCGAAGCTGCTGCGCATGCGATGCTCCGGCGACTGCAGCTTCGCACCGATCTCGAACGCATCGACTTTCTCGTCGTCGTACGGCGCGAGATCGGCCGGGTCGACGGTCTGGCCGCCGAAGAAGCCGCCGCTCTTGTAGCCGCGGCTGTAGCTGCCGTAGACGTTGGCGTCGTCGCTGAAGCGGTACTGCAAGCCGAGCTTGCCGGAGACGGAGCTGAAGTCCTTGCTCTCGTCCAGCGTGAAGATCGTGATGTCGCCAAACTCCGCGGTGGAGGCGTAGTTGAAGTCCTTGCTGTCGCCCGAGTAGCGCAGACCGACCGTGCCGGTCAGCTGCTCGGTGAAGTCATAGTCGAGCTGCCCGAACGCTGCCCAGCTCTCGGTCTTCTGCGTGTACGGATAGCCGAACTGGCCGACGCTGAACTCCGGCGCGAAACCGTTCGGGTTGTCCGGCGTGACGAACAGCGGCCGGAACACGCGCAGCACGTCGAGATAGGAGTTCGTGTCGAGATCGTCGTTGGCGTAGTACAGTCCGGCGACCCATTGCGCGCGCGACTGCTCGTCAGCGGACTGAAGTCGCAGCTCCTCGCTGAACACGCTCTGCTTCGCACGATAGGTCGCCGTAATGACGTCGTTCGGGCCCGCGTCCGTCGCTTCGTGATCGTTGCGGTCCGCATGATCGTAGCCGGACACCGAGACCAGTTGCAGGTCGCCGAAGTCCCAGGTCAATGTCGCCGACGCGCCGGTCGTCTCGACCTGGTCCTTGCCTTCCAGGTGATAGTCGCCGCGATACAGGTCGCTGCTCGTGTTCGAGTATTGGCCGATGTCGCCGCACTGACCCGAGGTATAGAAGCCGGGCGCGCAAAAGCCATCCGGCCCGGTCGCTGCATCGGTGAACGGGAACAGCGAACGGTTGTACGCCCAGATCGAGCCGCCGTCCGTCTTGCCGTAACGCACCTGGACCAGCGCATCGAACGTGGAGGAAGGTGTGAAGCTGAGCGAGCCGCGTGCAGCCCAGCGATTGGTGTCGTTGCCCGAGTGTCCGGTCAAACGATTCTTGCTGTAGCCGTCGTCCTGGATGACATTCACGGCGATGCGGCCGGCCAGCACGTCATTGACGATCGGTCCGCCGAGTGCAGCCTCGACGTTGAGGGAATCGAAGCGCCCGGCTTCGACGCTGATGTCGCCCTGCGTCTGCTGCGTCGGCTTGCGCGTGATCACGTTGATCGCGCCGCCGGTGGTGTTGCGACCGTACAGCGTGCCTTGCGGTCCGCGCAGCACTTCCAGGCGGTCGATGTCGAAGAACTGCGCCATCTGCGCCAGCGGCGAGCCGATGTACACGCCGTCCGTGTACAAGCCGACCGCGCTCGCGGTGTTCGGATTGAAATCGTTGAGGCCGACGCCGCGGATGAAGATCTTCGGATTGGCGGCGTTGTCGTCGGTCTTGACCTGCAAGCTGGGCGCGAGCTGGTTCAGATCCAGGACGTCGTTGACGTGATGATCCTGCAACGCCTCGCCGGAGAAGGCGCTCACGGCGATCGGCACTTCCTGCAGGCTCTGCGCGCGCTTTTGCGCCGTGACGATGATCTCCTCGATTTGCGGCGTCTGCGTTCCTTGCTGCGCCAGCGCGGCGCCGGCCGGAACGCACAGTCCGCACAGGAGCCCCAAGACCGCCTTCGCTTCGTTCATGTCGTGCTCTCCCCGCGTAAAGATAGCGATCGCTATCGAAGAGTAGCAGTCGCTGATTTTTTTGCCAGCCCCTCCCGCGCGCTGTCGCGACGCTCGCTCATGCCGATGCGGCGCTGCGTGCGCGGACCTCGAAATGGGTGCATGCTATTGGCGCGCATCGAAAAACCTTCGATGTAGCCCTTGCAGAGCACTTCGAGCGGCCACCAGGCGTTAGGTCACCGGATGTAGAGGGAGATGCGGCATGAAGCTGGTCACGACGGAAGACGCACAACTGCGCTGCGAGCATTTGCCGCGACCGGGCGCGCCGGCGCTGCTGTTGCTCAACCCGCTGGGCACGAGCCTGGAAATCTGGGACGACCCGTTTCCCGCGCTGTGCGAGCGCTACGAGGTCGTGCGCTACGACGTGCGCGGCCATGGCGAATCCACGACCGGCTCGAAGACCGAGCTCACGATGGAACAGCTCGCGCGCGATGCGTTGGCTGTACTGGACTCGTGCGGCATTGCGCGAGCTCACCTGTGCGGTCTTTCGATCGGTGGCATGACGGCGATGCAGATTGCAACGTTGTGGCCGGACCGCGTGCTGAAGATTGCCCTGTGCAGCACTTCGCCCTACATGCCTTCGCAGGAGACCTGGAACGCGCGCATCCAGGCAGTGCGCACCCAGGGAATCGCGCCGCTGATCGACGGCATTCTGCAGCGTTGGCTGACCACGCCCTATCGCATGGCGCATCCGGAGAAGGCGGAATGGATTCGCGCGATGCTGCTGACTGCCAAGCCTCAGGGGTATGCCGCTTGCGCCGCCGCGATTCGCGATATGGATCAGCGGCAGTCGATCAAGACGATCACGGCGAAGACGCTGGTGATCGGCGGCACGCAGGATCCCGGCACGACGCCGGCCGACCATGCATTAATTGCTGCTTCCATCCCGGGCGCGCAGCTCGTGATGCTCGAGGCCGCGCACCTGCTCCAGATCGAACGACAGACCGAATTCACCGAAACGCTGCTGCAGTTTCTGGCCGCGTGAGCTAGGCTCTCGCGGCCTCGATAACGAAAACGCCGCGGGGGTTCCGTCGTGACAGCGTTTACTCGCAGAGATTTTGTTGCAGCCAGCGCGCTCGCTGCAGGCGCCGCCATCTCCGGACCTGCGCGCGGCGCGGGCGCTGGCGATCGCAAGGCCATCTACAAAGAGATTGAGCGCCGCCACGACGAATCGGTCAAGCGCTTGCAGGAATGGATCGGCGTCGGCTCGATTGCCGCCGAGAACGTCGGCATGGCACAGGGCTGCGATCACATGCGGCGGCTCGCTCTGGATGCGGGCTTCCAGCGCGCCGAGTGCATCCAGACGAAGGGGCACCCGGGCGTGTTCGCCACGCTCGACGCGGGCGCGAAGAAGACGCTCGGGCTGTACTTCATGTACGACGTGAAGCAGGTCAATCCGGAGGAATGGTCGTCGCCGCCGTGGGAGGCGCGCCTCGTCGACATGCCCGATCGCGGCAAGGTCGTGATGGGGCGCGGGGCGGTGAATCAGAAGGGACCGCAAGCGTCGTTCCTGGCAGCGTTGCACGCGATTCGCGGTGCCGGCCGCAAGCTTCCGGTCAATCTCGTGCTCGTGGCAGAAGGCGAAGAGGAGATTGGCTCGCCGAACTTCCCGCAGATCGTGCTCGCGCCGGAAGTCCGCTCGGCGCTGTCCAAGAGTGTCGGTGTATTCATGCCGTCAGCCGAGCAAGAGTGGGATGGCAGCGTCGTCATCACGCTCGGCAACAAGGGCGACATCGAATGCGACCTGATCGCGAGCGGCGCGAAGTGGGGCCGCGGCCCGACTCGCGATGTGCATTCATCGCTCGCGGCGCGCGTCGATCAGCCGGCGTGGCACCTGGTGCAGGCGTTGAACACGCTCGTGACACCGAACGGCGATCCCGCCATCGACGGCTTCTTCGAGAAGGTGCGGCCGCTGACGCCGGCGGAGCACAAGATGCTCGACCTCGCGGCGAAGGGACTCGATGAGAAACAGCTCATGGAATCGATCGGGCTCAAGACGTGGGCGCGCAACGCTACGTGGCGCCAGGCGCTGGAAGACGGCGTGTCGCGGCCCACCGTGACGATCGAAGGCCTGGTCGGCGGCTACACCGGACCCGGCGGCAAGACGATCCTGCCGAATCGGATGGTCGCGAAGCTCGACATGCGGCTGGTGCCGAACATGACGCCCGAAGACACGGTCGCGAAACTGAAGGCCCATCTCGCCAAGCGCGGCTTCGGCGACATCGAGGTCGTCATCAACGGCGGCATGAACGAAGTGTCGTCGACGTCGGCCGACTCGGAGCTGATCCGTGCCGAGCAGGCGACCTATCGCCAATACGGCATCGAGCCGCTGCTGCTGCCGCGCTCCGGCGGCTCCGACCCAAGCTCGGTCTTCACCGGCGAACCGCTCAAGCTCGCCTCCGGCAGCTTCGGCATGGGCTTCGGCGAGCGCGCACACGCCCCCGACGAGTACTACGTGATCGAGTCGAACAACCCGAAGGTCCAGGGCATCGACGGCGCGGTCCGCTCGTTCGTGGACTGCTTGTACACGCTCGCCTAAGAGCGGTGCCGGGAGAAGAAATCGGGGGAAACTCAGCAGCGCAGCAACAAGCAGCGACTGGGAAACTCTGCAAACGCGGCGTTGGGCACTGAACTCGTCGCGCGTGCGGCGAGTAGCATTCCGCCGGTCACAGACTCTGAGGCAGGGAATGCCGCGATCCCCTCGCATCCACGCACCCGGCGCGATGTATCACGTCACGCTCCGCGGCAATCATCGTCAGGATATCTTCTTCACACTTGAAGATCGCGCGCTGCTGACGCGCATCATCATGGAGATCATCGTCGATTGCGGCGCGCAGCTTCATGCGTACTGCTACATGACCAATCATGTGCATGCGTTGGTTCGGGTGAGCGAAACACCTCTCAGCAGAGTCATGCTGCTGGTTGCTGGACGCTACGCGCGCAGCGTCCAAGCACGTCTGCAAACGACTGGGCATCTCTTCGAGAAGCGCTATCACGCGATATTGGTCGATGCCGATGAATACCTCCTGACGCTGCTTCGATACATTCACCTCAATCCGGTGCGCGCGAGCCTGGTGTCGTCGCCGGATGAATATCCGTGGTCCAGTCACCATGCTTATGCGGGACGGCGCGCGGAACCTTGGGTCACGACGGAGTTTGCGCTTGGCATGCTCGGCTCGAATCGCCGGCGTGCGCTCGCCGCCTACGAGGCTCTGATCGGATCCGCACCGACGAGCTCGCCGCTTCTCGAACGAAATGAACAAGACTCGCGCATTCTTGGAAGCGATGCGTTCGCGCAGCGGATCCTCGCAGACAAGTGGAAGCCGCGGTCCGACGCCGGGCTTCAGAAGATCATCGATGAGGCGTGCCTGAAGTTCGATGCGACCGAGATCGAGCTGCGGTCGCCGAGCCGGGTGATCAATATTACGTGCGCTCGCGCGTGGATCATGGAGAAGGCGCTATCCGCCGGAATCGCGTCAGTCGCTTCGCTGGCGCGCTATTTCGACCGCGACACATCCAGCATCCGGCAGGCAGTGCACCGTCACCGTCGGGGAAAATGATCGCGAGCAATGGATCCTTTGCTGCGGCGCTCAGTTTCCCCTGTTTCTCTCTCCCGGCACCGATCGGCACCGATCAGAAAGTCTTCGCGCCGCTGACGGCGAGCAGCACCGAATAGAGCGATGACGTCGCGGTGATGTACAGCCTGTTGCGCTTCGGGCCGCCGAAGCACAAGTTGGCAACGCGCTCGGGCAGCAGGATCCGGCCGAGCAGCGTGCCGTCGCGCTCGTGGCAGTGGACTGCCTCGCCGGCGCTGGTCCAGATGCGGTCATTCACGTCGATACGCAGGCCGTCGTACATGCCATCGGCGCACTCGATGAACACGTCGCCGCCGCTCAGCTCGTCACCCTGCACATCGAATACGCGCATGATGCCGCGTCCCTTGCCCGAGTCGACGATGTACAGGCGTCGCTCGTCGACCGAGAACGCCAGGCCGTTGGGCTGCGCGAACCCGTCTGCAACGATACGGACAGCGCCGCTGCGAGGATCGATGCGATAGACGCGCCGCTCGCCGAGCTCGCTGGGCGCCTGGAAGCCCTCGTAATTCGAATCGATGCCGTAGGAAGGATCGCTGAACCAGATCGAATCGTCGGACTTCACGACGACGTCGTTCGGGCTGTTGAAGCGCTTGCCGTCGAAGCGGTCGGCCAGAACGGCGATCGAGCCGTCATGCTCGGTGCGCACAACGCGTCGCGTGCCTTGCTGACACGACACGAGCCGGCCTTGACGATCGACCGTATTGCCATTCGTGTAGTCCGCGGGCTGGCGAAACACACTCACCGCCTCCGACTGCTCGTCGAAGCGCAGCACCCGATCGTTGGGAATGTCGCTGAACAGCAGCGAGCGCATGGCGGGAAAGTAGACGGGACCTTCGGTCCAGCGGCACCCCGTGAATAACCGTTCGATGTCCGCGCTGGTACGGATGCACTGGCGGAAGCGATCGTCGCGAATGTCGAAGTCGCGGACGGTCACGACGGGTGCCTCAGACGTTGAAGCGGAAGTGCATGACGTCGCCTTCGTGGACGACGTACTCCTTGCCCTCGAGACGCAGCTTGCCGACTTCTTTCGCGCCCTGCTCGCCCTGGTTCGCAACGTAGTCGTCGTAGGCGATGACCTCGGCGCGGATGAAGCCTTTTTCGAAATCGGTGTGGATGACGCCCGCGGCTTGCGGCGCGGTCGCGCCGATGCGCACGGTCCAGGCGCGCACTTCCTTCGGGCCGGCCGTGAAGTAGGTCTGCAGGCCCAGCAGCTTGTAGCCGGCGCGGATCACGCGATTCAGACCGGGCTCGTCCAAGCCCAGTTCCTGCAGGAAATCGCCGCGATCGGCTTCGTCGAGCTGCGAAATCTCTGCTTCGATCGCCGCGCACACCGCGACGACTTCCGAATTCTCCTCGACCGCGCGCTGACGCACGGCATCGAGGTGCGGATTGTTCTTGAAGCCGTTCTCCGCGACATTCGCGACGTACATGAGCGGCTTGAGCGTGATCAGATGCAGCTCCTGCAACAGCCGCCGCTCCTCGGGATCCTTGATCAGCGACCGCGCCGGCTTGCCGCCGTCCAAATGATCGCGCAGCTTCTTCAGCAGATCGCGCTGCCGGATCGCATCCTTGTCGCCGGCCTTGGAGGCCTTCTCCGCGCGCTGCAAACCGCGCTCGACGGTATCGAGATCGGCGAGCGCCAGCTCGGTGTTGATCACTTCGATGTCATCGAGCGGCTTGATGCGGCCCGCGACGTGCACGATGTCGTCGTCCTCGAAGCAGCGCACGACGTGCGCGATCGCATCGGTCTCGCGGATGTGCGACAGGAACTGGTTGCCGAGACCTTCGCCCTTGGAAGCGCCCGCGACCAGGCCGGCGATGTCGACGAACTCGACCGTCGCCGGCAGGATCTTCGCCGGATTGGCGATACCTGCGAGCACGTCGAGACGCGTGTCCGGCACCGGCACGACGCCGACGTTCGGATCGATCGTGCAGAACGGATAGTTCTCCGCTGCGATCTGTGCCCGCGTCAGCGCGTTGAAGAGAGTCGACTTGCCGACGTTCGGCAGCCCGACGATGCCGCACTTGATACCCACTAGCCTTAGCCCTTCCCGTGCAAACCGTTCATCGCGCGCTCGGCGCCCTGCTCCATGAAAATCGGCAGAGTCGACAGCGCGTCGCCGACTGCTTCGAGCAGACTCTCTTCCTCATCCTTCGGCGCACGCCGCAACACGTAATCGATGACTTCCGCCTTGTCGCCGGGGTGCCCGATGCCGAGCCGCAACCGCCAGAAGTCGGCGCCGAGATGCGTGATCGTATCGCGCAGACCGTTGTGCCCACCCGCGCCGCCGCCGAACTTGAAGCGCACGTCGCCGACCGGCAGGTCGAGCTCATCGTGCGCAACCAGCACCTCGCCCGGCTGCACTTTCAGATAGTCGACCAGCGCGCGAATGGCGAGGCCGCTGCGATTCATGTACGTCATCGGCTTGAGCAGCGTCACCTCGCCGCCCGACAACTGCGTGCGACAGATCTCGCCCTGGAACTTGGTGTGACTGCGAAAGCGCGCGCCGGCCTTCGCCGCGAGCGCGTCCACGAACCAGAAGCCGGCGTTGTGACGCGTGAGCAGGTGCTCGGGTCCCGGATTGCCGAGACCGACGATGATCTTGAGAGGAGTGCCGGCCATTGCAGGACCCAGAACAACGAAGCAGAGCAATGCGAAACAGCCCGCGCCGCCCCCGCGAACATCGGGGGCGGGCGGACATGCCAGCGTTGCTTACTTCTTGCCGCCTTCCTTCTTCGGCGCAGCCGCAGCCGGAGCAGCAGCGGCCTTGCCTGCAGCAGCAGGCTTGCCGTCTGCCGCCTTGGCATCGGCACCCGCAGCCGGAGCACCCGCCGCAGCCGGAGCACCAGGCGCACCGGCAGCAGGCGCTGCACCAGCAACCGCGGCAGCAGCATCTGCGGCCACCGGCGCTTCGACTTCCTCGGCGCGCGGATGATGGATCGCCACGACTGGCTCGTCGCGGCCGTGGGCGAGATCGACCAGCGTGACGCCAGCGGGCAACGGAATGTCCGACAGGCGCTTGATGTCGTTCATCTCCATCTGCGACAGGTCGATTTCCAGGAACTCCGGCAGGTCCTTCGGCAGGCACATGACCTGCACGGGGTTGAGGAGGTGGGAAACCACGCCGCCCTGCGTCTTCACTCCGGGCGCAGCAGCGGCGCCCTTGAAGTGCAGCGGAATCTGCATGCGAACCTGCTCGGTCTCGAGCACGCGCTGCAGGTCCATGTGCAGGATCTGGTTCTTCGCCGGATGGCGCTGCACGTCCTTGACGATCGCCGGCTGCATCTCGCCGTTGATCTTGAGCGAGAGGATCGTCGAGAAGAAGCG
>DATENH010000088.1:0-15141 GCA_035275145.1 Steroidobacteraceae bacterium | reverse complement strand
CGCAAATGCCAGCGCAACGCCGGCGACAACACCCGGCAGGATGAACAACAGCGCGCGGCGCCAGCCGCGGGCGAGGGTCTGCAGGTTCTGCTGCAATTCCTGCTCGAGGCGCTGGCGCGCCGCGGCCCGGCGCGAATCGTCGATCGCTTCGATCATCTCATCGACCTGGGCGAAGATCTTTGCATCGAATGCATCGTCCAACGCCAGCCGCGGAGCGGCGCTGCGCAGGTTCCGATCCAGCGCTTGCAGCTCTTCGGCGCGTGCACGGCACATCGCGCAATCGGCCAGGTGAGCTTGCAACGCAACCGCGTCGGCAGCAGTGAGATCGCCGTCCAGCCAATCCTGCAGGCGATCGTTCCACGCGAGCTCGTGCTCGGGCGCGACCGAAGGATTTGGATTGCGGGCGGTCATGCGGCTTCTTTGGTCAGCTCGATTAAGCGCTTGCGGGCGCGGTGGAGCAAGGCTTTGACGGTCCCGAGCGGCAAGCCGAGGCTGGCTGCGGTCTGCTCATAGGACTTGTCTTCCATGTAGAAGAGAACGACGGCCTGGCGATAGCGTTCCGGGAGCTGTTCGAGCATCTGGCCAACGCTGACCGTTGCAGAGTCGTCGGCATCTTCCGTGGCCAGCGCCCGGACTTCTGCCGACTGCTCCTCTTCATCGCTGTCGAGCGAGACCTGCGGCCGGCGCTTGCGCAGCTCGGACAGGCAGGCGTTCTTGGAGATCGCATAGATCCAGGTCGACAGCTGCGACTGCCCGGCGAACCCCGGCAGGGCACGCCAGATGCGCAGGAAGATGTCCTGCGTGGTGTCCTCAGCCACTGCCCGATCGCGTAACATACTGAATGTAAGCCGAAAAACCCGGTCCCTATAGTGCGGAAGAAGAATCCCGAACGCCTCGCGGTACTGCTTGGCCTGCAAACGTTCAGCGATCTGAGCGTCTGCCTGGGAAGCGGGCGATGACGTCATTGCCGTTTGGGACGGAGTAGAGGGGTGAAAGGTTGCGGTACGAAGCGGGGCGAGACTCTAGCAAGCGTGACGTATGCACGGGCCCCTGTCGGCCGGCTGCTGGCCGCAATTGACCGACTGCAACCTTGCAACGGGGAGGCTGCGTCTGAACCGACAGTCCTGATAAGGTCTTCGTAGCGAGGCGGCAATGGTCGAAGAATTCATTCCAATATTCGGCATCCTGTTCGGCATCGGCGGGCCGGCCGTAGTCGTGATCGTGTGGTTCACGCTGAACTACCACAAGCGGCGCAAGTTGATGGAGCTGCACCATGCCGAGCGCATGGCGGCGATCGAGCGCGGCATGGAAATCCCGCCGCTGCCGATCGAGCTGATCGACGGACGCAGCGTGCCGAAGCGGCGGCGCACGGCGCTGCTGCCCGGCCTGGTGTGGTTCTTCATCGGTCTCGCGCTGGTGGTCGGATCTCTCGTCGGCGGCGGCGACAGCGACGACATTCCGGTGTTCATCGGCCTGATACCGCTCGGCATCGGGCTCGCGTATCTCATCTATTACTTCATCGAAGGACGCAACGTCGAAGCGCGCTGGCTGGAGCATGATCTACAGCAGCGTGCCAACGGCCGACCGCCGGCGACTTGAGCCTGTCGGGCTGGAGCCCGACCTACAGCGCCACAATCGGCCCGCCGTGTAACTTTGCACGGCGGGCTGTGTATTTTGGGAAGCCGACAACAACACGAGACGGACCTGCATGCTTTCCATTCGCAACCTGTCGAAGAACTATGGCGACGTGCAGGCCCTGCGCGAGGTCTCGCTGGAAGTGCCGCCGGGAATGTTCGGCCTGCTCGGGCCGAACGGCGCGGGCAAGTCCTCGCTGATGCGCACGATCGCGACGCTGCAGGATCCCGATAGCGGCACCATCACCTTCGACGGCATCGACGTCGCGACCGACAAAGATCGCATCCGTCGCACGCTCGGCTACCTGCCGCAGGATTTCGGTGTGTATCCGAAAGTCAGCGCGCAAGACATGCTCGATCACTTCGCGGTGCTGAAGGGTTACGTGCAGCGCAAACAGCGCGCGGAGGCGGTCGAGGCGTTGCTGCACCAGGTAAATCTCTGGGACGTGCGCAAGCGCAAGCTCGGTACGTTCTCCGGCGGCATGCGCCAGCGCTTCGGCATCGCGCAGGCATTGCTCGGCAATCCGCGGCTGGTGATCGTGGACGAGCCGACTGCCGGCCTCGATCCGGAGGAACGCAATCGTTTCCTGAATCTGCTGGCCGGGATCGGCGAGCAAGTGATCGTGATCCTCTCGACGCACATCGTCGAAGACGTCGCCGACCTGTGCCCGCGCATGGCGATCATCTCGCGCGGCCAGGTGTTGATGAGCGGCGAGCCGCGCGAGGCGATCGGCACTCTGCGCGATCGCGTCTGGAGCAAGCTGGTGAGCAAAGCGGCGCTGATCGAGTACCAGCAACGCTTCACGGTGCTGTCGACGCGACTGATCGGCGGCCAGCCCTTGATCCACGTTTACAGCGATGCGCGTCCGGAAGCAGGCTTCGAGCCCGTCGCGGCCGGGCTGGAAGACGTGTACTTCAGGCAGCTGCGCGCTCATGGCGGCGGCGCGGCCCACACTTGAGGGCCGCACCGTGCTACGAGAATTCCTGCGTTTCGAGCTGCGTTATCAACTGCGCTCGCCGGTTGCGTGGCTGATCGCGCTGCTGTTCGGCTTGCTGGCATTCGGCGGAATGGTCAGCGACGAGATCCAGATCGGCGGCGCCATCGGCAACATCAATCGCAACGCGCCGTTCGTCATTCTCAACTACCTCGCGATCTTCTCGGTCCTGGGACTCCTGGCAGCAATCCTGCTGGTCGCGTGGCCGCTGCTGCGCGATGCGGACTTGCGCACGGACGAGCTGTTCTTCAGCACGCCGGTGCGCAAGGGCAGCTATCTGTGGGGCCGTGCACTGGGCGGCGCAATCGCGACGCTCGGCGTCTACGCAGTGGTTGCGCTCTTCATGATCGTCGGCTCGCTGTGGCCGTCGCAGGATCCGAATCGCATCGGTCCGTTCATGGCCGGGCCGTACTTGTGGGCGTTCGGCGTGCTGGTCGTGCCGAACCTGATCTTCGTCGGAGCGTTCCTCTGCCTGCTCGCAGTCACGACCCGACGACTGCTGGTAGTTTTCCTCGGCGCGATGGGGCTGCTGGTCGCGTTCCTGCTCGCCGGCTCGCTGACGAGTGACCTGCAATACGACACGATCGCGCGCTTGATCGATCCGTTCGGCGGCCGCGCCGTAGGACGTGTCATGCGCTACTGGTCGGCTACCGAGCGCAACACGCTCCTGCCGGACCTCAGCGGCTTGTTGTTGTTGAATCGCGCGATCTGGCTCGGCGTATCGGCCGCAATGCTGGCTGCTGCACACATCCTGTTCCGCACCTATCGCAGCGGCGGACGCCGCAAACGTGCAGCGAGCACGACACCGGCCGTGGCAGCGCCGCCTGCGCAGATCGCTGCACCTGCAGCGATCGTCGCGCGCACGTTCAACAGCACGACGGGACTCCGGCAATTCGTTCATCAGCTCCGCTTCGACGCGGTCAGCGTGCTGAAGAGCCTGCCGTTCCTGATCCTGCTCGGCTTCGGCTTGATCAACCTGCTGACCAGTGCACGGGTCTCGAATCGATTGTTCGGCACGGAAGTGCACCCGGTCACGGCGTTGATGCTCGAAGCGATGCGCGGCAGTTACCAGTTCCTGCTGGCGCTCATCGTTGCTTACTACGCGGGCGAGGTGATCTGGCGCGAGCGCGACGCGCGCATCGCCGAGGCAACCGATGCCGCCCCGGTGCCCAGTTGGGTGCCGCTGCTCGCCAAGACCGGTGCGTTGTTTGCCGTCGTGCTGGCCTTCCTGTTCATCGGTAGCGCGGCTTCGATCGTCCATCAGCTTTGGATGGGCCACACGTACCTCGAAATCGGCCTGTATCTGCGTGCGATGCTGCTCGACGCGGTGCCATTCATGTTGACTGCAGTGGCCGCGGTGTTCCTGCAGGTGCTGAGCAACCAGAAGTTCATCGGCTACGCACTGTTCATCGTGGTGTTTCTGCTGCAGGTCGTCCTGCAGTCCCTGCACTTCGAGCACAACCTCTACACCTTTGCCGGCTCGCCGACGCTGACCTACTCGGATATGAACGGCTTCGGTCACTTGCTGCAGCCGTGGGCCTGGTTCAATGCCTACTGGTCGGTGTTCGCAGCGATGCTGCTGGTGATCGCGGCGGCGTTCTGGATTCGCGGCGTCGCGCCGACACGGCGCGGTCGCTGGGGTCACGCGCTGCGCTCGCTGCGCGGACCGCAGGGCGCGCTGCTCGGCGCGCTGACGGTCGCGTTCATCGCGATCGGCATCTGGATCTTCTACAACACGAACGTGCTGAACGACTATCTGGCGTCGGACGTGGTGCTGGATCGGCAAGCGCACTACGAAAAGGCGTATCGCAAGTACAAGAACGCGCCGCAGCCGCACATCACCGACGTGTACGCAGACGTCGACATCTATCCGGCGGAACGCCGGGTCGAGATCCGTGGCCGCTATCAGCTCATGAACAAGACTGCGGCTCCGATCCGCGACCTGCACGTAACGCTGCTGCCCGGTTCAGAGCTGCGCGTGACGTCGATTGGCTCTGCGAAACTGCTGTCTGACGACCGCGAGGCGGGATTCCGCGTCTATCGACTGGATCAGCCGCTGCAACCGGGCGGCACGATGGAGCTGCGCTTCGAGGTGCTTCGCGCCGAACGCGGCTTCACCAACACCGGCATGCCGCCGTCGAGCGGCGGCGGCGACGTGCGCTCGCCGCTGAACTACAACGGCACGTTCTTCAACAGCCAGTCGATGTTCCCGCACCTCGGCTACAACGAGGGCGGGCAGATTCTCGACCGCAACGAGCGTCGCAAACGCGGGCTCGGCGACGTGCCCCGCGCGGCGAAGCTCGAGGACGAGTCCGCGCGCGGCAGCATGGGCTTCCCGGATGCCGACTGGATCAACTTCGAAACCGTGGTCAGCACCAGCGCCGACCAGACCGCGCTCGCACCCGGCTACCTGCAGAAGGAATGGACGAAGGACGGGCGCCACTACTTCCACTACAAGATGGATCGCCCGATGCTGCCGTTCTTCTGCTACTTGTCGGCGCGCTATCAGGTCAAGCGCGGCGAATGGCACGGCATGCCGATCGAGGTCTACTACGACCCCAAGCATCCGTACAACATCGATCGCATGATCGAGGCGACGCGCAAGTCGCTCGACTACTACACCGCGAATTTCTCGCCTTACCAGCACCACCAGGTGCGCATCCTGGAGTTCCCGCGCTACGCGCGCTTCGCGCAGAGCTTCGCCAACACGATCCCGTTCTCCGAGTCGATCGGCTTCGTCGCCGACATCGGCGATCCGGGCGACATCGACTACGTGTTCTACGTCACCGCGCACGAGGTCGCGCATCAATGGTGGGCGCACCAGGTGATCGGCGCGGACGTGCAGGGCTCGAGCATGATCACCGAGTCGCTGTCGCAGTACTCGGCGCTCATGGTGATGGAGAAGCAATACGGCCGCGAGCAGATGCGCCGCTTCCTGAAGTACGAGCTCGACCGCTATCTCGCCGATCGCGGCGGCGAGCTGATCGAAGAGCTGCCGCTGATGCGCGTCGAGAACCAGGACTACATCCACTACCGCAAGGGCTCGCTGGTGTTCTACCGGCTGCGCGAGGAGATCGGCGAGGAAAATCTGAACCGCGCCCTCGCGGCTTTCATTCGCGACAAGGCATTCCAGCAGCCGCCCTACACGACGACGATCGAGATGCTCGATTACACCCGGGCGCAGACACCGCCGGAGAAGCAGAAGCTGATCGAGGAGCTGTTCGCCAAGATCGTGCTGTACGACACCAAGGTCACGGCCGCGACGGCGAAGCCGCGCGCGGACGGCAAGTTCGATGTGAGCATCGAGTACGAAGCGCAGAAGGTCGAGGCCGATGGCGTCGGTCGCGAAAAACCGCTAGCGGTCGACGACTGGATGGAGGTCGGCGTGTTCGCGCGGCAGCAAGGCGAGGGCGAGCACACCGAGCGCGCGCTCTACCTGAAACCGCAGCACATCACGCAGAACAAGGGCAAGGTCGAAGTGGTGGTCGACGCCGCGCCCTTTGAAGTCGGCGTCGACCCTTACAACAAGCTCATCGACCGCAATCCGGACGACAATCGCAAACGGGTGCAGTGACTCACGACCGCTGCGGGATCGCTCCGAACCGGCCGCTCTGATAATCGCGGAACGCCTGCTCGATCTGCTCGGGCGTGTTCATCACGAACGGGCCGTAGCGCGCTACGGGCTCGTTGAGCGGCTTGCCGGAGAGCAGCAGCAACTCCGCCTCACCACGCGCGTCCGCAGCCACCGCAAGCTCGATGCTCTCGCCTGATTCGAGCAGCGCGGCCTGGCCTTCGCGCACTTCCCGCTGCTCGCTGCCGATGCGGGCCGTGCCTTTGAACACGTAGACGAGTCCGTTCTGTCCGGCCGGCACCGGCTGCGTCACTGCGCCACCAGGCTGAATCGTGAAGTGCAGCATCTGGATCGGCACGCGCGTGTCGATCCGTGCACTGCGGCCCAGCGACTCGCCGGCGATCACGCGAACAGCGACGCGTCCATCGGCACTGGTCGCTCGCGGAATGTCGTCCGCGCGCAGCGTCTGATAGCGCGGCGTCATCATCTTGTCGGCCGCAGGCAGGTTCACCCAGATCTGGAAACCTTCCTGCACGCCGCCTTCGCGATGAAAGCGCTCAGTCGGCATCTCGGAATGGATCACGCCGCCGCCGGCCGTCATCCACTGCACGTCACCCGGGCGAAGGACGTCCGCATTGCCGTACGAATCGCGATGCTCGTTCTCGCCGGCAAGCACGTACGTGACGGTCTCGAAGCCGCGATGCGGATGGTCGGGCGCACCCAGCGCACTGCCCGGCTTCCACTGCACCGGGCCGAGGTGATCGATCAGCAGGAACGGGTCGAAATGGCTGAAGCCGGTGATCGGGAAAGGCCGGCGCACCGGGAAGCCGCCGCCTTCGATCGTGCTCAGGGCCTGGACGACGCGGGCGACGCGCCGGGTCTGCAAAGCAGGAGTATTCATGGGAGCGTTCATGGGGACGTAGGGTGTCATACCCAAGGTGAGGAATCGCCGGGTACCAAGGAATGAGAGTTATTCTGGCGATGCCGGCGTAGACTGGCTTCCGGTACGGCTCAGGCGGGGATTGGGGGCGGACCATGGCATTCGTGGCACAGGCTGCCGACGGCAGCACCATTCGATACGTCGACGGCAAGCGTTACATGTGGCTGGCCTCGCTCACCGGCCCGCTGGTGCCGATCGTCGGCGTGGCGCTGTACTTCCTGAGCGGCGGCAATCCGCTCGCGTGCGCATTTCCGCTCGCGTACACCTTCCTGTTCGTGCCGCTCGCCGACAAGATCTTCGGCGAGGACACGCACAACCCGCCGGAGGAAGTGGTCCCGGCGATGTCCCGCGACAACTACTACCGCGTGCTGCTGTACATCGCGATCGCGCTGTTGTTCACGCAGTTCTTCGTCGTCGCCTGGTTCATCGGCACGCACTCGCTGCCGTGGTGGGCGTTCCTGACGTTGACTCTGGGCTGCGGTTTCTCGAGCAGTGCTTCGCTCCTGGTCGGACACGAGCTCGGTCACAAGTCGAGCCGCACCGACCGCGTCGCCGCGCAAGTCGTGAATGGGCTGGTCGGCTACGGCCACTTCTGCATCGAGCACAACCGCGGCCATCACGTGCACGTCGCCACGCCCGAGGACAGCGTCAGCGCGCGGATGGGCGAGTCGATCTACAAGTTCGTTCTGCGCGAAATTCCCGGCGCCTTCCGCCGCGGCTGGGCACTGGAGCGCGAGCGCCTCGAGAAGGCCGGCAAGTCGGTCTGGTCGCTGAGCAACGAGATCCTCATGTCGTGGCTGCTCACGGCCGTCATCGCCGTCGCGTTGTTGGCCACCTTCGGCTGGATCATGGTGCCGTTTCTCGCGATCCATCATTTCTACGCGTGGTACGGCCTGACGCAGGCGAACTACGTCGAGCACTACGGGCTGCTGCGCCAGAAGCTGGCCAACGGGCGCTACGAGCTGCCGGAGCCGCGCCATTCGTGGAACACGAACCACATCTACTCGAACCTGATCTCGTTTCACCTGCAGCGGCATTCGGACCATCACGCCAATGCGTTGCGGCCGTATCAGGCGTTGCGCGATTTCACCGACCTGCCGCGGTTGCCGAGCGGCTATCCGGGCAGCTTCGGTCTCGCGTCGATCCCCTGGCTGTGGTTCCGGGTGATGGACCCGAAGCTGATGCAGTGGGCGGGCGGGGATATCGGAAGGATCAACGTCGACCCGGCCAAACGCGCGAAGCTCTACGCCAAGTACGGGCGAAAGAGTCAGGCTGAAGCCTGACCCGCAGAAGTCGGGATTCTGCGACGCTGTCAGCGGCGCGCGAAGGCGCTAATCTCACTCGCGTGTAACGGGCTGCGCGAGCGAGGTTCGGAATGAGTATGACGTTGCTCGTCAACATCGACGTTGACGATCTGCACAAGGGCATCGAGTTCTACACCAAGGCCTTCGGTCTGACGATCGGCCGGCGGTTCGGCGCCGACGCGGTCGAGCTGCTCGGTGCGACCTCGCCCATCTACCTGCTCGCCAAACCCAACGGCACCGTTGCCTCGGCGACCAGTCGCCACCTGCGCTCGTATGCGCGGCACTGGACGCCGATCCACCTGGATATCGTCGTGAGCGAAATCGACGGTGCGGTCGATCGCGCGCGCAACGCCGGCGCGCGGCTCGAAGGTCCGGTCAAGAGCAACAACTGGGGCAAGATCGCCATGCTCGCGGACCCGTTCGGCCACGGCATCTGCCTGATCGAGTTCGTCGGCCGCGGCTACGACGAGATCGCAACCGAAAAGCCGCGGAGCTCCGGTGCGCGCGCCTGACCTGGTGTGCTGGAAATGCGGAGCGTCGCTAGCCGGCTTCACGCTGCCGCTGCGACGTCTGGAAGAGTGCCGTACGTGCGGCGCCGAGCTGCACGTCTGCAAGCTCTGCGAGTGGTACAGCATCGCGGTCGCGAAGCACTGCCGCGAGCCGATCGCCGAAGAAGTGAAGGACAAGGAGCGGGCGAACTTCTGCGACTACTTCAAGCCGCGGCCCGGCGCGTACGTCGCCCACGACGTCGCGGCGTCGAGCAAGGCGCGCTCCGATCTCGATGCCTTGTTCGGCGGCACGAAAAACGCAGCGGCCGAACCGACTGCCGCCGAGCGCGCCAAATCCGACCTCGACAAGCTGTTCAAGAAATAGCGCGCGCTCGCGTCATGGCGCCGGCGGATGCGCGTCCGGCGAGGACTGCGCTTCGCGCACCAGCCAATCCATCGTTCCGGAAATCAACGGATCGTTGAGCCGCCGCGGCAGGCACACGGCGTAGATGCCGAACGTGGCGTTGACCTCGGCATCGAAGACTTTCACCAGGCGTCCCGAGCGCAAATCGTTCTGCGCGAACAGATCGGAAGTGATGCCGACGCCCTGGCCTTCGAGCGCCGCCGCCAGCATCGAGTTGCGATCGCCGCAGATGATGCCGCGGCGGGGATTCACGCCTTTCGCACCGACCGCCTCCAGCCAATGGGTCCAGGTGCGATACGCGTCGTCGTGCAACAGCGTGTGACCCTTGAGATCTGCATAGGTCTTGATCGGTGGCCCGCGCTTCAGCAGCGCAGGCGCCGCGACCACGATCTCCTTCGGCTTGAACATCGGTCGCACGTGCATCCCCGGGTATTCGCCGCCGCCGAAGCGCACGGCGACGTCGACATCCTCGCGCGAAAAATCCACCAGCCGCGCCGTCGTGCTCACTTGCAGGTCGGTCTCCGGAAACAGCGTGGAAAACGCTTGCACGCGCGGCATCAGCCAGCGCGTCGCGAGCGATGAGAAGGTCGAGATCGTCAGCTTGCGGCGCACGGCTGGCGCGGAAACGTCTTCGATAGCAGTCGCCAGTCGGTCGAACGCCTCGCGCGTGCCTTCCGCCAGCAATGCGCCGTGGACCGTCAATTTCAGGCCGCGCGGCAGCCTCTCGAACAGCTGCACGCCCAGCCGTTGCTCGAGCTGCTTCACCTGCCTGCTCACCGCGGCATGGGTGACGTTCATTTCTTCCGCGGCGGCCGTGAGGTTGAGATTCCGGGCCGCGACATCGAAGGCCCGCAGTGGGCCGACTGGTATGCGTTTCATGGACTTGCGAATGCCTCCCGCTGAGCCATGAGGTATGACTTTTTATCACAGATAGGAGGCAGTAAGTGTCGCTTTTCGCTCTCCAGGCCGGGGCCTAACCTACGCCTCCATTAGGAAACTTCATATCTACACGAGGAGAGCGCCATGGATGAGTACCTGTTCATAGAGCTAGCGAAGTTACAGGCCGACCGCCGCCGCCAGGAGCGCGAACAGCGCCAGGAGCAGCAACAGCTGTTCGATTCGGACCGCCGTAAGTCGATCGAGGGTCATCGGGAGCCGCTGCGTCGCCGGTGGTTCATCACGTCTTCTTCCTGGAGCAAGTAGTCATGAAAACTGTTATCGGAATCGTTGCCTCGTTACTGGTCAATGCCGCTGTCATCGGCGGGCTCGCCTGGAGTGCCTATCAGCAGCAGCTGCCGCCGCTCGGTGAAGTGCTGGTGGTGCAGTTGCCGGACGACTCGTCGCTCCCGGCGATCGCAGAAGTGCGATCGGTGGGTCCGTCGGCCGCCCGTGCGCTGTAAATGTCGAGGGTGAACTTGAACGCGCGGTCAGCCAGCTCGGGCCATACCGGCAACCAGCCGGCCGAGCTTCTCGACCGCGCGTTCGAGCGTCGGCGTCCACGGCAGGCCGCAGCTGAGACGAATGTAATTGCGATAGTCCGCCTTGGCAGAGAACACGACCCCGGGCGCGACGCCGATGCGACTCGCGGCGGCCGTGCGGAACAGCTCGGCACCGTCGACGTTGCGCGGCAACTCGACCCACAGAACCACACCGCCCGGCGGCTGCGCGACCCGCGTGCCTGCGGGGAAGAATTTCGCGACCGCGTTGATCGCATGCTGGGAATGAACCGCCAGCGTCGAGCGCACGCGGCGCAGATACCGGTCGTAGCCGCCGCTCGCGTAGTAGCGGGCGAGCACCAGCTGTTGCAGCGTGGGGCAGGCGACCGACGAATAGAATTTGGCGCGCGAGATGTCCGCGTGGAACTGCGGGCTCACCGCCCAGCCGATGCGGTAGCCGAAGGCGATCGTCTTCGTCACGGAGCCGCACGAGATCACCAGGCCGGAGTCGTCGAACGCGCGCAGCGATGTCGGCCGTATGCCGCCGTAGTGCAGGTCCCCGTAGATGTCGTCTTCGATGATCGGCACCTCGCAGCCGCTGAGGATCTGCACGATCTCCCGCTTCGAGTCGTCCGGCGTGAGACTGCCGCACGGATTGTTGAAGTTCGGCATGAGCACGGCCGCGCTGAGACGCGTAGTGCGCGCGACGGCGCGCACCGCTTCGACGTCGATGCCGCTGACCGGACAGTTCGGCACTTCGACGACCTTGAGACTGAGGTGCTCGATCGATTGCAGCAGGCCGAAGTAGGTCGGCGATTCGACCAGCACCGTATCGCCCGGCCGGCAGACGACACGCAGCGCCAGAGAAATCGCATCCATGGTGCCGCTGGTGATCACCACGTGCGCGGGGTCGGCGGGCGCGCCGGCCAACGCCATGCGCTTGGCGATTTGCCGGCGCAGCTCTTCGTGTCCCGGCGGCAGGATGCACTGGCCGGCGTTCAACGGATGATCGCGCAGGACTTCGCGCATCAGGTTGTTGAGGCGCTGGTTGGGATACATCGCCGGCGAAGTGGATGCGCTGTTGAGCGGCACGAAGTCGGTGCGCTCCAGCGCTTCGCGGCACATGTCGAGCATTTCGTTGGCGATCGACGCGGGCCGATGGGCTCGCGCGGGCTTCGGCCGGGGCTCGGGCAGGCGCTTGAGCTCCGGCGTGCGCACGTAGAAGCCGGACTGCGGCCGCGCTTCGATCAGCCCGATGTTCTCGAGATGCACGTACGCCTGCACCACCGTCGAAACGCTGACCCGCGCCGTGCGGCTCATCGCGCGCACCGAGGGGATGCGCTCGTTCGCACGCAGCGTCCCGCTCGAGATCTGCGATTCGACGAGCCGCGCGACGCGCTCGTAAAGAAGAGGGGCCTGTGATGCCATGGCGTAACTGTATCGGTCGTAGCCCAGTCTACCTGAATCTGTACTGCTTACCAGCCCGGCGGGCACAGTGAGTCATGGCAGCTGTTCATCCAGTGTCCGGTAGTGCGCGCGTGTCCCTGGCGGTGCTGGCGGCGTTTGCCGGCATCTACATCATCTGGGGCACGACCTACCTCGCAATTGCCTTCGCGGTCCGCGAAATGCCGCCGTTCATCAGCGGTGTCGCGCGCTTCGGATTCGCCGGCGCTTTGATGTACCTGTGGCTGCGGGCGCGCAATCCGCGCCCATTCGCAGGGGTGAACATCGCGATGATGGCGCTTGCCGGGGTGCTGCTGTCGGGCATGGGCAACGGTTTCGTGCTCTACGCGCAACAGGGCGGCATCCCGAGCGGCATCGCCGCGCTGTTCGTTGCCGCGGTGCCGGTGATCGTGCTGATTCTCGATTGGGCCTTCTTCAGCAAGCGCGCGCCGACGAAGCAGGCTTTGTTCGGCATCGCGGTGGCAGTCGCGGGCGTGGTGACGATCGTCATGCACACGCGCACTTTGTCCGGCGGCGCGCCGCTCTTGTACGTGGGCGCCATGTTCGTGGCGACGACAGGTTGGAGCATCGGCACGCTCGTGCAAAAGCGCTCGGCGACGACCGGCACGGTTCTCAACTTCACGTGCGGGCAGATGCTATTCGGTGCAGCGTTCCAGCTTCTGATGTCGATCGTGACCGGCGAGTGGTCGCATTTCGATCCGTCGACGATTTCGTGGCAAGGCGTGGTAGCGATCCTCTACCTGGTCGTGTTCGGCAGTATCATCGGACTGAACTGCTACTTGTGGCTGCTCACGCGCGTGCCGGCGCCGAAGGTCGCGACCTACGCGCTCGTCAATCCAGTCGTCGCATTGTTTCTCGGTGCGGCTGTGCTGGGCGAAGCGGTGACGCCGCTCGCGATCGTCGCGGCCCTGCTGGTGCTGGCCGGTGTCGCGCTGACCGTCTTCCAGGACTTGCCGCTGCTGCGCGCATTGACGGCGCGCATTGCAGGCCGTTCGCAGAGGTAGTGTGCATGCGCATCCCGCCGTTTCTGCTCGACCAATGGCTCGCGACTTACGAGTTCGCGTCGCCGCCGATCCGCTACAACCTCGCGTCCAGCACCGGCCCGCGCTGGACGCTCGGCGATCTGCTCGCGCTCGGCGACAGCGGTGGCTTGAAGGATCTTGGCGATTTGCGCCTGTCGTATGCGCCGCCTCAGGGCAGCGACTCGCTACGCAAGCAGGTCGCAGCGCTGCACGATGTCGATCCCGATTGGGTCGTGATGACGACCGGTGCGTCCGAAGCATTGTCCGCGCTCTACTGCCTGGCAGCGGAGCCCGGCGCCTCGATCACGCTGCCGTTCCCCTCATTCCCCGCGATGCCAGTCATGGCGCGGGCATGGGGTCTCAGCGTTTCGACGTACACGCTCGATCGCGCTAACGGCTTCAAGCAATCCGCCGAGCGCGTACTCGCCGCCGTCGGCGAGAGCACGCGCCTCGTGCTGGTCAACACACCGCACAACCCGACTGGCTCGGTGATGCCGCAGACGGAGGTCGCGCGATTGGCCGCGAACCTGGAGCATCGCTTGATTCCGCTCGTGGTCGACGAGGTGTATCACCCGCTCTATCACGGCGCGGCGCCATTTTCTTCCGCAGCGAAGTTGTCGAACACGATCGTCGTCGGCGATCTATCGAAAGCACTGTCGCTTCCCGGCTTGCGCGTCGGCTGGATCATCGATCGCGATGCGCGCCGGCGCGAGCGGCTGATCGACCTGCGCAGCTACTTCACGATCTCGGGCTCGCCGCTGACCGAGGCAATCGCGGCGCACGCGCTCGCGAACCGCGATGAGATTCTCGGCCGGGTGCGCGCCGTCGCCGCTGCCAATCTCGTCGCGCTGACGGATTTCATGAACGCGCACGCGGACACGCTTGGGTGGGTTCCGCCCGCCGGCGGTACCACGGTATTTCCGTGGCTGCGCGATGGCAGCGACGCGAAGGAACTGTGCGTCGCCTTGGCGAACGCCGGCGTTCTGTTCGCGCCCGGCTATACCTTCGATGCGCCGGAACACTTCCGGCTCGGCTTCGGTGCGCAGTCGGAAGGCTTTGCGCAAGCGCTGAACATCGTCTCCGACACGCTGCGCGCGCCGCGCGAGCTCAGTGCTGGTGCTGCTGGAGCGCGTCGCTAGCGAATCGTTCGCGGTGGAGCACGTAGATGCCGCTGGCGACGATGACGAACGCGCCGGTCAGCATGCGCAATCCCGGCGCGGTGGCCCACAGTAACCAGTCGAACATCATTCCCCATGCGAGGGCCGTGTATTCGAGCGGCGCGATGACCGGCGGGGGCGCGAGCCGGAATGCTTCCGTAAAGAAGTACTGGCCCAGCGCTCCGCTGATGCCGAGTCCGACGATCAATGGCCAGTAATCCCACGGCACCGGCACCCAACGGACACTTGCAGCGACGCCGCCGATGATCGTCACGAAAAAGAGCGACCAGAACACCGTTGCGGCGCTGGTGTCGGTGCTGGTGAGGATGCGGACGGTGATTGCGTTGAGCGCATAGCCGATTGCCGAGGTGAGCGCAGCCAGGCCGCCGAGCGTGACCAGGCCGCTGCCGGTCGGCTTCAGAACGATGATCACGCCGACCAGGCCGACGAACACGGCGAGCCATTGTTGCCAGCCGACGCGCTCGCGCAGCATCGGCACGGACAGTGCCGTGATCAGCAACGGTGCCGACATGAAAATGCTGTACGCGTTCGCCAGCGACAGCTTGCTCACGGCATAGACGAAAAACCACAGCACCGCGACGCTGAGGAAGCCGCGCATCACATGCAGGCCAAAGCGCTTGGGTTTGAGATCGCGCCAGCGACCGAACACTGCGTTCGCTGCGATCAGCAGCGGCAGCGCGGCGGC
>DATENH010000087.1:0-11594 GCA_035275145.1 Steroidobacteraceae bacterium | reverse complement strand
TACGCAACCAGCTCGCCGAGTTCGGTCTGATCCGGCATGGGCGCGCAGTCTGCCTCGTCGGGAGTCATGGCCCAACAATCCTGCCCGAATTCGGGCAGGAATTCAGTCCTTGTCGGGGTTGGACTGCTTCAGAAGGCGCTGCAGGGTGCTCACGGCGTCAGCCAGAACGGCCTGCTCGGCCGTCGTGGTGCCTTCGAGCATCGTCGTGAGCTGTCGAAGGCGCCGCGCGCGCCCTTCGAGGAGGAGCTTGCGACCTTTGGCCGTCGCTTCGATTCGAACCGCGCGCAGATCGCTCTTGTCGACTTTGCGTCGCGCGAGGCCGGCCGCTTCGAGTGCGTCGACCAGGCGCGCCATCGTCGGCGGCTTCACCTGCTCAGCTTTCGCGAGCTGTGCGAGTGAAGTCGGACCGCCGAATACCAGCACGGAGAGCGCCGAAGCGCGCGGCCCGGAAAGGCCCATCTGGTCGTCCGTGCGCCGCAGCCGCCGCAGCAGAAAGTAATTAGCATAGCTAACGAATTGTCGGAAGCGCGGAGGACTGCCATGGTCGCGTTGAATCAGATCGGCCAGATTGCCATCACCGTCCGCGATTTGCCGCGTGCCGTCAACTTCTATCGCGACGTGCTCGGCATGCGGCACCTGTTCGACGCGGGACCGAAACTGAGCTTCTTCGACTGCGGCGGCGTGCGGCTGATGCTCGATATTCCCGAGCAAGAAGAGTTCCGGCACCCGCCCTCGATCCTCTACTACAAGGTCGACGACATCGCGGCCGTGCACCGCGAGCTCGAGCAGAAGGGCGTGAGCTTCGAAGACGAGCCGCACATCATCGCCAGGTTGCCGTCACACGATCTGTGGATGACCTTCGCGCGCGACAGCGAGGGCAACATGTTCGCGCTGATGTCGGAAGTGACGAACCGCTAAGTCCCGTCGCGCTCGAACACGATCAAGTGCTGCAGCGGCAGCGTCCGCACGGTCTTGACGTGCTTGAATCCGGCGGCCTGCATTTCGCGCCGCACCTGGCGCTCGGACATCTTGTGCACCGCCTTGATCCTCACCTCGGGGTCCTCGGCGCGATATTCGACGAGCGCTACGCGGCCGCCGGGCTTCAGCGCTGCGCGCACCTTGGTCATCACCTCGTACGGATATTCGAGCTCGTGATACACGTCGACCATGAACAGCAGATCGACGCTGTGCGGCGCGAGGTTCGGATCGCGCGCTGAGCTGCGTACGGTCGTGATATTGGTCACGTGCTCGCGGCTGGCGCGCTGCGCGATCGTGTCGAGCATCGTCGGCTCGATGTCTATTGCCAGCACCTTGCCGGTCGGGCCGACCAGTGGAGCGATGCGGAAGCTGAAGTAACCGGAGCCCGCGCCCAGATCGGCGATCGTCTGGCCCGGTTTGATTTCGAGCGCGTCGATCACGAGCTGCGGCTGTTCCTCGGTTTCGCGCTCGGGGCGCTCCAGCCAGACGATGCCGCCGGGCCCCATGACCTGGGCAATCTCACGACCGAGATAGAACTTGGCCGTCCCGTCGGGATCGTGCGCCGCGCGGAGCTCGTAATGCTGAGCGAGCGGCTCGGCGTGAGCGGCGAGACCGCACAACAGCACGACAGCGAAGACCGCGGCTTTCATGGCCGCATTCTACGCGTCAGTGCTCGTGGCGGCTCAGGTAGAGATAGATGTAGCTGGTGACGAACAGGATGCAGAGGCAGCAGGCGAAGGCGATGCCCCAGCCCGCAGCGATCACGGCGAACACATTCACTGCTCCGCCCGCGGGCGCGGGCACCGAGCCGAAGCCGCTCGCGACGGCGAAGGTCGCGACGCTCACCAGGACCCATCGCAACAGATAGCCTGGCAGATGAATTCGCATGTCGCGGTTGTGCCGGTATGCCGCTGCGCGCGCATAGCGATCGCCGCGCGTCGCATCCTTGAACAACCAGAACGGCCACACGTAGCGAAACAGCACGCGGGACAGCGGCATGTCGAGGTAGGCGGACGAGCGGGCGAGCATGCGAAATAGATGTGCGGACCCCGCGGATAGTTCCGCAGTACGGCCGGCTACAAGCGTAGCGTACCGCGCGCCAGTTCGACGACATCGCCGCTGACGAAAATGCGCTTGTCGCTGTCGACGTCGAGCAACAACGTCGATGGCCGATCGGCGTACTCGCCCTGCGAGATCTCGAAGTGACACGGCAGCTTGCGGCCAGCCGCAAGCATCCAGCCGCCGAGGTTCGCCGTCGCCGAGCCAGTCGCCGGATCTTCGATGACGGCGGCGCCCGCCGGGAAGAAGAAGCGCGACAACAATCGACCCGGCTGCGCGAGCTCGGCGAAGACATACGCCATGCTGTGGCCGTCCTCGCTCAGCACGCCGGCGAACGTTGCAGGGTCCGGACGCACATTGCGCACCGCGCGTTCGCTGGTCAGCGGGATCACGAGCTGCTCTTTGCCCGCCTTGACCCAGAGCGGCTCGGTGCCGATATCGCTTTCCGCAAGCCCGAGCATCTTCGCGAGCGTGGCTCGCGATGCCTCGCATTTGCGCCAGGTCGGTGCATTGGCCTGCAACGTCCAGCGATCGCCGTCGGCGCGCACCGGAATGATGCCGGCCTGCATTTCCAGCTTCAGTTCGTTGCCGCCGAGGCCGAGTGCACGGCAAACGTGCGCGGTGCCCAGCGTCGGGTGCCCGGCGAAAGGCATCTCGTAGCTCGGCGTGAAGATGCGCACGTGCGCGGTGGCGCGAGAGGAGGGCAATACGAACGTCGTCTCGGAGAGATTGAACTGCCGGGCGAGCGCTTGCATCGTCGCAGTATCGAGCGACTCGCCGCTCTCGAACACGCACAGCGGGTTACCCGTGAGCGCGCCGCGATTCTGGGTGAAGACGTTGACGATGCGAAAGGCGAATTCGCGCATGGCAGCTTCTCTTGAGGGGTGCGGGCCATTCTATTGAACGCGGCAATTGCGCCAAGGCACAGTCCGCCGCGCCGCGGACAGCACAGCTCTTACTTTAGGGCTTGCGGGCTAATCGGCGTCAGCCGTTCCTCGATCATGCGCTGCGCGGCCTGGAAATCGACCGCGCCGAGCGTGCCGACGTTGCGGGTGAGCTGCGCCAGGATCTTGTTCTGGATGCGGCCGCGCTCCAGCGCGACGGCGTACGGAATCTCGTCGTGGAACATCACCATCGAGTAGCGCGGCACGAAGCGCTGCGGGAAGCGCCGCTCCAGCTCCAGCGACAGCGTCTTCTGCAAGTGGAATTGCGGATCCCGCACCGTATCGCGCATTTCGAGGTAGTTCTCGATCGCCATGTCGGCGATCGCATCGGTATGCGGCCGGCGCTCCAGCTCGAAGCGGCGGAAGGTGCTGGCCCAGTCGGAGCTCGTGTCGAGCATCGCCAGCAGCTCGCGACAGTCTTCGAAGGCGCAGTTCATGCCCTGGCCGTGGAACGGCGTGATCGCGTGCGCGGCATCGCCGATCAACAGCAGTCGATCCTCGACGGACCAGCGCTCGCACCGCACGGTACCCATGATGCCGGTCGGATGCTTCAGGAACTCGTCGGTCAGCGCCGGCAACAGCGCGCAGACGTCCGGGAAATGGCGACGGAAGAACTGCGTGATGCGGCTGGGTTCGGTGAGCGATGCGAAGCTCTCCTCGCCCTGATGCGGCAGGAACAGCGTGACCGTGAAGCTGCCATCCAGATTCGGCAGCGCGATCAGCATGAAGCCGCCGCGCGGCCAGACGTGCAGCGCGTGCTTCTCGATGCGATGCGTGCCGTCGGCGCCGGGTGGCAGACGCAATTCCTTGTAGCCGTGCTTGAGCAGGTCTTCGGAGGCGGGCACTTCGAGCTCGCTCACCAGCGCACGTCGAACCACGGAGCCCGCGCCGTCGGCGGCGATCACTCGTTGCAGCGGACATTCCTCGAGGCGGCTCGAAGCCTCGTCTCGTAACACCAGGGCGTGATGTCGAATGTCGGCGCCGACCGCGGCAGTCCGGAAGCGGATGTCGACTCCGGCGCGCTCTGCGGCGTCGATCAGGATGCGGTTGAGGTCCGGTCGCGAGACCGAGTAGATCACTTCGTGCTCGCCCTGGCCGTACGGCACGAAGGTCAGCGCGCCGTCGACGCCGTGGAGCATGCGACCCGGCATCGGTATCAGCAGCGGTTGCACGCGATCCATCACGCCTGCGAGCTCCAGCGCGCGAATGCCTCTCGCCGCCAAAGCCAGATTGATCGATCGGCCAGCCGGGAGCGCGGCGTGCCGCATGTCGGCCAGGCGCTCGAAGATGCGGACCGGATGCCCACGCTGCGCGAGTAGCGTTGCCAGCAGAGTTCCCGCCAGGCCTGCGCCGACGATCGTCACGGGCTCGCGACGCTCTTGCCTTGCGGCGCTCATCGCAGCAACCGTCCCAAGCATCGTCCCAGGGTCGCGGCGAATTCCCACGCCTCGGCATACGTGTTGTAGAGCGGCACGGGCGCGACGCGAATCACATCCGGCTCGCGCCAGTCGCCGGTGACGCCGGCGGCGGCGAGCGCATCGAACACCTTGTGCGCTTCGGACGGAGTTCGTCGCAGCCGCAGCGAGAGCTGGCAACCGCGTGCTTCCGGATCGGCCGGCGTGAGGATCGTCACCGCATCCGCAAGCTGCGCGCGCAACAGAGATTCGAGATAGCCCGTCAGGCGCACGGATTTCGCGCGCAGCGCAGGCATGCCGGCCTGGTCGAACAACGGCAGCGAAGCGAGCAATGGCGCGGCAGCGAGAATCGGCAGGTTGGAAATCTGCCAGCCTTCGGCACCCGGCAGCGGCTGGAACTCGTGCGGCATCTGAAAGCGACTGGCCTTGTCATGACCCCACCAGCCGGCAAGCCGCAGGAGCTCGAAATCGCGCGCGTGACGCTCGTGAACGAAGGCGCCGCCGACCGCGCCGGGACCGGCGTTCAGATATTTGTAGTGACACCAGACTGCGAAGTCGGCGCCGGAATCGTGCAGCTCGAGCGGCACGTTGCCGATTGCGTGCGCCAGATCGAAGCCGACGCGACAGCCCGCTCGCTGTGCCGCCTGCGTAATGGCGCGCAAATCGAAGCGCTGGCCGTTGAGGAACTGCACTGCCGGCAACATCACGGTCGCGATCTGTGCGCCCTCGCGCTCGATGAGCGAAAGCACATCTTCGTTGCGTACGGCTTCTTCACCGCTCCGCGGCCCGATTTCCAACATTGCGACGTCGGGGTCGAAGCCGTGCAGCCGCACCTGCGATGCGACGGCGTAGCGGTCCGACCCGAACGCATGCTTCTCGATGAGGATCTTCGAGCGCTCGCGGGTCGGGCGATAGAACGTCGTGAGCATCAGGTGCAGGTTCACCGTCAGCGTGTTCATCGCGACCACTTCGAGCGGCTGTGCGCCGACCAGGCGCGCGAGCGGAGTCGCGAAACGCTCGTGGTAGCTCAACCAGGGGCGGTTCGATTCGAAGTGACCGTCGACGGCGCGCCGCGCCCAGCTTTCCAGCTCCTCCTGCAGGATGCTCGCGACGGCCTTCGGCTGCAGGCCCAGCGAATGGCCGCAGAGGTAGACCTGCTGCGTGCCGTCGGCGCGCGTGGGGAGACGAAACTCCTCGCGCAGCTTCGCCAGAGGGTCGGCGCGATCCTGTTGTTCGGCAAACGAGCGTTCGAGGGAAAAGTTCATGACGGAGTGAGCGGCAACAGGATCGGTCGGCTGGGGGCTGCATCGGCAACGAATGGCGCGACCTGCAGGTTCAACAGATACGGCCCGTCGGGAATGGCATCGTCGATGAACGCCAGCTCGGTGACGGTCGCGTTCGGGCGCGTCGCCTCCGCGGCCTTCTTCGCACCCGGCGGCAGGCCCCAGAAGATTCGATGCGTGGTCAATTCCGCGTCGTCGGCGCGATCGAGAGAGGGCAGGTCGACGACGAGCGCCGTGATGCCGCTGTCGACGATCCAGCGCATCGCGTCGGCCGCGAAGTAGGGCGCCGGCGCGCGATCGTAATTGCGCTGGAGCTTGTCGCGTGTGTTCGGAAGCGTGCGCACGACGAGCGCGCGGTAGTAGTGCAACTCGTGAGGGCCGACTGCGGAGGCAAGCGCAGCGCGTGTGATCTGCGGCGCCGACGCGACGGAGACGAGTCGCGCCGGACTGAGATGCTCGCCGCTGAGATCGCGAACGCTCAGGCGTTCATTGGTCACGTGTCCCACACATTCAGTGTGCGTGCCATTGCAGTGTGGAGTCAGCGTCTGCGTCGAGCAGTTGCAACTTCCGCCGCGCCGTACGTCGCCGACGAACGCACCTGAAGTGACGACTGTCGCAGCAGCGCGCGGCGCGCCGAAGAACGTCGGTTGCGGAGCGTCGAACTCCAGCGGAATCGACAGATCGTGACCCTGCGAGCCGACCCGCCAGCGGCGGCCAGCGATCTTGACGGTGAGATCCGGCGTCTCAGTCGCCACCTCGCGCCTCTTCGTTCAACGCTTGTGGGCGACGGTGCCGCACGCCTGACACGTGCGGTTCTGATGCGAGCCGTAGAACCGCTCGAAGATCGGCGGCAGTTGTTTTTCGATGTCGTTCACGTGCAGATACTCCGCATACAGCGGGTACTGACAGTGCTCGCAGTACCAGAGAAAGCCGTCCTGCTCCTCTGGGCGACGCTGACGCTCGATCACGAGCCCGACGGTGTTGGCGTAGCGCTGCGGCGAGTGCGGCACGCGGGGCGGCAGCAACAGCACTTCGCCCGCGTGGATCGGAATATCGACGCGGCCGCGGTCCTGCATGGTCCGCAGCGTCATCGTGCCTTCGAGCTGGTAGAAGAATTCCTCGCCCGGATCTTCGTGATAGTCGGTGCGCGCGTTCGGCCCGCCGACCACCATGATGATGAGCTCGGAATGCTGGAACACGCGCCGGTTGCACACCGGCGGCTTGAGATCCTCTCGATGCTGCTCGATCCATTGATTCAGATTGAATGCTTTCAGCGCGTTCATGATGTCTCGCCAGTTGCGCCGGAGCGAAATCTCCGGCGGGCGGTTCGTGGACAGCTCGCGAAGTATAACTGTAGGCTGCGGACATGAGATACGAGAGCGCGCTGCTCGTCTTCCTGTGCGCCCTGCCTGGGCTGCTGCATGCCGCGGAACCGGCCGCGCCGGAGCCCGTGCAGGCCATCTGGAAGAACCAGGAGTTCGCGTTCTTTTTCCAGAGCCAGACGACGTTCTATTCCTGCTCCAGCCTGGAGGCGAAGCTCGAGCGCATTCTGAAGGCGCTCGGCGTGCCGAAGCCGTACGTGAAAGTGCGCTCGGTCGATTGTCAGTCCGGTCCGGTGCGCATGCCGCGCGTGATCGTGAACATCACCGCGCCGGTCGTAGCGACGCCGGAAGCGATCGCCGACCGGGACAAGGACAAGAGCAAGCGCGAGCTCGCGTTGCGCGTGCGCGGCGAGAAGGAAGATCCCGAGGCGCTGGCGCCGTTTCCGGCACAGTGGAAGCTCGTCTCATTGAGCCGCGGTGCAGTCGGCCTGGAGCCGGGCGATTGCGAGCTCATCGACGAGCTGCGCCGCAAAGTGCTGCCGAAGCTTGCGATCCAAGTCGTCAAGGACGGCACGTCCTGCACGCCGCAACAGTTGACGCTCGGCCAGCCGCAGCTCGAAGTGCACGCATTGGTCGCGCTGCCGAAGCCGGACCAGCCGCACCCGGACCAGTCGAAAAAATAGTCGCCGGCGCTATTCGCCGTCGGGACTCAGCCCCGAGGAGCTGCAAGGCACGAATACCGGCGGCTCGTTGCGATCGAGCCGCACGGCGCACAACTTCCCGCCCCACACGCAGCCGGTGTCGATGCTCAGCACGCCATCGCCATCGTGATAACCCAGCGCCGACCAGTGACCACAGACGATGCGCAGATCGCGCGAGCGCCGCTGCGGCACGCGGAACCACGGCAACACTCCGTCCGGCGCGCTCTCGACCTTGCCCTTGAATTTCAGCTCCAGCGTGCCGTCGGTGCGGCAGAAGCGCAGGCGCGTCAGGCAGTTCGTGATGAAGCGCAGACGATCGACGCCGCGCAGATCGTCCGACCAGCGCTTCGGCTTGTCGCCGTACATATGCGTGAACAGCTCGACGCAGCGCTCCTCGTCGCGCAGCGCGCCTTCCAGCTCGGCCGCGCACGATCGGGCGGTTGCCAGATCCCACTGCGGAGGCAGGCCGGCGTGGATCATGGTGTAGCCGAGCGCGGCATCGTGATGGAGCAGCGGCAACGAGCGCAGCCACTTCAGCAGCTCGTCGCGGTCGGGGGCTTCGAAGATCTCGCCGAGGGTGTCTTGCGACTTGAGCTGCTCGCCCGGCGTCAGCGCTGCGGCGAGCAGATGCAGATCATGATTGCCGAGGACGGTGATAGCGGCGGAGCCGAGGCTCTTCACGAGCCGCAGCACGTCGAGCGAGCGGGGCCCGCGATTGACGAGATCCCCGGTGAGCCACAGCCGGTCACGGGTGCGATCGAAATGGAGCCTGCCGAGCAGCGTCTCGAATTCGTCGCAGCAGCCCTGGATGTCGCCGACGGCGTAGGTGGCCCGGATCGCCATGAGATAGCGAATGCTATCGGTTCAGGGCTAGTGCAGCAGCCCCGGCATTGCCAGCGTAAACGGTGCAATCGGGGCGTCGAAGTGGGCGCCGTCGTCGGCCAGCATCTGATAGCTGCCCTGCATCGCGCCGACCGGCGTTTCGAGCACGGCGCCGCTCGAGTAGCGGAACCCCTGGCCGGGCAGGAGATAGGGCTGCTCGCCGACCACGCCCTCGCCGCGAACTTCCTTGACCTTGCCGTTGGCGTCGGTAATCACCCAGTGGCGCGTGAGCAGGCGCGCCGGGACCTTGCCTTCGTTGCGGATCGTGATCGTGTAGGAAAACGCGTAATGCCCTTCTTCGGGCTTGGACTGCTCGCCGACATAGTTGGCGCTGACGTCGACCCGGATCTTGTGCGCACGGGCCGGCTCGGCCGCCGCTGCGTGCGTGCCGGTGCTCTCTTCGCCGTCGCTATCCGGTGTTCTTTCGCTCATGGAAGTCCAACTGCCCGTTGCCTGGCCCCCCGGCGAGACGCAGGAATTCTAGCAGCACTGCGGCTCAGCACTTGCCTGAAAAACTTTCGGCTGGAAATTTGTCGTTATGTCTATGTCTCCCGCTTCGACACATCAGTGCAGCCGTACGGCCAGCACGTCGCACGGCGCCGCGTGCAGGATCGTGTCCTCGGTGAAATTGAGCAGGATGGCGAGGCCATGACGCTCGCGGCTACCGAGCACGATCAGGTCGACGCCGAGCCGTTGCGCCGTGCGGATGATCTCCGTCTTGATGCCGCCGGTTTCGACCAGCTGGCGCGCGTCGCTCAGTGACAGCTTGGCGGCCAGCTCGGTGAGGCGCTTGCGCGCGCGCTCGACCAGCTCGCTCTCGATCTGCACGGTCGGCAGCAGCGCTTCGCCCATCGGCTCGACCGGCACATATTCGACCACGTGGAGCAGCGTGATCTCGGAGCGGTAGCAGGCGGCGATGGCTTTGGCCTGCTCGCCGACGAGCTGGCTGTCGTCCGACAGGTCCACGACGAGCAAAATTTTCTTGTAGTCGGGCATCGTGCGTCCCCTGAAGCGATGCGAGCGGTGCGAATAGTGCGAACGGCCCGCGCTGCAAGTCAATACGCGCCTCAAGTCGCTACGGCGGCCTGACCCTGCTTGCGTGCCAGCTGCGCCGCCAGCGCGGCGAATCCCGCGGCGGGAATCGTTTCGGCGCGCACGCCGGGATCGATCCCGGCCGCGCGAATCTCCTCCTGGCTCAGCAGCGCTTTGAGAGAGTTGCGCAACGTTTTGCGTCGCTGCGAGAAAGCCGCCGCCACGACGCTCGCGTAGCAGCGCGGTTGCTCGATGCGCAGAGGCTCGGCGTGCGGCGCAAGTCGCACGAACGTCGACACGACGCGCGGCGGCGGGCGGAACGCACCGGGCCCGATATCGAACAGCGGCTCGACGCGCAGCCAGGGAGCGAGCATGACCGTAAGGCGTCCGTAGTGCTCGGAGTCGGGTGCCGCGGCCATGCGATCCACGACTTCCTTCTGCAGCATGACGTGCATGTCGCGGATGTGCTCGCGCTGCTCGATCAGCCGGAACAGCAGCGGCGTCGAGATGTTGTACGGCAGATTACCGACGACTCGCAGTCGCCGGCCGTCGTCGAGCGCAGCCAGATCGAACTCTAGAGCGTCGGCTTCGTGAAGCTGCAAGGCGGCGCTCTCGCCGCTGGCGGATCGCAGGTGTCGAATCGCATCGCGATCGATCTCGATCGCATGCAGCTCCGGCAGGCGAGCGAGCAGCGGCAGTGTGATCGCGCCGAGACCCGGGCCGATCTCGACCAGCCGCTCCTCGGGACGCGGATCGATGGCGGTCACGATGCGGCGGATCACGCCGGGATCGTGCAGGAAATGCTGGCCGAAGCGTTTGCGAGCAACGTGCATCAGCGAGAGGCGACTGCCAACTGCAGCGCCAGGTCGATAGCGGTGGCGAGACTGCCGGACTCGGCAGCGCCCGTGCCGGCCAGCGACAGCGCAGTGCCGTGATCGACGGACGTGCGGATGATCGGCAGGCCGAGCGTGACGTTCACCGCACTTTCGAAGCCGGCGTACTTGATCACCGGCAGACCCTGATCGTGGAACATCGCCAACACGGCGTCGGCCTGCTTGAGCATGTGCGCAGTGAACGCGGTATCGGCCGGCACCGGACCGATGAGTTGCAGACCGGTTCGGCGCAGCGCGTCGAGCGCGGGTGCGATGACTTCGATTTCTTCGCGGCCGAGATGACCCGACTCGCCGGCGTGAGGATTGAGTCCGCACACGACGATGCGCGGCGCTGCGATTGCGAAGCGCGTGCGCAGGTCGTGATCGACGATGCGCAGCACCTTCTGCAACAGCGCGCCGGTGATCGCGGCGCTCACGTCCTTCAAGGGCAGATGAGTCGTGGCGAGCGCGACGCGGAGCGAGCTGCTCGCCAGCATCATCACCGGATGCGCTCCGCCCGTGCGCTCGGCCAGATACTCGGTGTGTCCCGAGAACTTGATGCCGGCATCGTTGATCACGCTCTTCTGCACGGGAGCCGTGACCATCGCGGCGAACTCTCCGGCCATGCAGCCGTCGATGGCACGGTCGAGCAGCTCCAGAACATGACGCGCGTTGGCGCGATCGAGCTGGCCAGGACGAACCGTCGAGGCGACCGGCACGTGCAGAACGCGCAGCGTGCCGGGGCGATGCTCGGCGGGAGCATCGTCGGGCTTGTAAGGTAGGAAGGTAAGAGACTTGCGAAGTTGCTGCGCGCGTGCCTGCAGCACTTCAGTGGCGCCGGCGACGATCAGCTCGCACGGCCACGCGCGTCCAGCGATATCGATACAGAGGTCCGGCCCGATGCCTGCCGGCTCGCCGCAGGTCAGGATGAGCCGGGGCGGCGGCATTTACATCCTGACTTCCACGAACGCTTCATCGCGCAGCCGGCGCAGCCACAGCTCGGTTTCTTCTTCCGCCTTGGCTTCGCGCAGCTCCGCGAAGGCGTGCTGACGCTTCACGTCTTCGGTTGCGTCGTGTTCGCGGCGACCAAGCAGCTGGACGATGTG
>DATENH010000086.1:0-9050 GCA_035275145.1 Steroidobacteraceae bacterium | reverse complement strand
CTGCAGACGCAGGTTAAAGAGTTGAAAGCCGCGGCGGCGACGCCTGCTCCGGCGGATGAAGGCGTGCTCGAAGGTGCATCGCCCGCGCCGCAGCGGCTCGCTGCTGCCACTTCGGCAAACACCGGCGGATCGACCTGGCTCTGGTCGCTGATCGTGGTGCTCGCTGCCGGACTCGCATATGCGGCCGGCTATCAAACGCTCGCGCGCCGCATTCGCAAGAAGTTTGGCGGCCTCAGAATCTACTAGCTCGCCGGCGTCGGGAATCCGTCGGCGCCTTTGCGCCACGGCGTCCACACCAGCGCAACTTCGCCGACTGCGATGTCCGACTTGCGCGGGCTCACTGGCACTTTGCGCAGCGTGACTGCGCTAGCGTCGAAGCGTGTCTCCAGCGCAGCAGCATCGGCATCGAACTGCTGTTGCAGATCGCGCTGCCGCTGCTGGATGACTTCGAGGCCTTCGTTGGCGCGATCGACGTCGCCGCTCTCGCGACCGATTCGAGTCGCTGCGCGCGCGGCGGATGCCGCGCGATTGACGTTGGCCGCCGACAGCGTTCGACGTCCGAGCAATGCTCCGAGCACGGAAGCGCCGATCGAAAATGCCGACTGCATTCGCTGCTGCGAAAGTTGCGAACGCTCGCGCTCGATGCGGTCCGAGCCGCGCCGCAGCTGATCCTCGATCGCTGCCAGCTTCGGCGCGTACTTCCGCTTGAGATCCGCGACGGCAGCGTCGCGCTGTTCGCGCGCGGCCAGCGTGAGCTGTGCGCGGAAGTCGCCTTCGCTCATGCCCGGCGGAGAGGTCGCTTTGAGCGCATCGGCGACGAGTACTTCGCTGCGCGCGCTTTCGAACAGATGTGCCGACAATGCTTTGCCCCACGCTGCATAGGTCTGCGTGCGCAAAGCTCCGGCGGGGAGCTGTGCGAACGTGGAGGAGGGCGCAGGGGCTTTGCTCAAGCGCGACTTCAGATCGGGCAGGATTTGCGCTTCGTCCCATAAAACCTGGCCATCGTCGGAGAGCGGCGCGAGGTACGCAGTCGTTTGCCACTGATCGAGCGCGAGCTTCGCGTCGACGAAGTGCAGCTTGGCGGTGCCCATGACCATGGGCTTGTAGAGCAGCGATTCGCCGGCGGCGGTGGCGGCGAGGAAGTATTCGGCGACGTCGGAGGGAATGCCCGGTCGCGATTCTCCTCCCCCGCTGGCGGGGGAGGGCAGGGAGGGGGAGGCGCCAGCCGCTTTCGTCGCACTCCGCAGCGGCGCCATCAGCTTCGAAATCTCCACGCCCGTCAACGGACCCCTTAGATAAGAAAGCGCCCAGCGGCTCTGGAACAGCACCGGCGCATCGTCGTGAACATTGCGCATCAGGAACACGCGCGGCGTCAGGCTGGAAATCATCTTGTCGAGCGCCGCACGGTCCGAGCCCGGCACGGCGCTTTCGAGCCCTTCGAGCACGCGCAACTTGTCGCGCTCGGTCTGCAGCCTGCCGATCATCCACGTGCCGGCGTTCGCGAGTCCCTTGTAGTCGAGATCGACCGGGTTCTGGGTCGCGAGCACGCAGCCCACGCCGAAAGCGCGGGCCTGCTTCAGCAGCGTCAGCATCGGCTGCTTCGACGGCGGATTCGCCGTCGGCGGGAAGTAGCCGTAAATCTCGTCCATGTAAACGATCGCGCGCAGCGAGGACGTGCCGGACTGACTGCGCATCCACGCGATGACTTCGTTCAACAGCAACGTCACGATGAACATGCGCTCCTGGTCCGACAGGTGCGCGATCGAGATCACCGAGATCCGCGGCTTGCCTTCGGCGGTGAACAGCAGGCGCTGGATGTCCAGCGGCTCGCCGCTCAGCCAGGCGGCGAATCCCGGTGACGCGATCAGGTTGTTGACCGCCATCGCGAGTTGCAGCCGCTCTTTCGCCGGATAGAACGTCTCGAGATCGAAGGCGCCGACCTTCTCGAACGGCGGCTTCTGAACTGCGCCGATCAGGCTCGCCAGGTCGAGGCCGGTGCCCTTGCGCCATGCGTCTTCGAAGATCGTCGACAGCAGCACGTGATCGCGGCTGTTGATCGGATTCGCGTCGCGATCGAGCAGCGCCAGCAGACCGGATACGACGGTAGCGATTCGCTCGCGCAGCGCTGCGGTGTCCTGCAGAAGCTCGGCCGGCGGCGCTGCGAACGAGCGCACGACTGACAACGGCAGCCCCGCTTCGGAGCCGGGCGTGTAGATCGCCAGATCGACGGCGTCACGAAACTTCTGGATGCGCTCAGGCGGCTGTCCCCACTCCGCGAGACCTTTCTTCCAGTTCTCGGCCGTCTGCGCCGCATACTGTTCGACACTCAAGCCTTTGCGCTGCGCCTCGCCCGGGTCGATCCACGAGAGGAATTCCGCCGCCTGCAGATGCGGAAACGTCAGCAGCAGGTTGCCCAGGTCGCCCTTCGGGTCGATGCAGATCGCCGGGATGCCGTCGATGCCGGCCTCTTCGAGCAGCGACAGGCACAGGCCGGTCTTGCCGCTGCCGGTCATGCCGACGCAGACCGCATGCGTCGTGAGGTCGCGCGAGTCGTAGAGCAGCAGATTCTCGCCGGGGGCGCGCGTGGCCGCGTCGTATTCCCGCCCGAGGTAGAACACGCCGAGTTTTTCGTAGTCCTGCATGGGCCCGCTCCGCACGACCAGCATTGCAGGATAAACTTGCCAACAGAAAAAAGGTAAGGGGGATTCCGATGACGCTACGAGTGACGCCGCAAGCGGCACCGTGCGGTGCGGTGATCGAAGGGATCGACCTGCGCACGCGGCTGTCCGACAGCTTGGTCGCTGCGATTCGCAAGGCGTGGCTGCAGCACCAGGTGATCGCGTTTCCCGATCAACAGTTGCAGCTCGAAGATCTGGAGCGGTTTGCCGAGAGTGTCGGTCCGTTCGGCGTCGATCCGTACTTCGGCTCGGTGCCCGGTCATCCGCATATCGCGCAGGTGCGCCGCGAAGCCGAAGAGCAGACGCCGATCTTCGCCGAGACCTGGCACTCCGACTGGAGCTTCCTGCCGGGCCCGCCGCAGGCGACCGTGCTTTATGGCGACATCATCCCGCCCGTCGGCGGCGACACGCTGTTCGCAAATCAATATGCGGCGTGGGAAGCGCTGCCGGAGTCGATGAAGTCCTTGCTGGAGGACAAGCGGGGCGTGCACTCCGCCCGTCGCGCCTACTCACGCGAAGGCATGTACGGCGAGCGCGACAAGGGCCGCTCGATGGCGATCCGCTATTCGGATAGCGCGATGAGCACGCAGCTGCATCCGATCAAGCGGATTCATCCGGAGACGGGCCGGCCTGCGCTGTTCGTCAGCATGGGCTACACGATAGGCATCGACGGCATGACGGACGCCGAGGCGACGCCGATCCTGCTGGAGCTGTTCGCGCATCAAGCGAAGCCGGAGTTCGTTTATCGGCATCGCTGGTCGCAGGGCATGCTGGTGATGTGGGACAACCGCTGCGTGCTGCACGCCGCGACCGGCGGTTATCAAGGACACAAGCGGCTGCTGCATCGAATTACTGTTGCCGAGCGAAGGGTATGAGCACCATGAAGAAGCTGGTCGGTCGATTAGGCGTTGCGTTCGTCTGCGCCGCGTTGTTGATTCCGTGCGCGAGTCCGGCGGCCAAGGAGGATGCGCACCCGCGCGTGCTGCTTGCGGTGTTCGCGCATCCCGATGATGAATCGACGGTCAGCGCCGTGCTCGCGAAATACGCCGCCGCCGGCGTGCACGTCTACCTCGCGACTGCGACGGACGGACGGCTCGGCGTCGCTCCGCACGCGGGAACGACGGCCGGCGACACTCTCGCCGCTGCGCGTGCAGAGGAACTCAAATGCACGACGGACAAGCTCGGCATCAACCCACCGATCATGTTCGGACTGTACGACCAGCTGAAGATGGGCGAAGGCTTGCAGCCACACATGCAGCAGCTCGCCGAGCTCCGGGATCGGGTGACGAAGCTGTTCGATGAGCTACAGCCCGATGGTGTGATCACGTGGGGCCCGTCCGGCTGGACGGGACATCCCGACCATCGCCTGGTGAGCTCGGTCGTGACCGAAGTGTTCCAGAGCCGGACGTGGCAGCATCCCGCGCAGCTCTACTATCCGGCCGTGCCGACGGGCAAAGCTCCAGCGAACAACCCGATTCCGCTTGCAACGGTCGACGAGCGGTTCCTCACGGTAAAGGTGTCCGTCGGGAAAGCGGATTACGAGAAGTCCCGGGCCGGTTGGCTGTGCCACCGCACGCAGTACACGCCGGAGCAGGTCGAGCAGCTCTATCAGTCGCTCGTCGCCGCGCAGGCCGGCGTCGCGCACTTCCAGCCCCAGATTGCAGGCAAGGGTAAGAAGGACGCGCTGTTGTAACTACGACTTCTTTACCAACTCGACCCGCCGATTCTTCGCGCGCCCTTCCTCCGTGCGATTGTCGGCTACCGGTTTGTCCTGACCGAAGCCCGCTGCGCTCAATCGCGCGGCTTCGACACCGCTCGCGACGATCGCAGCCGTAACGCTCTTCGCGCGCGCGTCCGACAGCTTCTTGTTCGACGCCGCGTCGCCGACGTTGTCCGTGTGACCCTCGACGCTCAGCTTCAACGTCGGGTTCGACTTCATCAGCGTCGCGATCTCCTTGACCGCCGCGACGCCGTCCTGCTTCAGGTCCGCCTTGCCGGTGTCGAAGTTGATGTAGAGCGCGACGAAGCCGTTCTTGTTCAGCTCCTGCAGCAGCTCGTTGGCGCTGACGACCTGCGCCATCGACGCGATCTCGGTGATGACGAGCTGATAGCTCTGCGTCGGCGCGCTGTAGATTTCAGGTAGCACTTTGATCCAGACGTCCTTGCCGCCGGTCGTGACCTGCAACGTCGTTTCGCCAGCGTCGAGGTCCTTCGGGAGGCGCTCGTACACGACAGCGCCGCCGATCTGCTTCACGGCGTTCTGGTAGTTGCGGATCAGCTGCAGCGGACTCGGCTGCTTCTCAGCGCTTTCGTAGAAATATCGCAGGGTCGTCGTGTCGCCTTCGACGGTCTGCACCTTCGGCGGCGCGCCGCGAGCCCCGACCTGGAACTCGGTGGCGTTGTAGTTCTTGGTGTATTCGGTGATGAAGGAGTCGGGGTAGCGAGTGAGCAGGGGATGGTCCTTGGAGCCGGCGACGTCTTCGCCAGCCCAGGCGACCGTCGTCGCGAATGCGAGGGTCAGAGCGATGCCGAGTAACTGCAACCTGCCGCGCTTCATGCAATCCTCCCCGAACTGCGGATGGCGGATTCTAGTACAGTTCGTCCGTCTTCAACCGAGGATGGCATGCTCGAAACCCTGGCCAAGGCGCGCACGACCGAGACCCGACTGGGTCGCTCGGTCTCGCCGCGCGCCAGGCAGCATCCGGGTCAGTCCGGCATCGTCGAGCTGCGCGACGGGCGCGATGCATTCGCCGCGCGCGTGCTGCTGGCCGATATCGCCGAACGCACGCTCGACCTCCAGTACTACATCTGGCGCAACGACATGTCCGGCGCGTTGCTCTTCGCGGCGCTGTGCCGGGCCGCCGATCGCGGCGTGCGCGTCCGTCTCCTGCTCGACGACAACAACACCAACGGCCTGGATGCCTTCCTCGGCGCGCTCGCCTCGCATCCGAACATCCAGGTGCGGCTGTTCAATCCGTTTCGCCTGCGCCGCTGGCGGCCCCTCGAATACCTCACCGACTTCGCGCGGCTCAACCGCCGCATGCACAACAAATCGTTCACGGTCGACGGCGAGGTGGCGATCGTCGGCGGCCGCAACATCGGCGACGAATATTTCGACGCTCACCAGGAGATGTCCTTCGTCGACCTGGACGTGATGGCCGCCGGTCCGGTCGCCGTCGAAATCGCCAATGACTTCGAGCGCTACTGGAGCAGCGAGTCGGCACGTCCCGCCGAGTCGATCCTCGGTCGCGCTCGTGCCGCCACGGTGCGCGAAGTGATCGCTGCGGCGGAGCGGGCTCTGCAGCAGCCCGCTGCCGTGGCTTACATCAACGCCCTGCAGTCCTGCGGTTTCGTCAACGACCTGCTCACGGGCACTGTCGACTATCGCTGGGCAGCCACGCGTCTGGTCAGCGACGATCCGGCGAAAGGCCTGGGCCGGCAACGGCCGCACGGCACGTTGCTCGAACGCTTGATGGATACGCTGAGCATTCCCAAGCGCGAGCTGGAGTTGATCTCGCCGTACTTGGTGCCGACGCGCTCGGGCGAGCGAGCCATCACCGAGCTTGCGAGCAAGGGCGGCGTAAAAGTGTCGATCCTCACGAATTCGCTGGAGGCGACCGACGTGCCGATCGTGCACGCGGGTTATGCGAAGCGTCGCCGCAAGATGCTCAAAGCCGGCATCGTGCTCTACGAGCTCATGCGCGAGTCGCGCGTTCGCTCGCGACGCGACCGTCGTCTCACCGGCAGCTCGGGATCGAGTCTGCACGCCAAGACCTTCTCCGTCGATTGCGCACGCGTGTTCGTCGGCTCGTTCAATCTCGATCCGCGCTCGGCGAGCCTCAATACCGAAATGGGCCTGGTGATCGAAAGCCCGGTGCTCGCACAGAAGATCGCCGCGGCCTTTGCCGAAGAGATCCCGGGGCGCAGCTACCGCGTGCGGTTGAACGAGGCCGGTGCGATGGAGTGGATCGAGCCGCACGAGAACGGCGTGATCGTTCATAAGAGCGAGCCGGGCGTGAGCTGGTGGAAGCGCCTCGCCGTGGCAGTGATGGCCTTGCTGCCCATCGAGTGGCTATTGTGACGCTGTAGGTCGGGGCTTCAGCCCGAGATCCGGAAGATTTCTCTCGCAAAGATCGCAAAGACGCAAAGAAGAACCAGAGATTCAGCGTCCAGCGTTATCTCATATATTTTCTTGTCTCCGGATCTTTCAAACTGCTTTCTCCTCCTTGGCGATCTTGGCGAGAGTTCTTCCGGATCCGGAGTCGGGCTGAAGCCCGACCTACAGCGCCTTCTGCCGAACTCTCAGTACGACATCGCGAATTGCGTCGATGACCAGCTGGGGCTCATCGGCCTGGATGTTGTGGCCAGCCTTCTTGGCGACGATCAGTTTGCTGTCCGATGACAGTGTGAGCAGCTGCGCTGCCAGCCGTTGAGTCACACTGTCTATCGACGGCTCCACGTCGTCCGGCGCAAACGGATCGTTCCAGTCCGGACTCTGCGTAAGAACGATGAGCGGTTTGTTGCCAATTCCACCCGTGGCCCGCACCAGGTCGGCGTTCGCCTTGAGGTCGATCCACTCGCGCGTCTTCGACAGATCCGGTCCTTTGCGCCAGCCCTCCAGGAACTTCGATTCGCCGGGCGTCGGCGGCGGCAGCACCTTGGCGAGCTCCGGGTACATATCCGGATGCGAAGAGTCGACCAGTACCATGCCGGCGATCGTCTGCGGATAGAGCGAAGCGAACATGCGCGCATTCATGCCGCCGAACGATTGACCCGCTAAGACATAGGGCGGAGCGATGCGCGCGCGCTCCAGCAGCTCGTGCAAGTCCTTCGCTACATCGAGGCTCGTTCTCGGCATGTGCGCGGGATCGCTGCGACCGAGTCCGGCACGGTCGTAAACGCAGACGCGCGTCTGCTTGCTGATCTGCGGAACGATGACGGCCCAGCCGATGGGCCTGCCCCAGGAGAAGACGGTCTCGAGTGACACACCGCCGCCGGGTTCGATCAACACGGTCGGCGTTCCTTCGCCTGTACACCGGTAGCGCAGACTCCTGCCGCCGATGTCGACGCTCGCGAATCCGGGCACCGGCTCTGCCGAGGGAGCACTGGCGTCGAGCTGGGCGAAAGCCTCCTGACTGCAGGCCGATACCAGCAGCAACAGTGTCGACCACCCCAGTGTTCGCATATCCGTATCTTCTTATGAGACGGGCCGCACAGAAAGGGCTGCCGGGCGCGGGTGCGGCGTGCCCGGCCGCCGCCTACCGGGGTACGATCCTCGCGATTCTCAGTGGGGACGTCAGATGACAGCGGAACAGGTCTATCCGGCCGGTCCGGGCGCGGTGCCGGCGGATCTCACGCGGCCCACCGGGGCCTATCGCACGCATGCGTGGCTCGCCATGGGCGGCCTCATGCTGTTCGTGCTGTTGTACCTCGCGTTGGCGATCTGGTTCTCGTGGACCGCCTACCGGCTGTTCGCGAGCCTCGCGCATGGCGGCGATCCGTTCTGGACGTTCGTCGCCGGCACCTGCTCCGCGTTCCTTGCTGTCTTCATGTGGAAGGCGCTGGTTTTCGTCAAGCACCGGCATGCGATCGACGATATCGAAGTCACCGCAGAGGAACAGCCGCGCCTGTTCGCATTCATCAATCGATTGGCGGATGAGGCAGGCGCGCCGCGTGCGCATCGCGTGTTCCTGTCGCCGCGAGTGAACGCTGCAGTGTTCTACGACCTGAGCGTGCTCAACCTGCTGTTCCCGTCGCGCAAGAATCTGGAGATCGGTCTCGGCCTCGTCAACGCGGTCTCGCTCGGCGAGTTGAAGGCGGTGCTCGCGCACGAGTTCGGTCACTTCGGTCAGCGGTCCATGGCGGTCGGTCGCTGGGTGTACATCGCGCAGCAGATCGCCGGTCACATCATCGCGAAGCGCGACGCGCTCGATGCGTTCCTGCGCGGCCTGTCGCGCGTCGACCTGCGCATCGCCTGGGTCGGCTGGGGACTGTCGCTGATCGTGTGGTCGATCCGCTCGCTGATGGAAACAGTGTTTCGCCTCGTCGTCCTGGCGCAGCGCGCACTGTCGCGCGAGATGGAGTACCAGGCCGACCTGGTTGCCGTGTCGCTCACCGGCAGCGACGCACTGATCCACGCGCTGTACAAGTTGAATGCTGCCGACGAAGCGTGGGAGCGCGCGTTGGCATTCGCAGATTCAGAAGCCCGCGAGAAGCGCAGCGTTTCCGATCTGTTCGCCGTGCAGAAGCACATCACCGAAAAGCTCCGCCACGTGCTCGACGATCCGAGCTACGGCGAACTGGCGCCGCCGCCGAAGGACAAGCCGCAAGAGCATCGGGTGTTCAAGACTTCGCTCGCGCAGCCGCCGCGCA
>DATENH010000085.1:0-9045 GCA_035275145.1 Steroidobacteraceae bacterium | reverse complement strand
TTTCACATCTGCCAGCAGTGCATCGCAACCGCTGGCCGGCGCAAGCTCCGCACGCCGGCTGCCGAATGCAACCGTGAACGGGCTCTTGCCCTGCGCCAGGAAGCGCAGGCTTGCCGGGCGGTACCCCAGCTCCAGCTCCGTGCCGCGATACAACTGCGGATCGTTGGCGATCCGCAGGCGCCAGTAACGATCCGAGGTCGGCTCGAAATGCGCGGGCGGGCTTTCACGCCGCTCGTTGTCGGTGACGATCCGATACACCTCGCCGCTCCAGCGCTCGGTCCAGGGCGCCTTGCCATCGTCGCGGCTGTGCAGCGTCACACGCACCGAGCTGTTTTCCTGCTGCAGGCGCAGGCGCGCGTAGCTCACCGGTGCGCGACGAGCGGTATCGAAGAACAACACCTGAATGTCGTCGGTCACGAGCGTCGTGGCCGTAAACCACGCGGGATCGAGCTCCACCACTTGGCCGACACGCTCCGCGACGACGCGATTGATCGCGAGCGGCGGGCCGCCGTCCGTACGCTGCACGCGCAGGTAGTCATACGCCCGCAAAGGCAGCTCGATGCGCTCGCGTCGCAGTTGTTCGTTCCCACGCGTGGCGAGCAACAGCGTGCTGGCCGGGACGAGCACACGCCAACGGTCCAGGTCGTCGCTTGCCTCGATGCTGACCTGCGCCTGCGATGCGCCGTCGGGGCTCTGCCAATCGAACTGGATCGCGCGGATGGGATCGTCGCTGGCACGCGCGTCGATGATGTGAATGCGTCCGTTGGCGACCATCGGCTCGCCGGAACCCGGCTCGACGACGTTGATCTGCGTGCCGCCCGCGGTTTGCAGTTCGACGTGCGTGCCGCTGTTCGCGTTGGTCGGCGCTTCGCGAAGCTGAAAGACTGGCAACTGCGACTCGCTGGTCGTGGGCTCCGTCGTCGCGGGTGCCGCGCAGAATGCGTGCGGCACGGGCTGGCCGTCGGCGTTGAAGACGCGCACGTCGGCAAGGTCGGCGCGCGTCGCGCCCTGATACACGGCATCCGGCAGCGGGGCTTCGACCAGCGGCAAGCCCATCGGCGCGAAGATCTCGATCCCCTGCGAGTAATCCTGCAGCGTCGGCGGCGCGGCGCCGAACGCGCGGCTCGCAGCCAACATCACGCAGGCGACCGTCAGCAGCTTTCTGGTCATCGCAACGCGTCTCGCTTCGGAGGGAGGGGAGCGAAATAGCCGGTGATGACCAGCAGCAGACCGACGGTGATGAACGACGCGATCCGCGCGACCGTGCCGATACTCGACAGGTCCACGAAAAACAGCTTCGCCACCACGACGCCCATGAGCCCCACGCCGACCATCCATACGTAGCGCCATCTTTGCTTCGCCCCCGTCATCATCGCTGCGAAGCCGAGCACACCCCAGAAAATCGACAGCGCCGACTGCACGAAAGTCGAGTGCGTGATGCCATAGAAGGTGATCGGCGCGCCCCAGTTGTGGTGCAAGCTGCGGATCAGCGCGGCGTTGAGCCACAGGAACACGATGCCCGCGGCGACCGCGATCAGCGCACGGAAGTCGAACTGCCACAACGACAGGCGCTGCGCCGGAACGAGCGCGCTCCACCACATCGCGAGCGCTGCCAGCGCGAGCGCGACGCAGACGTCGAGCGGGTTGAGCAGCGGCATGTACGGCAGCCACGCAGGATTGCCGGTACTGTTCAAGTTGATCACGACGATCCAGATGCACAGTGCCACAGCGATAGGCGCAGCACCGTATAGCCGGTAGCCGACCGCGTGTTGTGCGACCGGCCACGAGGGGCGTAGTTCGCGCAAGCCGAGCCATGCCAGCATCAGTGCAGCGACGAAGCCCCACGCGAGGCTCGCCCAGACTCCGGCTGTGCGCTCCGCGACCTGCCAGTTCAACTCCCAAGCGAACAGCAGCGTCAGCGCCCAGCAGGCACCGCCGTGCAACCATTCGAGCGCGACGTGCTGTTCCGGCTCGGCAATTCTCAGCAGCGCGAAATGCGTGACGAAGATCGCGAGCCAGCCGAGCGCACCCCCTTGCGCAAACGGATGGCCGAGCGGCTGTGCGAACGCGAACGCATAGGCGCCGACGAGTGCGGGAAGGAACAACGCAATCCATCGCGGCAGCGGCCACTGCCGGCCGATGCCCAGCCACGTAAGGATCGCCGCCGAGATACTCGTGAAGACCAGCAGCGAGCCGAGCTCGTAGCTCGGCAGATAACGTCCGATCTCGTTGGCACCGCCGAGGAACCACCAGATGATTCCCCAGAACGTGAACCCGACCGACAGGCCGGCCTCGTACGTGGCGCGCCGCGCTTCGTTGCGGAACAGCCAGTAACCGCTGAAGACGCCGGACACAGCCAGCATCGCGGCACCGAGAAATGCAGTGTTGAGGATCGGCTGCGTCGAGTGCATCGACTGATAGCCGATCAGATAACCGACACCGGCGCTGGCCTGCAGCAGCATGCCGAACAAGCGCGGCAGCTTCCGCTCCTGCCGCACGCCGAGCCAGAGCAGTCCCGCAGCTTCGACTGCCCACATCGCAGCCGTCGCGCGCGTGTCGAATGCGAGGGGGATCGCGAGGCTCGCGAAGATCACGCCGAGTGCCGCGAAGGACTCGACGAGCAGGCGGAAGCTTTCGCGCCGCGTGGCGTAGAGCAGCCAGCCGAGCAGCAAGTAGAAGGCGCCGAGCCCGAATGCGCTCCACGCCAACCCGTACTCGATGCGCGCGATCATCGTCGCGTGAATCGTGAATGCGACCACGGGCAGACCGAACACGAGCGAGCCGGACACGTAGCCTTTCAGGTTCGGCGGTTGCCGCACGCAGTTGAGGATCGAGACCGCGACGTACATCAGGAAGAAGAGGATCAGGAACGCATCGGCGGTCCACAGGTCGGGCTGCTGATACGAATTGGCGCGCCACAAGCCGGTGATCGTGAACGTGAACAGGAAGCCGAGCACGTTCAGCACGCGCCACGTCCTGAACCACGCGACGGCGAACACGCCGAGATTCAGCAGCGCGTAGTACGAGAACAGCGCGACATAGTTGCCGCTGCCGGTCGAAACCAGAACCGGCGCGAGGAAGCCGCCGGCTGTGCCGATGACCGCCAGAGACAGCGCGTTCTGCGCCACCGCAAGGATCGCGGATGCGACGGCAATGATCGCCAGCAACCCGAAGGCGAGCGTCGGCGGTAGCAGCTGGTACAAGCGGGTGGCTGTGAAAACCGTGAGATAAAGAATAGCGATCGCGCCGCCTTGCAAGACCTGCGCATAGTCCGCGCGCCGCTCGCGCAGGCGCCAGCCGACGATGAGCAGCGCAAACGCGCCGAGCGCGGCTGCGATGAAGTAGAGCTCGAGCGGAATCATTCCCCGGTCGTTGGCGTACTTCAGGAGGAACACCGCGCCGAGAAACAGGATGACGATGCCGATGCGGGCGAGCGGATTGCCGCCCTTGAGCCACGTCATGAACCCGGCGACGGCACGGTCGAAAGCCGAAGGTTCGAGTGGAACCGGCGGTGGCGGCGGAGCCGGAGGAGCTTGCTTCGTCGCAGGCGGCGCAGTCGCAGCCATCGCAGGCTTGGGCGCGGGAGCTGACACGGGAACAGCCGTCGGTGCCGGTACCGGCGCTGGCGTCTGCGCCTCACGTTTCTCGGGAGCTGTGGCTACGCCAGCCAGGTGCTGCTCGAGATCCTGGATCCGTTCATCCAGCGCTTCGGTGCGCGTGCGCAGATGCAGGATCTGAGCGAACAACGCTCCGAACAAGGCGCCGACGGCGAATCCCGCGACACTCTGCTGAATGGCGGCTCCGACCACGCCGAACAGGATCGCCAGGCCCCAGGTTATCCCTTGCGAAGAGGCTCGTTTTTCTGTCTGCATGCACGCACCCGCTGCGGTGCACGCATATTAGTGCCGCTCTCGTTCGCGCAGCAATGCAAGCGCGACCTTCTCCAGCCGGGACGGCGACAGCGCCCCCCGCGGCACCAGCCGCTCGACCGACTTCTCGCGCCACGCTTCGAACACGGCCGGATTGATATATGACTTGCGGCAAACGGCCGGCGTATTGCCGAGCGCCTCCGCGACATGCTTCGCCGTCGACGCGACACAACGATTGAAGGCGCGCCCGCTCACCTGCTCGCCCGCGGGCTGACAGGCAAGGAACGCGATCGCGCGGACCGTCGCGCCCCAGGTGCGGAAATCCTTGGCAGTGAAGCCCTCGCCGTTGCCGCCCATCGCCTCGCGCAAGTAGTCGTTGACCATGCCGGAGTCGACCGGCTGCCGCTGGCCGTCGTCGTCGACATATTGGAAAAGCTGTTGACCGGGCAACTGCTGGCAGCGGCGAATGATGCGCGCGAGCCGGCGGTCGTCGAGCACCAGCTCCTGCACGCGCCCGCTCTTGCCTTTGAACGAGAAGAACGCGCGGCCGTCCTGCAGGAACTTTACGTGGCGGTCGCGCAGCGTCGTCAGACCGTAGGACTTGTTCGATCGTGCGTACTCTTCGTTGCCGACGCGCAGCAGCGTTGCATCGAGTAGCCGCACGATCGTGGCGAGCACCTTGTTCCTCGGCAGCCCAGGCAGCGCGAGATCCTGCTTCAGTCGCCGGCGCAGACGCGGTAGCTGCGCCCCGAACTCGATCATGCGCGCGAACTTGCCGTTGTCGCGCGTCTCCCGCCACTGCGCATGGTAGCGATACTGTTTGCGGTGGCGCGCATCGCGCCCCGTCGCCTGCAAGTGGCCGCGCGGCTCGCGGCAGATCCACACGTCGGTGTACGCGGGCGGGATCGCGAGACGGCGGATGCGATCGAGCGTGCGCGCGGTTGTCACCGGACGCCCGTTCGGACCGAGATACTGAAAGTGCGCCCCGCGGCGTTTGCGCCGGATGCCGGGTTCGGTGTCGGAAACGTAAGTCAGACCGCTGGCGCGCGCGTGACGGCGCGCCTGAACGACGGACGCAGGAATTTCACCGTCAGCGGCCGGGGGCACGATGCCTCTGCAACAGGCCCCAGCACAGCAGTGCGAGGCCGAGCACCAGCAGAATGTGGATCGCGCCGACCGCCAGTTTGATGCCGAACCACAGCACGCCCCAGCAAATCATCATCGCGATACCAATCCATACCAGCAGTTTCATCGCACACCTCGACCCGGCATCACTCAAGGCCGGAACGGGCGATTGACGGCGTCGGTTCCCTACTACACTCTGCGGGCCGAAGCAGCTGGTGAAATCCCGGAGGGGAGCAATGAGTGCTTGGCCGCGTGTGCTGGTATTGGGTGCGGTGCTCGCGTGCGCCTCGCTTCAGGCAGCGGAGTCGCCGCCCATTCATCCGGCCATTCAGGCCGCAGTCGACAGCCAGGAACGGCCGCCGAAAGATCGCACGCGCGACGACAACCGGCACTACGCGGAGATCCTGGAATTCTTCGGCGTGCGGCCGGGGATGACGATCCTCGAGTTGTTCGGTGCCACCGGCAACACGGCCGAGGTGCTCGCCCGCGCGGTCGGGTCGAACGGCAAGGTGTACATGCAGAACCCCGACTTCTTCTATGAACGCTTCGGCAGGAAGGTCGTCGACGAGCGTCTCGCGAACAATCGTTTGCCCAACGTCGTACGTCTCGACAAACCGCTCAACTCGATGGGGCTCGAACCCAACTCGCTCGACGGTGCCGTCGCCTTCATGGTGCTGCACGACTTCTTCTGGCTGTCGCAGGACGTGCCCGGCGTGCTGAAGGACGTGCACAAGGCACTGAAGCCCGGCGGCTGGTTCGGCGTCGTCGATCACGCCGCGCCCGCAGGCAGCGGCGCGGAGCACGCGAAGGATCGCGACAACGGCACGCATCGCATCGACGAGGAGTACGTGAAGAAGATCTTTGCCGAAGCGGGCTTCGTGCTCGAAGCGAGCAATGACGTGCTGCGCAATCCGGCGGACGATCGCAGCAAACCGTTTTACGACGAATCGTTTCGCGGCAAGAGCACCGATCGCTTCGTGCTGCGATTCCGGAAGAAGAGCTCCTAGCTATGCGTTCACTGTCACTGGTCCTGCTCGCATCGCTGTTGTGCGCAACAGCCGCGACTGCAATGGAACGTCGCTCGCTGACCGCGGACGACATCAACGCGCTGCATGAGGTCGACGATCCGCAGGTTTCGCCGGACGGCGATTGGGTCGCGTACACGGTACGCACCGCGGATCTCGTCAAAGACAAACGCATGACGCACATCTGGATGGCGAGCTGGGACGGCCAGCGCTCGCTGCAGCTCACGCGGTCCGAGCACAGCGAGCACACGCCACGCTGGAGCCCGGACGGCAAGTACCTTGCTTTCCTCACCGCGCGCGGCGACGACGAAGAGCCGGAACAGGTCTGGCTGCTCGATCGCACCGGCGGCGAAGCGAGTCCGCTCACGGGATTCAACGGCGAAGTCGTCGACTACGCCTGGTCGCCGAACGCTGAGAAGCTCGCACTGATCGTCGCGGACGAAGATCCGCACAAGAAGAAGAAAGGCGAGGAAGAGAAGACCCCGCCGTCGATCGTCATCGATCGCTACTACTTCAAGGAAGACAAGACCGGCTACCTCGGCCCCCAGCGCCAGCATTTATATGTGTTCGACGTCGCCAGCCGCAAAGCGGAGAACCTGACGCCGGGCAACTACGACGAGGGTTGGCCGGCGTGGTCGCCCGACGGCAAGGAGATCGCGTTCTTCAGCAAGCGCGGCACCGATCCGGATCGCAACGACCAGTTCGGCCTGTACGTGATCGCTGCGCAAACCGGCTCGACACCGAAGCTGCTCACGAACTTCCAGGGCGACAGCGGCGACAGCTCGTCGATGGCGCCGCCGAGCTGGCGGCCCGACGGGCGCGAGCTCGCCTACGTTGCGGCCGGCGATCCGAAGCTGATCTACTACTCGACGCATCACCTTGCGGTCGTTTCCGCCGACGGCGGCACGCCCCGCATCCTGACGCGCTTGCTCGATCGCAACGTCATGTCGCCGGTGTGGGCGAGCAACGGACGCGCGATCTACTTCCTGGTCGAAGACGATCGCAATCAGCATCTCGCGCGCATCGAAACTGGCGACAACAGTATCGAGCGCATCGTCGACGGGCGTCGCGAAACCACTGCGTTCGACGTGGGCGGCAAGGGGCGCATCGCCGTGCTCGACGGTATCGTCGAAGCGCCGGAAGCGGTGTACGCGCTCGAAGAGCATCGCTATCGACGCCTCACGCATCACAACGACGAATGGCTCGCCGGCGTGAAGCTCGGCGCCACCGAGGAGATCTCTTACGAATCCAAGGACGGCACGCGCATCAACGGCTTCGCCGTCAAGCCGCCCGACTACCGGCCGGGGCGCCGTTATCCGACGCTGTTGTGGATCCACGGCGGTCCGGTCTCGCAATACGCCAACGCGTTCACGATGGCGTGGCAGATCTTCGCCTCGAACGGCTATGTGGTGCTTGGCGTCAACCCGCGCGGCAGCTCAGGCCGCGGCGAAGCGTTCGCGACTGCCATCTATGCCGACTGGGGCAACAAGGACACCGACGACGTGCTTGCCGCGGTCGATTACGCCGTGAAGCAAGGCATCGCGGACCCGGACCGTCTCGGCGTCGGCGGCTGGAGCTACGGCGGCATCCTGACGAACTTCGTGATCTCGAAAGACACGCGTTTCAAGTCGGCGACCAGCGGCGCGTCGATCTCGAACGTGCTGGCGGGCTACGGCACCGACATGTACGTGCGCGAATACGAGGCCGAGCTCGGCACGCCGTGGAAGAACCTCGACACGTACCTGCACAACTCGTATCCCTTCCTGCACGCGGACCGCATCAAGACGCCGACGCTGTTCCAGTGCGGTGCGTCGGACTTCAACGTGCCGCTGTTGAACTCAGAGCAGATGTATCAGGCGCTGCGCAGTCTCGGCGTCGAGACGCAGCTCGTGATCTATCCCGACCAGTTTCACGGCCTGACCAAGCCGAGCTATCTGCGCGAGCGCATGCAGCGCTATCTCGACTGGCACGGCAAATATCTGCAGCAGAAGCCGCGCGGCGAGATCACCGCGCGCTGACTACTGCTGCTTGTAGATCTGCCCTGCCTTCATAACGAAGTCGACCTGCTCGAGCGCACGGATGTCCTCGAGCGGATCGCGCTTGACCGCGATGATGTCGGCTGCGAGACCGGTCGCCAGCGCGCCGGTCTGAGCTTTCAAACCGAGCGCGTCTGCACCGTTGACGGTCGCGGCCTGGATGGCCTGCATCGGCGTCATGCCATATTTGACCATGTAGGCGAGCTGCTTCGCGTTGTCGCCGTGCGGATAGACACCGGCGTCGGTGCCGAGCGTCAGCTTCACGCCGAGCCGCACGGCCTTGCGGAAATTCTCGCGCTGCGCTTCCGCGATCTCGCGGTCCTTGCGCAGGAATTCCTCCAGCTCGCCGCGCTTCGGCCCTTCCGCCTGCGTGTAGTCGCTGTTGTAGATGTCCATCGACAGGTAGATGCCGCCCTTCTTCGCGAGCTGCAGTCCTTCGTCATCGATCAGGCTCGCGTGCTCGACGGTGTCCACGCCCGCGCGAATCGCCGACTTGATGCCTTCCGCGCCGTGCGCGTGCACGGCGACTTTGCGGCCGGCCATGTGCGCTTCGTCGATCAGCGCCTGCATTTCCTGGAAGGTGTACTGCTGCGCGCCCGGTGTGTCGCCCTTGGAGAACACGCCGCCGGTGCCGCAGAACTTGATCACGTCCACGCCGTACTTCACGTTGCGCCGGACCGCCTTCCTCACCCCGACGATGCCGTCGGCGACGCCGTCGCTGGCCTCTTTGTATTCCGGCGCGAGCAGATTCGAATCGCAGTGACCGCCGGTGATGCCGAGCGCCGGGCCTGAAACCAGCATGCGCGGCCCGGGGATCTCGCCGTCGTTGATCGCATCGCGCACGGCGACGTCGCTGAAGCCGGTCGCGCCCACGTCGCGAATGGTCGTGATGCCGGCGAGCAGAGTCTTCTGCGCGAAAGCTGCGCCCTTCAACGCCATGCGCGGCACGGACATGCCGTAGCCGTGGTACGGCGGCAGGGTCGGATCTCC
>DATENH010000084.1:0-4257 GCA_035275145.1 Steroidobacteraceae bacterium | reverse complement strand
CGCGGCTGCAGCGAAGCGCCGGACGCTTCGACGCGGCGCTCGCCTCCTATCAGCAGGCACTGGAGCGCGGCGTCTCGGAACCCGAGGAAGTTCATCTCAACCGCGGCGTGATCTATTCCGACTGCCTGCGCCAGGACGAAGCCGCCGAGCGCGAGCTGCAGGCGGCGCTGGCACTCAATCCCGGCTACGTACCGGCGCTGCTGAATCTCGCGAACTTGCGAGAGGACTTCGGCAAGCAGGCTGACGCCAGCGCGCTCTACGAAAGAATCCTCGCGCTGCAACCGCGCTGCTATGTCGCACTCGCGCGCTACGCGGGTCTGAAGAAAATCGCGCGGCCGGATGACTCACTGATCGCGAGATTGCGCGCGGCGATCGCCGACCCGGCCGCGTCGGCAGCGGATCGAGCCGAGCTTGGGTTCGCACTCGGGAAGGCGCTCGACTCCTGCGGTGCCTGGGACGCGGCGTTTGCCGCTTACACCTCGGCGAATCGCGACAGTCGTCGTAGCGCCGGACCCGCGGGCGCTTACGACCGACAGGCGCACGAGAAATTCATCGACGCGTTGCTTGCAGGATTCCAGCCGAGTCAGACGCAAGCCGCACCGCAGCCGCAGTCGACGCGACCGGTGTTCATCTGCGGCATGTTCCGCTCCGGCTCGACGCTCGCGGAGCAGATCCTGTCGGCGCACTCGCGCGTCGCTGCCGGCGGCGAGCTCGCCTTCCTGCCGTCGCTCGTGCGCACGGAACTGGCACCGTTCCCGGCGACGATGGCAGCCATGACGCAGGCGCAGCTCGACGCGCTGGCGACACGCTATCTCGCGATGCTCGCGAGGCCGTTCCCGCAAGGCGAGCGCGTGACGGACAAGCGGCCCGACAACTTTCTCTACATCGGCCTGATCAAGCGGCTGTTCCCGGACGCACGCATCGTGCACACGGTGCGCAACCCGCTCGACAACTGCTTGTCGATCTACTTCCTGCACCTCGATCACAGCATGAGCTACGCGCTCGACCTCGCCGACATCGGCCACTACTACGTCCAGTACCGGCGCCTGATGGCGCACTGGAAATCGCTCTATGGCGCGGACATTCTGGATCTCGATTACGACGAGCTGGTACGCGCGCCGCGGCCCGCGATGGAACAGCTCACCAGCTTCTGCGGGCTCGAATGGGAAGACGCGTGCTTGTCGTTCGAGCAGCAGGCGAACGCCGTGAAGACGGCGAGCGTATGGCAGGTGCGCGAGCCGCTGTATCGCCGATCGTCCGGCCGCTGGCACAACTATGCAGCGCAGCTCGCGCCGCTGGAGGCGTATCTGCGCAACGCGGGAATAGATCCCGGCGACTAGGAGATCAGGGACCGACGGGTCGGGTGCGAACCCACTGCGACAGCACCCACTTCTCTCCTGACGTCGGCGGCATGCCTGCGTGGATGGTGTCGTAGTCGGGCGCGCCGTTCGCGTCGACGTTGCTGAACAACAGCGCGTCGCCGCGCCCGCCGCGGTACTGCCAGTTCAGCCGCGGGAACTGCGTCGCGCCGCCTTCGTAGCCGTCGTTGAGATAGATGAGAAACGTGGCCGAGCGCTGCCCGCGAGCCGCGAGCTCGCGCGCCAGCTCCGGCGTCTTCGCCTCGATGAAGTCGGCGTGCAATGCGAACTGCTCGCCCGGCGAATAGTGCAGGAGCTTCGCGATCTCGAAATGCGAGACCGGCGTACCGGCCGCCGCCGCGATGCGGTCGCGGATCAGGCTGAGCACGACGTCGGCGTTGAAGATCGTGAACGACATCTCGCGGTTGGTGCGGGTTTCGGCGACTTGCGCCGTCGAGCTGGCCCGATAGACCTTCGCTCGCTGCAAACCGCCGCCGGCCGCGCGGGCGATCAGCCACTGACATTCCTCTGCGCTCGCAAACCGCTCGATGACGAGGATACGCGGCTTCTCGAACTGGACGCGGGCCGCCGGCGCGGCTCGCCACGAGGTCAGGTCGATCTTGCGGCGCTGAGCCGCAGGATCTGCCGCAGCATCTCGCGCCAGCAGCGCGAGCTCGCGACATGCAGGTTCCCACGCGAGTTGCGCGGCGCGCGTGAGGTGATCGAGAGCCGCCTCGATATTGCGCGCCTGTCCCAAACCCCATGCGGCGCACACGGACAACAGCGACGAGGCTTCGCCGCTGCCGCGCCCAGCAGCATCGCGCAGCGTCGCGATCCCTTTGTCCACGGCCACAGGCACACCGTCGCCGACCAGCAGACGCTTGCCCAGAGTAGTCAGGTTCGCAACGTCGCTCGATGGGCTCATTTGAGTTTCCGCGCGACAGCGGGCTGCGAGCCCGCGAGGTTCTCGAGCCAACGCAGCCCGGCCGCGATTTGCGCGGCATTGGCCTGCCGCGATTCGCGCAGCAGCTCACGCCGCAGCTGCGGCGAATATTCGAAATCCGGCGATTTCGAATAGCGCGTCAGCACCGGGCTGCGCGCAATGTCGGCGAGCCAGCCCGAGTCGGCCGGCAACTGGAAATGTTCGGCGACGCGGCGCACCGAGCCTGCGACATCTGCCAGCAGCGCGTCGAAATCGAGCGCCAGGACTCGCGGTCCGAATCGATCGACGGCATCGTGCTGATTCCAGGTCTCGGCGAGCCAGCTCATGGCTGCGAGCTCGCCCAGCGACAACGCATGCAGCGGCGCCAGAGGCGCCTGGATGCGCGCCTGGAGCTGGCGGATGCGAACGGGGCCGTGTCCGCGCAAGTCGACGCCGGAGTTCTGGCCGGCCAGCAGCGTCGCCAGATACGGCTCGGCACCGAGATTCAGATAGACGCCACGTGCGCCGGGCAGTCGCTCCAGCAACGGAGTCGCGATGCGACAGGCGCTGCTCGTGGCCTTGAGAATGACGCTGCGGGTGCTGCTATAGCCGCGGCTCCAAAGCTGCGAGAGCGCACGTTCCAAGCCCTGGTAATCCGCCTGGCTCAGCAACGACTCCGGCGCGCTTAGAACATCGCGCGCATCCGCGAGCGTCCGCAGTGGCAAAGGCTCACGCAGCGACAGTATGCAACCGCTCTCGTCTAGCAGCCGGCTGAGCAGCGTCGAGCCGACGTGGCCGGTATGAAAGATGAAGTGCAGCGGCTTGCCCGCGATGCCCGCTGCGGCCCCGAGCACGCTCTCCAGGCTCCCCCAGGCGCCCTTGAGGCCCGGAGTCAGGATCCGGTCGTCGAGGAAGCTCGCGGCGCGATAGGCGTTCTCGTTCAACTGCACGAGCAATGCCGCGCCCCGCGCCAGATCGATCTTCTGCACGTAGACGTCGGGCGATGCGGCGAGGCCGCTGAGCAGGGCGTCGGTCATAAAAAAAGCGGCGGTTCCGTGAGGAACCGCCGCCAAGTCTATCGACCAATTATTGGACTGAGTACCGTTTCGACTTAGAGCTTCACCGTCAGGCCCATGAAGATGTAGCGACCGAGGGCGTCGTACACCTGCGGATAGGTGTTGCCGTTGCCCGTCGTGCCCACCTGGCTGCTGAGCGAAGGATCGTTGTCGGTGATGTTGTTGATACCCAGACGCACGTTGGTGTTGTCCGTCATGTTCCAGCTGCCGAACAGATCGAAGTAGCTCTCGTGCGGCAGATGAGCATCGATCTGGCCAGGCACCGCGTCGTCCTGCGAGACGCTGCTGATGTAGCGATGCGTCAGCGCCAGATCGACGTTCCACGGCGTCTCCCAGCCGATGCGCAAGCGCGTGCGCAGCTCAGGATTGACCGCGGTGGTCAACGAGCTCACGCAGTTGCCCGCGAACTTGCCTTTGCAGTCGAACTTCGGGAAGCCTTCCGCACCCTGATCCGTGACGATCTCGTTCAGGTAGGTGCCGGTCAGGTTGAAGTTCAACGAACCCCAGCTGCCGATATCGAGGCCGGTGTAGTTGAGGTTCAGGTCGACGCCGGAGGTCTCCAGACCGCCGATGTTGATGTTGAGGTCGTCAACGTTGCCGTTGCCGAGCCACAACTGACCGTTGCCGTTACGGTGAATGCGACCGCAAGCAGCTGCATCGTTAAACCCGTAGCACGCATCCAGCGTGTTCTGCGAGCCGAACGCCGAGATCAGGTCATCGACCTTGATGTCGAAGTAGTCCAACGAGACCGACAAGCCCGGAGCGAAGCGCGGAGTGAACACGATACCGTAGGAGTACGTGTCCGAGGTTTCCGGCTTCAGCGCCGTGTTGCCGCCCTGGTTGAACTGGTACTGGCCCGCCGGGCTGTCCAGGTTCCCCGAAGCAAACTGGCCCGCCGGCA
>DATENH010000083.1:0-8021 GCA_035275145.1 Steroidobacteraceae bacterium | reverse complement strand
GAGCGGGACAACGACCCGCTCCGCTTTTTTTCTTATCTGATCGGCGCCGTGCGCGGCGCGGTGCCAGGGTTCGATGCGTACATCGCGCCCGTGGATCCGGGCGCGGCGCTGTTCAGCGAGAGTCTCGACCGGGTGGATCAGGAATTGACGATCGTGCTCGACGACTTCCAGTCGATCACTGCGCCGTCGTTGGTCCGCACCCTCGACTTCCTGCTGTATCGCTCGCCCGATACCGTGCACTGGATCATCTCCGGCCGCTGCATGCCGGAGATCAGCCTGAGCCAGCTACGGCTCGCCGACCAGCTCTCGATCGTCGATGCCGCGGATCTGGACTTCGACGACGGCATGATCGTGCAGCTGAGCCGCAAGCTGTGCCGCCGGGCGCTGTCGCAGGAAGAGGCAGCCGGCATCAAGGCGCGCACCGAGGGTTGGGTGGCTGGCACCAAGCTGGCGTTGCTCGCCGTCGCCGGGCCGGCGGCGCCTGCCGATACCTTGCAGGAGTTCGCGGGCTCGCATTCCGAAGTGGCGCGCTATCTCGGCGCCTCGGTGTTGCACGAGCAGAGCCCCGAGATACGCGAGTTTCTCGTCGCCAGCAGCATCGTCGATCGCATGACGGGCGAGCTGTGCAATGCCCTCCTCGGCATCTCGCACAGTCAGTCCTTGCTCGAACGCCTGGAACGCTCGCAGCTCTTCATTCAGCCGCTCGATAGCCACGGGCATTGGTATCGATATCACACGCTGTTCCTCGACTTCCTGCGCAGCGTCCTGCGTCGCGATGCTGCCCGCATCCCGCAATTGCACGAGCGCGCGAGCCGCTGGTTCGCGGAGCACCAGCTCTACGAGGAAGCCCTGCATCACGCCTTCCTCGCGAACGACCAGCAGTGGCGGATCGACCTGGTCGCGCGATGCCTCGCGTCGTGGCTGCAGGAAGGCGAGATTGCGGATGTGCTCCGCTGGAGCGAGCGGTTGCCGCGCGCGGAGATCCTGACGCACGCGGGGATCAGCACGGCTTACATCTCGGCGCTGATCCTGTGCCGTCGCTTCGACGATGCGGCGATCGCGTTGCGCGAAGTGGAAGCCAGCGTCGGAGCGGGCCGTGTCGTCGGACCGATCCATCTGCCGCTGCTCCACGCAATGCTCACGATCCTCGCGGACAGCGATTGCCACGTGAACATCGCAGTCGCGGACACCGCGCGCCTCGAAGGCGCGGATAGTTTCCTGAGTGCGACGGTGCTCACACTGCAGGCGTATGCCCTGGTGCGGCGGAATCAGTTCGATCTCGCGTGGCGCTTGTCGATGCGAGCGCGCGACGCACTGGAGAACGTCAGCGTCTATGGCTTCGGCTACGCGGACGTGGTCGCCTCGCTCGCCGAGCGTGCCCAAGGCGACATGAAATCGGCCGCGGAGCGCTGCGAGCGGATGTTTTCTCTGGTCCGGCGCGGCCGGCGCAACCCGGCGTGGGTCAACGCGGCGACCGCCCTCGCCTGCGTGCGCTACGAGGAGAATCGGCTCGCCGAAGCGGAAACGCTGTGTCGCGAAGCTCTGCCGCTCCTGTCGGTCGCATCGACAGTCGAGAACTTCACGATCGTCCACATCACGCTGGCGCGGATCAAGGCGATCAACGAACGCTTCACCGAGGCGTTCCAACTGCTCGACTACGTGCACAGCGTGCTGGAGAGCGGCTGCCACCAGCGCTTTCTCGCGCAAGTGTGTCGGGAGAAGATGCGTTTGCATCTGCTCCAGAACAACGCGCCGCGCGCATTGGCAATCGCGATCGAGCTCGGCCTCGAACGCCGCGCAGAAGCAGGTACCTGGCAGCAGGTGCGTCCGTATGACGAAGAATGGGAGCGCTTCGGATTTGCATACACGCTGCTGCTCCTGCATCGCAAGCGCACGGACGAGGCTCGCGCCATCCTGACTGTCTTGCGCGACAGCGCACGCACGGCGGGCTTCGTGTATCGGGAAGTCGCATTGGAAGCTGCGCTCTCCGAATGCGAATGGCAGGCGGGCGACCAGGAGGCGGCATTCCAGGCATTGAATCGCGGCTTCGCATTGACGCGGGGCTACGGCTTCACGCGCGGCGTCTTCGACGACACGCCGGGGCTGATCCAGATCATCGCGGCCGCCGTCGAGTCGCGAAAGCTGCGGCATCTCCTGCCGAGCCGCTACTTCTGCAAGTTCGGCGACGTGTTCCGCGAGCACCCCGCCCCGGCCGCGCCGCGCCGCAAGCCGACCTTGCCTCTCGAGCCGCTGACGGACCGCGAGATCGAGATCCTGAAGCTGGTGGCGCGCGGCCTCAGCAATCCCGAAATCGGGGCACGCTCGCGTATCGCCGTGTCGACGGCGAAGTGGCACCTGAAGAACGTGTTCGCGAAGCTCGACGTCAGCACCCGGACCGGCGCCATCGCCCGCGCCCGCGAGTTGCAGTTGCTCGACTGACCCTGACATCCCCTGACATTTTTATGGGGTTCAATGTCGGCTTCAGGCCGATGCGTTCGTCCTAGTGGACAAGAACGATCCTTCAACCTTGGAGAAACGCGATGAAACGCTTCGTACTGTTGCTGGCATTGGCTGCACTTGCCGGGTGCGCGCAGAAGGATGCCCCTCCGCAGGCCCAGAACGAGCCTGCACCGGCGGCACCTGCGGCGACGCCGGCACCGCCTGCCGAGCCTGTGGGTGAGCCGTCCCGGGCAGCCGCGTTCGCCCAGAACGTGCCCGCCGGCGCATACACAATGGACCACGCGCACTCGACGCTGATCTTCCGTATCAGCCACATGGGCTTCTCGCATTACACGGCACGGTTTCGCCGCTTCGATGCCAAGCTGCAATTCGATCCGCGCAATCTCACGGCGACGCAGCTCACCGCGACGATCGACCCGCGCTCGATCGAGACCGACTACCCCGATCCGAAGTACGACTTCAACGGCGAGCTCGCGGGCGAGCACTTTCTGGACGCGGCGAAGTTTCCGCAGATCACCTTTCGCACGACCCAGGTCGAGGATCTCGGCAACCAGGCGCTGCGCGTACACGGCGAGTTGACCTTGCATGGCGTTACTCGTCCGATCGTGCTCGAAGCCACCTACAACGGCGGCTACCCTGGCTTCCAGATGGATCCGAACGCCCGCGTGGGCTTCTCCGCGCACGGCGTTCTGCGCCGCTCCGAGTTCGGCATCTCGGGCGGCATCCCTGCGGCCGCCACCAACATCGGCGTCGGCGATCAGGTCGCCATCGTCATCGAGTCGGAGTTCAACGGCCCGCCGTTTGCGCAAGCCGAGGCGCCAAAAGCGAATTCCAAGTCGTAAAGAGAACTAAAAACGCGCGGCAGGTGTCGTATCGGTCACCTGCCGCGCGTCTTTAGGTATCGGTAGGCAAGTCCACTGTCCGGGGTAAGCATGTTCAAGGGAAGTTTCGTGACCATGGCGGAAGCCATCGCGACCCATCTGAGTGCAGGAGCCACCCGTGCCGGAGCCGGCCAGCGCGTCGCCGACACATGGCGCGAGAACGGCGCGCCGGCTGGCCGCTCCAGCCCGAGCATGCGCGCGCGGCTCACCGTCATTCGCCCGTCGTTCTCGTTGCACCAGGTGCAGTCCTTACCTCCCAGGTAATCGACCGCACCACGTCGTCGCTCGCATGATCCCTCCACGGAATCATTCGGGAGAGCGGCGATGGATCGAAGGGATCTGCTGAAGGGTACGGGCGCAGCGATCGGTGGCGCAGCGTTGCTGAGTGCGGACATCGCGAGCGCAGAGCAGCGCGCGCGTGCCTCTAACACCTCTGCGCGCGTAACCGGCCCGTTCATCGAGACTCGCGACGGTACGCAGCTCTTCTATCGCGACTGGGGCAGCGGCGCGCCGCTCGTGTTCATGAGCGGTTGGGCTCTCACGTCGGACTGCTGGGGCTACCAGATGGCACCGCTCTCCGACAGCGGCTTTCGCTGCATCGCCTACGATCGCCGCGGCCACGGCCGCTCGAGCGATCCGGGTCGCGGGTTCGAGCCTGATACGCTCGCCGACGATCTCGCGGCGGTCCTCGACGCGCTGGATCTGAAGAACGTCACGCTGGTCACGCATTCGATGGCTGGCGGCGAAGCTGTCCGTTACGTGTCGCGGCACGGCTCGAAACGTGTGGCGCGCGTGGCGCTCGTCGCAGCGACGCTGCCCTTCCTGATGAAGACGGCAGACAACCCGGACGGCGTCGACCCATCGGTGTTCGAGAACGGGCGACGCAACGTCATCTTGCGCGACTTTCCCAAGGCCCTGCGCGACAACATGCGGCCGTTCGGCGTCGCCGAGACTTCAGACGCAATGCTCGAATGGATCGCCGGCCTGATGCTGCGCTGTTCGATGAAAGCGCTGGTGGAATGCAACCGCGCGCTGACCTCGACGGATTTCCGCCCGGACCTCGCGAAGCTGGAGGTGCCGACATTGATCGTCCACGGCGATAAAGATGTGTCTGCCCCGCTGGCGCTCACCGGCCGCAAGACGGCGGCGTTGCTGCCGCATGCGACGGTGAAGATCTACGAGGGCGCCCCGCACGGCTTGTTTCTCACCCATGCGGAGCGGTTGAACAAGGACCTGATCGAGTTCGCGGCGTCCCAGATCACCAGATCCTGACTCGATCCTTCGGATCGAGATACAGCTTCGCGCCCGGCTGCACGTCGAACGCCGCGTACCACGCATCCATATTGCGCTCAGGGAACGAGCCGCGCGCCGTACGCGGCGAGTGCGGGTCCGTGAGCATCTGCGCCCGTAGCGCGTCGTCACGCGTCTTGCCGCGCCAGGCTTGCGCGAACGACAAGAAGAACCGTTGATCGCCCGTGAAGTTGTCGAGCACCGGCGCTTCCTGCCCGTTGAGCGACAGCTTGTACGCCGTATAGCTCATTTCGAGGCCGCCGAGATCGCCGATGTTCTCGCCCATCGTCAGGTCGCCGTTCACACAGGCACCTTCGAGCGGGCAATAGCTCGCATACAACGCGCCGAGCTTCTTCGTCGCCTCGACGAATCGTGCGTTGGTCTCGGGCGTCCACCAGTTGCGCACCTTGCCCGAGCCGTCGAACTCGCGGCCCTGGTCGTCGAAGCCGTGGCCGATTTCGTGGCCGATGATCGCGCCGATCGCGCCGTAGTTGACCGCGGGGTCGGCGTTCGGATCGAAGAACGGCGGTTGCAGGATGCCCGCGGGGAAGGTGATCTGATTCGTGGACGGATCGTAGTAGGCATCGACCGTCTGCGGGGTCATGAACCACTCGCCGCGATCCACGGGATCGTGGATGCGCTTGACTCGCCGCTCCCAGTCGAACACCCGCGCGTTGCGGACGTTCTCGAAATGCTTGCCGCGCTCGATGGTGAGGGCGGAATAGTCGCGCCACTTGGCGGGATAACCGATGCGCGGCTCGAAGGCATCGAGCTTCTTCACTGCTTCCGCCCGCGTCGTGTCGTCCATCCACGAGAGTGTCGCGAGCCGCTCCTTGAGCGCCGCGCGCAGGTTCGCGACGAGCGCGTCCATCTTGGCCTTGGTCTCGGGCGGGAAGTGCTTGCGCACGTAGATCTCGCCGAGTCCTTCGCCGATGGAGCCGTCGACCAGCGTCAGGCCGCGCTTCCAGCGATCGCGCTGCTGTTCCACGCCGCGCAGCGCCTTCGCGTTGAAATCGAACTGCGCAGTGTCGAACGCCTTCGGCAAATCGGTCGAGTACGAGTTGACGAAGTGGAAGGTCATGTAGTCCTTCCACGCGGCGAGCGGCTCGCTGTCGAGCAGCTTCGCGCCATCGCGAATCGCGGTCGTCTCGTTCACGACGAAGTTCTGCTGGTCGCCGAGACCGACGCCGCCGAGCACCCGCTTCCAGTCGACGTTCGGCACCAGCTTCTTGAGCCCGGCCAGATCCATCGGATTGATGGCCTCGCTGACTTTGCGCTGCCGCTCCGGCGCCCACGCGACCGCGGCGATCCTGTTCTCGATGCCGATCACGCGCTTCGCCGAGCCGGATGGATCCTTGTTGCCGAGCAGCTCGAAGATCTTCGCGACGTAGGTGGCGTACGCCGCTCGATAGGCGTCGAACTTCTCGCCCTTCTTGAGGTAGTAATCGCGGTTGGGCATGCCGAGGCCGGACTGCCCGACCCACGCGACGTAACGGGTCGGATCGACCGTGTCGGGGTTGATGCCTACTGCGAACGGCGCTTGAAAGTCGATCGAGCCGACCAGCTCCATCAAGCCAGCTCTGTCTTTCACCGCAGCGATGCGTGCCAGGTAGGGCTGCAGTGGCTCGAGCCCGCGCGACTCGATGCCGGCCTCGTCCATCCAGCCGGCATAGAGATCGGCGACTTTCTGCTCCACGCTGCCCGCCGCCGGCTTGCTGCCCGCGAGCTCATCGAGAATCGCGTGCAGATCGCTCTCGGTCTTCTCGAACACGACCGTGCCGGTGCCGTAATTGGAGCGGTCCGGCGGCATCTGAAACGTATCGAGCCACTTGCCGTTCACGTATCGATAGAAGTCGTCGCCCGGTTTGACGCTCGTGTCCATCTGCGTGAGGTCGACACCGAAACTGCCGTAGGCCGGCTTGGGTGGCGGCGGTGCGGCGGCAGGCGCCGGCTCCTTGCTGCACGCAGCGAGCACTGCAATAGCGACGACTCCGGCCAGCGATGCGGAACGCATGAAGCTTCCCTCTGTGAGTCAGGCTCTAGCCTGACAAATTCTTGATCAGCTGCTTGGCGAACTCGGTACCGATCCCCGCTTCTTCGTGTTTGAAATACACGAAGACGTCGCTGCAGGCGGCAGTTCTCTCGCGAAGCACCCCGGCCCAGCGCTCGATATCTTGCGGTTGATAGCCCTCGTCGCGCAGTCGGAAGTATGCATAGCCGGCCGTGATTTCCACCGGCGTCGAGAAGTTTTCGCTATCTGCGACACAGAGCGCGAGGCCTTTGGCCTGCAACCGGCAAAAAACGTCCGATTCCATCCATGACTTGTGGCGGAACTCAAACGCCGCGCACAGCCCGTCCGGCAGCATCGCCAGGAAGCCATCGAGCACTTCCAGGTTCATGCGCAGGTACGGCGGGGTCTGAAACAGAATTGCGCCGAGCTTCGGTCCCAGTGTGCTCGCGACTTCCAGGAAGTATTTGACCTCGTCGGCACAATCCCGGAGCCGCTTCTGATGCGTGATCCGCTGCGGCGCCTTCAGCGTCAGCTTGAAGTTCTCCGGCGTCTGCGCGCTCCAGCCTTCGAGCAGCTTCGCATTCGGCATGCGATAGAACGTGTTGTTGATCTCGACGGTCGCGAAGTGCTCCGCGTAGTACGGCAGCATCTTCGCTGTCTGCATCTTTTCCGGGTAGAAGCTGCCGCGCCACTCCGGATAGGCATAGCCGGACGTCCCTACCCACAAACCCATGTCACCGGGTCTCGCTGTTCAACAGGCGGCGATATTGGCCGAGGTGACGGATCGCGTGCTGCGGCTGGCCGAGCGATTCGTAGAGACGCGCGAGATTGTAGTGGCCGTCGGCGAACGCGGGGTCCTCACCGACTGCGGCTTGATAGGCCTCGAGCGCCGCGTGCGTGCGGCCCAGATCTTCGAGCAGCACGCCGAGGTTGAACATCAGCACCGAATCCGCGCCGCATTGCTCGATCGCACGACGATAGACCGCTTCCGCCTCGCGCTTGTTGCCGCGTTCGTGCAACAGCCGGCCCCAGTTGATCCACGCAGCGACGTTCTGCCCGTCGAGTGCCACGGTCTGCCGATACGCGTCGATGGCCGCGCCGAGATCGCCGTTCTCTTCGAAGTCGAGCGCGTCGTCGAACCAATCCTCGGCAGTTCGCGGCGGATCCGCGCCTTCATCCGGTTTCGGCCCGAACTCTTTTTCGACGACCCGCAGCACGCCGTCTTCGACCGTCACGTCGAGCCCGAGCACGTACTGGCCGCTGTCGACTTGATACTGACTGTTGCCGTCGCGCACGACCACCTGGTCGCCGACGGCGCAGATGCTGAGCCCGGACAACGGCATGGTCTCGGGCAGGCGCTTGCGCAAATCTTCGAGCGA
>DATENH010000082.1:0-2755 GCA_035275145.1 Steroidobacteraceae bacterium | reverse complement strand
CCATCGGGGTTTCTATTCGCGTGTCGATGGCGTGGAAGTGTCGGGTCATCCAGTCGGCGTGCTCGCGCCCGCAGCGGCTGTGGCCGACGCGCTCACGAAGTGCGCATTCACTTGTCCGGCAGAGGTTCTGCGTCGCCTGCTCGATGAATTCGGCGCCTCGTTGCTGGCGCTCGACTGAGTCTCAGCCCTCGACCAAGCCGTCGTTCTTCGGCGGGTCGGCGAGCGGCGCGCCGAGCGGAGCCTCTTGCGCGAGCGTCAGCTCGGTGTCCGCGCCGGATTGTTCGAGCAGAAAGCCGATCACGGCATACAGCTCCTCGACCTCCATGTCGTCGACGGGAAAGCCCATGAATCGCAGTGCACGCCCGCGCTCTACGTAACGTTCTTTGAAGTCCCGATTCATGGCGGTTCAACGCTCCTCGCGCCGTGCGGTTCCGGCTTTGCGTGCCGTGCGAAAGGTGACCGAGTAACGCAGCTCCTTCGTCGGCGGAATGCTGTGCTGCCAACCCCAGCGTGCCTCGTCGCGCAGAATGTACGCCGAGCGTGGCTCCAGCTCGAGCGCGAACACTTCTTTGCGCCGCTCCGGCTTCCACGGATACGGGCGGAAGCGGATACGCGCGGTCCCGCCGAGTGAGATGCCGACGATCAGCTCGAAGTCCGGCACGTCGCGATGCCAGCCGAGCGGCGAGCCAGGCGTGTACTCCGCGATCAGCGCTTGCACGAAGTCCTCCGCCGCGACGCCGGCCCACTGCGCGGCACGCGTGCGCAGCGGCGCGAGAAATTCCGGAATCGGCGGCGCAGCGTTCGCTTTGTGATGCGTGAAGTCGTAGGAAAAACCGTAGTTCACGGTGCGCCGACGTGCCGTGTACTGCTGGTACTGCGCTTCGCGCAGCGGCAACGCACGGATGTGCTCGAGCAGCGCGCGCTCTTCATCGCTATCGACGAACTCGGTGCGATACGTCATGCCCTGCGGCAGGACTGGCGGAAACAAACTCGTTTGCGCACGCGACATATTCTGCAGTGTACGGCGATTATGTGCGGCGGGTCACACTCGCCCCCGACACCCTCGACGATGCTGCGCGCCCTTGTCGGGAAACAGAGGAAGTGACAATGAAGAAAAGTGTCATCGCACTGGCATTGACGGTTGCATTCTCGGCGCACGCCGCGCCGCCCACTGCCGCAGAGGTGGGCGATCCGGATTCGTTCGGCCGCGACGTGATCTACCTCGGCAACGCGCAGACCTCGAACGTCGCGCTGCAGTCGGACTGCACGCCCGACCCGATGTTTCCGCCCGGGCCGAACGATCGCTGCATCGTGTTGAACGCGCAGCCCGCGGCGACCACCTTCAATGAGGATGGGCTCGCGACGCTGCAGCTTCCGGCCGAGTCGACCAAGTCGCTCATCTGCTTCGCGCTCACGCCCAACGTGAACTTCAGCTTCAACAATCTGACGGGCGTCGCGCAGCCGAACGCGCGCTACAACGCGCGTGCAGTGATCACGATCGAGAACGAAGTGCTGAACGACCCGACGCTGATCGATCCGGCCACCGGCCTGCCGTACGGCGGCAAGATGACGCTGCCGCTCTCCACCTACTCCGAGTTGCGCAGCATCGCGGCTGGCGAGCGTGAGCAGAAGTCGATGTTCCTGTCGCGGCATTGCATCGGCGGGCTGGTGAGCAAGGGTTCGCTCGTGGGCTCGGGCTTGAGCGAGACGCAGGCGAAGCAGTTCTTCAAGAAGCCGATGAAGTTCACCTTCGGTGCGTCCGGCACCGTGCAGATCGTGGACTTCGCCAACTACTTCTACGGCATCCGCCTGTACGGGGACAGCAAGGACCGATAGGCCCAGAAAGAAGGCCGGGCGGCTTGCGCTGCCCGGCCTTTGCTTTCCACCCCTGCTTGCCGTCTAGCGCACGCGGCCGCGACGGAACAGGTTGACGATCGCCAGCAGGATGATCGCACCCACCAGCGACACCAGGAACGTCGCTACCGAGATGCCTTCATTGATCGTGCCGATGCCCAACAGCGGCGACACGACGAAGCCTGCGAGCAATGCGCCGACGATACCCACGATAACGTTGAGCAGGATGCCTTGCTGCGCGTCAGTGCGCATCACGATGCTGGCAAGCCAGCCCACTACACCGCCCACGATCAACCACACCAGGATGCCCATATAACCCTCCTCGGGGTCGCCACGAGAACTTCACGACCACAGAATGAGAGCGGGGCGAACTTGGTTCCGAACTCAGGTTCGCGGCGGTAGGGAGTCCGCCGTCAATCGATGAAGCGCGAGACCAGCTTGGCGATGACGGCCCGACTCGGGCGCTCGGGCAGATACTTGATGCGGACCCACGTGCCGACGGCCGGCAGCGAAGCCCTCGACTCGCCCATGCGGCGGTCGACGTGACAGGTCTGCACCGATGCCGGTGCGTCCCCGGGGTGGAACTCGAAGTAAACGCGCGTGAACGCGCCGAACAGCGGCGGCCGCCAGATGCGCAGGATGCGGCCCTGCGCGATGGCGCCGCGCTTCAGGATCTCCTGCTGCAGCTGCGAACCGAGCGTGACCGAGCGCGAAGACGCAACCATGGCGACGAGCGCGCCGACGAGAAATGAAATAGCCGGAAAGTATTCTGCAAGCATGGGCTGAGCTGAGAGGTTGTGGACCCGTTGTCGAGGATGCGCGCGCCGGGTCTGCGCGGGCTTTGAACTGCGCCGCAATTCTTACACGCTAGTTTCTATCGAGCCAAGTGCCGAGACCCTGG
>DATENH010000081.1:0-28003 GCA_035275145.1 Steroidobacteraceae bacterium | reverse complement strand
CGCTCCTCGCTCTCGCGCAGGTTGCGCGCCAGCGGCGCGACGCCGAGCGTCACGATGAAGATGAGCGCGCCGATGATGCCCGCGGAGGCGAAGTCGCCGGAGTCGCCGCGCGCAGCCAGCGTCGTCAGCGTTTGTTGCACGAGCACTGCGATGGCGGCGAGCGCGGCGAACATCAGCGCCAGCCGCTGTCGCACGACGAACGACAGTGCGCCGATCGGCAGAACCAGGAGCGAGGCCAGGCCGCTGGTCATGCCGCCGCTTGCGTACGTGAGAATCGCGATCGCGGCCACGTCGACGCACAGGCCCGCGAAAGTCTGGATCGGGACATCCGGCCAGCGCCGCTTGACGGTCGCAATCGACAGCATTCCGTAAGCGAAGTACGAGGCCGTCGCGCCGATGAACAGTGCCGGATAGGCCTGGCCGACGCGGGTCGGCGTCACGGCGATGAACATCACGCTCAGCAGCACGGCGACCAGCAGCCGGAACAGGTTGACCAGCGCCAGCACGCGCCAGGCGAGCGGATTCGTGGAGTCGACGACGGGTGCTGAGCTGAGCAGAGGCTTCATTCGGTCGGGTTCTACCTTTGCATCGGCGGCGAATTACTCCAGAATACGCGGCCTTTGTCCGTTCATCCTCTCATCTTATGAACCTGCACGAGTACCAGTCCAAGCAGCTGTTCGCAAAATACGGCATTCCGGTGCCGACCGGCTATGTAGCCGCGAATGCCGAGGAGGCTGCCGCAGCGGCGCAGCGCATCGGCGGTGTGAAGTGGGTCGTCAAGGCACAGGTGCATGCCGGCGGCCGCGGCAAAGGTGGCGGCGTGAAGCTCGTCGATTCGCCGGAGGCCGCGGGCAAGGCTGCGGCCGCGATGATCGGCACGCGCCTCAAGACGCACCAGACCGGGCCCGAGGGGCTGCCGGTCCACCAGGTGTTCGTCGAGGAAGGGTCGAAGATCGCGCGCGAGCTGTACCTGAGCCTGGTGCTGAACCGGGACAAGGGCCAGGTTGCCTTCATCGCTTCGGCCGCGGGCGGCATGGATATCGAAGAAGTCGCCGCGCATACGCCGGAAAAGATCATCCGTGTGAATGTGCATCCGGCGGCGGGGCTGCAGCCTTCGGAATGCCGCGTGCTCGCTTTCGGGCTCGGGCTGAAGGGCAAGCAGATCGAGCAGTTCACCGGCATCGCGCAGGCGCTGTACCGCCTGTACCTGGAGAAGGATGCGAGCCTGGTCGAGATCAATCCGCTGATCGTCACCGCCGATGACCGGCTGGTGGCGCTCGATGCCAAGATCAACATCGAAGACAACGCTCTGTTCCGGCAGAAGGACCTGGCGGCGTGGCGCGACGCCAGCCAGGAAGACGAGATGGAGCGCGCGGCAGCCGCGCACGAGCTCAACTATGTCTCGCTCGACGGCGACATCGCCTGCATGGTCAACGGTGCGGGCCTCGCAATGGCCACGATGGACTTGATCAAGCTGCACGGCGGCGCGCCGGCGAACTTCCTCGACGTCGGCGGTGGCGCAACGCGCGAGCGCGTCACCGAAGCGTTCAATCTGATTCTCTCGAACAAGAACGTGCGCGCGATTCTCGTGAACATCTTCGGCGGCATCGTCCGCTGCGACATGATCGCCGAGGGCATCATCCACGCAGTGCAGGACGTCGGTGTGCGCGTGCCGGTCGTGGTGCGCATCGAAGGCACGAACGCGGAGCTCGGCAGGAGTCTGCTCGCGAAGAGCGGGCTGGCGATCACGCCGGCCTCGGATCTCACTGACGCCGCAAAGAAGGTCGTTGCCGCTGCGAAAGGCAAGAAGTAATGAGCATTCTGGTCAACAAGAAGACGCGAGTCATTTGTCAGGGCTTCACGGGCAAGCAGGGCACGTTCCATTCCGAGCAGTGCCTCGCGTACGGCACGAAGCTGGTCGGCGGCGTCACGCCGGGTCGCGGTGGTGAGAAGCATCTCGGTCTGCCGGTCTTCAATACCGCGCGCGAAGCAGTGAAGCAGACGGGCGCCACGGTCAGCATGATCTACGTGCCGGCACCGTATGCGGCGGACGCGATTCTCGAAGCGGCCGACGCGGGCATCGAGCTCATCGTGTGCATCACCGAGGGCATTCCGGTGAACGACATGGTGAAGGTGAAGGCTGCGCTGTCGAGCTACGGCAGCTTGCTGATCGGGCCGAACTGCCCGGGCATCATCACGCCGGGCGAGTGCAAGATCGGCATCATGCCCGGCTTCATTCACAAGCCAGGTCGCGTCGGCATCGTGTCGCGCTCCGGCACGCTTACTTATGAAGCGGTGTTCCAGACGACGAACGCGGGGCTCGGCCAGAGCACCTGCGTCGGCATCGGCGGCGATCCGGTGCGCGGCATGAACTTCATCGACGTGCTCGCGCGCTTCGAAGACGATCCGCAGACCGAAGGCATCATCATGGTCGGCGAGATCGGCGGAGCGGATGAAGAGGCTGCCGCCGATTTCATTCGCAAGAACGTCACGAAGCCAGTGGTTGCCTACATCGCGGGTGTGACTGCGCCGGCGGGCAAGCGCATGGGTCATGCGGGCGCGATCGTGTCGGGTGGCAAAGGCACGGCGGCGGATAAGTTCAAGGCGCTGGAGCGCGCTGGTGTGCGCACGGTGAAGAGCCCGGCGGATCTGGGCAAGGCGATTGCGGAGAAGCTGGGGAAGAAGAAGACTCTCGCCAAGAGCGCCAAGAGCGCCAAGAGCGCCAAGGCAGCCAAGAAGAGCGCCAAGAAAGCGCCGAAACGCAAGAAATAGTCGGTACGGACGGGCGGATCGATAAAGCATAGAATTCGCTTCTATGCCGCTCCGCATTGCTCTTGCCCAGCTGGACCTGTTTGTCGGTGACGTCGGCGGTAACACGCAACGCGTGATCGATACCGCAGCCGAAGCTCGCGACAAGCTCAAAGCCGATCTCGTCTTGTTCCCCGAGCTGGCCTTGTCCGGCTATCCGCCGGAGGACCTCCTGTTCCACAAGGGTATGAAGCGCCAGGTTGCCGCGGCGCTCGAGCGGGTGCGCAACGAGGTGAAGGGCGTGACAGTGATGGTCGGTTACCCCGACTACACTGACGACATCATCCACAACGCCGCCGCGCTCATTCGCGATGGCAAGCTGCTCGCGAACTACCACAAGCAGGAGCTGCCGAACTACAGCGTCTTCGACGAGAAGCGCTACTTCAAACCCGGGCAGGAAGCCCGCGTGGTCGAGCTCAACGACATTCGCGTCGGGTTGCTGATCTGCGAAGACATCTGGGAGCCGAAGCCCGCGCGCGCTGCGCAGGCTGCCGGCGCGCAACTGCTCCTCGTCATCAACGGCTCGCCGTACTCAATGCACAGTCAGCGGCGACGCGAAGATATCGCGCGAGCGCGGATCAAGGACACCGGCCTGCCGATCGTGTATGTGAACCAGCTCGGCGGCCAGGACGAGCTGATCTTCGATGGCGGCTCGTTCGCGATGAATGCAGCGGGCGAAGTCGTGCAGCGCGCGTCGCCGTTCAAGGAAGAGCTCTTCGCGGTCGATGTCGATCTGATCGATGGCAAGGCAGTGCCGCGGCGCGGTCACATCGAGCCGGAGTTGTCGGAAGAGGCGAGTGTCTACAGCGCGCTCGTGCTCGGCGTGCGCGACTACGTGGGCAAGCATCGTTTCCCAGGTGTCGTGCTTGGCTTGTCGGGCGGCATCGATTCTGCGCTCACGCTCGCGATTGCTGTCGATGCACTCGGTGCCGATCATGTGCACGCGGTGATGATGCCGTCGCGTTACACGTCGCAGATGAGTCTCGACGATGCCGCAGAGGAAGCGCGCGGACTCGGCGTCGGCTACGACGTGATCTCGATCGAAGGAATGTTCGAAGCGGCGCTCGGCGCACTCAAGCCCGTGTTCGCCGGCCGCGCTCCGGACACGACGGAAGAGAACATCCAGGCACGCTGCCGCGGTCTGCTGTTGATGGCGATCTCTAATAAGACGGGTCGCATGGTGCTCACGACCGGCAACAAGAGCGAGATGGCCGTCGGCTACGCAACCTTGTACGGCGACATGGCCGGCGGCTTCGCGCCGATCAAGGACTGCAGCAAGATGCTCGTGTATCGACTCGCGCGCTATCGCAACTCGATCGCGCAAGTGATTCCGCCGCGAGTGATCGAGCGTGCACCGTCCGCAGAGCTGCGTCCGGATCAGAAGGATTCGGATTCGCTGCCGCCGTACGAGGTGCTCGATCCGATCCTCGAGTTGTTCATCGAAGACAATCTGTCTGTGGATGAAATCTCCGCGCGCGGCTTCGATCGCGCGACGGTTGGTCGCGTGCTGGAGATGGTGAAGCGCAACGAGTACAAGAGACGGCAGGCACCGCCCGGCGTACGAATCAGCGATCGTGCATTCGGCAGAGATTGGCGGTATCCGATCACGTCTGGCTATCGCACCCGATAGAACTGTTCGTGTGTATTTGGTGTGGGTCAGGCTTCAGCCTCACTCGCGTGGCGCCAAGGGAGTGCGATGATCGTCGGCCTGCTCAGGGTTCTTCTCAAGGTTGTGCTCACGCTGGCGGTCGTCTTCCTGTCGCTCATGATCATGGGCGACTACCTGCGGCAGCTCGTTCCCGAGTCGTATCATCGCGCGGTCTGGCTGTCGGGACTGATCATCTTCTTCCCTTGCGCCCTCGGCGTCGCGCTGTTCGCCCAATCTCGGCCCAGCAAGCAGCCGAGGTACGAGAAGCTGCTCATCGTGGGCGCCTTCGTCGGCGCGATACTGTTCGCACTCTTTGTTACCGATGTTGAATGCACGCTGACGCCGAGCGGTCGCGGCGGGTCGAGCCTGCATTGCAAGTACAACGGGCCACCGTAACAGATGAAGTCGATGCAATCGGACCGCGCGGTGACCATGGCCATTCTCGTCGTGCTGGTCATTGCCGAGTGGGCGTTCGTCAGCCCGCAGTTGTTCGCCATTCTGTCGAGCGACGCCGTCGATTCCCCCTGGCGCCTGATACCGATGCTGAGCTTGCCTCGCTTCCTAGTCGGACTTTGCGCCGGCCTGGTTTTCGCGGTGGTCTACAGCCGCGCAATGCGCTTGGCCGCTTTGGGCGCGTACGTCGTCCTATTGCTCTGGAGCTTTGTTCGCAGCGACGTCCATGTGCGTTGGTCCGACGTGCACGCCGTAGTCCTGGCAATCGTTCCCTATGCTGCGGGGCTGGTCGGAATGGCGCTGGGCTTCGCGCTGCGCCGTCCCATTCGTCGGCGGCTCAATCTGAGCTGACTCACCAGATCTTCCACCAACTCTTCTTCTTCTCTCCCTGCGCGACCTGATCCGGGCTCGAGTAATTTTCTTTCAGCACCTTCTCCGTATCCGCAGCCAGGTCGTCCATTCCCAGCTTGTGATACGACTGCGCCATGATCTCCAGTGCGTGCTTGATCTGCGGTGCGCCGTCGTAATTCTCGATCGCGTACTTCGCGCGATTGATCGCGCCGACCCACGCGCCGCGCTTCAGGTAGTAGTCGGCGACGTACACCTCGTAGCTCGCCAGCCGGTTGCGCAGGAAGATCATCCGCTTCCTGGAATCCTCCGCGTATTCGCTATTCGGATAACGCTCGAGGATCGTCTGGAACGCCTGGAAGGACTTGCGCGCGTCGATCGGCGGGCGCTCCGTCAGGTCGGCGTTGAACCAGCGCTCGAGGAAGTTCGGGTTGCGCTCGAACTGCGTCAGGCCCTTGATGTAGTACGCGTAGTCCACGCGCGGGTGCGCGGGGTTCTCGCGGATGAACTGGTCCGCCTGGTCGATCGCCGATTCCGGCTCGCGGTTCTTGTAGTACGCGTACATCAGGTCGAGCTGGCCCTGGCGCGCGGGGTTGCTGAACGGAAAACGTGCTTCCAGCTGCTCGTAGTAGGTGATCGCGTCCTTGTAGTTGCCGTTGTCGCTGGCGTGCTTGGCCATGTCGTAGAGCTTTTCGGCGTCGCCGACCGGCCGCCGCGGGTTGCCGCCGCAACCGCCCAGCGCCAGCAGCAGCGCTGCCGTGGTCAAAACGAGGATGCGCATGCGAGAATTCGTCGCCATTTTTTACGGTCGTTCCAGTCAGTCCGGGCGTCAGGCAAGGCGGGCGAGTATAGCCGGGTCCTTTCTTTGTCGGCAGGCTCGTACTTAAGTTCCTCCACCCCATGTCTGAGCCTATTCAGCGCACACTCACCGTTCCCGTCGAATACGCAGGCCAGCGCCTGGATCAGGTGCTGGCCGAGCTGCTCAGCGACTTTTCCCGGACCCGCATCAAGGAGTGGATCGAGGCGGGCCAGGTGCTGGTCGACGGTGAGAAGCTGCGACCCAAGGACAAGGTTCTAGGCGGCGAGCAGGTGCGCATCGCCGCCGTGGTCGAGGAGGCCGGCGGGGTCGCGGCGGAGGAGATCGAGCTGGCGGTCGTCCACAAGGATCGTTACATCTTCGTCATCAACAAGCCGGCCGGACTGGTCGTGCATCCGGGCGCCGGGAACGCGGCCGGCACTTTGCAGAACGCATTGCTCCATCTGGATCCGAAGCTCACCCAGGTTCCGCGGGCCGGCATCGTGCATCGGCTCGACAAGGACACGAGCGGCTTGATGGTGGTTGCCCGCACACTCGAATCGCACACCGCGCTGGTGCGCGCCATCGAAGCGCGCGAAGTCGAGCGCGAATACGAAGCGGTCTGCACGGGCGTGATGACGGGAGGCGGCGTGGTCGATGCGCCGATCGGTCGCCATCCTGTCGATCGCGTGCGCATGTCGATTCGCGAAGATGGTCGCGAGGCCGTGACGCACTATCGCGTGCTCAAGCGCTTCCGCGCGCACACGCACGTGCGACTGAAACTCGAGTCGGGACGCACGCACCAGATTCGCGTGCACATGGCTCACATCCGCTATCCGATCGTGGGTGATCGCGTGTACGGCGGGCGGCTGCTGTTGCCGAAGGGCGCTTCTCCCAAACTGATTGAAGAACTGCGCGCGTTTCGACGACAGGCACTGCATGCGGCGAGTCTCGCCTTCGCGCATCCGATCAACGAGAAGCCGATCCGCTGCGACGCGCCGCTGCCGCAGGACATGCAGCAGTTGCTGAAGGTTCTCGCCGACGATGAGAAGAAGCCATGAGCGGGCTCGAGCTCATCGCAGCGGACTGGCCGGCGCCGCCGAACGTACGCGCAGTTGCGACCACGCGCGCGGGCGGCGTGAGTGTCGGTCCGTACTCCAGTCTGAATCTCGGCGCGCACGTCGGCGATGACGCGCAAGCAGTCAGCGAAAATCGATTGCGACTGCGGACCGCGCTCGCGTTGTCGCGAGATCCGGTCTGGCTGAATCAAGTTCATGGCGCGGCAGTCGTCGAAGCTACGCCGCACGCGACGCCGCCTGCTGCCGACGCATCGTTCGCGCGATCGCCTGGTCAAGCCTGCGTAGTGCTCACGGCCGATTGTTTGCCGGTCTTGTTATGCGACCGCGACGGTACGAGCGTTGCGGCCGCTCACGCAGGTTGGCGTGGCCTCGCTGGTGGGGTCGTCGAGAGTGCGTTGCGCGCAATGGGCGTCGCGCCGGATCGGGTGCTCGCCTGGCTCGGTCCTGCAATCGAGCAGGACCGGTTCGAGGTTGGCCCTGAGGTTCGCGAGCAGTTCGTCGCGAGGTCAGCAGATAATGCGCGCGCGTTCCAGCCGAATGCGCGTGGCCGCTGGCAGGCGGACCTGTACGATCTCGCACGTCGCGAGCTCGCGCGGCTCGGCGTCACGCAAGTGTTCGGCGGCGGCTTTCGCTGTTACGGCGAGCGCGATCGGTTCTTTTCGTATCGCCGCGACGGCGCGACCGGGCGCATGGCGACGCTGCTGTGGATGAAATAAGTCTGGTTAATTAAAGATGGCTCTGCTCCTCTGGATCGTCCTGTTCACATTGCTCGGCGGCGCTCTGAGTGCGCTCGCGGCGTCGCTGTTCCTGGTCGCGCCGGAATCGCTGCGCGCGCGCGTCTTGCCGCATCTCGTCAGCTTCGCGACCGGTGCGCTGCTCGGCGCCGCGCTGCTCGGGTTGTTGCCGCACGCGGTCGAAGCCGCTGGCATTTCGGGTACGCACAACGTCGGGTTGACGCTGCTGGCCGGCCTGCTCGTGTTCTTCGTGCTCGAGAAGATGGTGCTCTGGCGGCACTGCCACCAGGAGGTGTGCGAAGGTCACGTGCCGCACGTGCACGCCACCGATGCGCACCGCGATGCGGCGTCCGCGTCGCTCATCCTGATCGGGGATGGGTTCCACAACGTGCTCGACGGCGTGTTGATCGCCGCGGCGTTCATGACGGATGTGCATCTCGGCGTCGTGACCGCCCTCGCCGTCATTGCGCACGAAATCCCGCAGGAAGTCGGCGATCTGGCGATCCTGCTCCACGGCGGCATGTCGCGCCTGCGCGCCCTGACACTGAACCTGCTGACCAGCCTGACCTCCGTGGTCGGCGGCGTGGCGGCTTATTTCGCCTTCGGTCCGGTCAAGCAGGTATTGCCCTACGCAATCTCGCTTGCCGCCGCGAGCTTCCTGTACATCGCTGTGGCCGACCTCATCCCCGGCCTGCACCGCCGGGTGGACGCAGGCGCGGGAGTGAGGCAATTCGTCTTCATCGTGCTGGGCGTCGCGGTGATCTACGTCAGCCACTCGATGGCGCATTAAGGGTTGAAATGTAAGGTTCAACCCTTACATGTGAGTCAGTAATTTCGCGCCGAGAATTCCTCATGCGCCAGGACAAACTGACCAGCAGATTCCAGCAGGCTTTGGCGGATGCCCAGTCGCTCGCCATTGGCCGCGACCATCAGTACATCGAGCCACTGCACGTCATGTCGGCCCTGCTCGACCAGCAGGGCGGCTCGGTGCGGCCGCTGCTCGACAAGTCCGGCGTCAACATCAATCTGCTGCGCTCGCAACTCGGCGAGGCGCTCGACCGGCTGCCGCGCGTCGAAGGCAACGCGGGCGAAGTCCACCTTTCCAACGAGCTGACCCGCGTCCTCAACCTCACCGACAAGACTGCGCAGAAGCGCGGCGACCAGTACATCTCCAGCGAGCTGTTCGTGCTTGCCGCGCTCGAAGACCGGGGTAACCTCGGCGAAATCCTGCGCAAGGCCGGCGCCGTGAAGGGCGCGATCGAAAAAGCCGTCGAGGAGCTGCGGGGCGGTGAAAAGGTGAACGATCCGAACGCCGAGGAAAGCCGGCAGGCGCTCGAAAAGTACACGGTCGACCTGACCGAGCGTGCCGAGCAGGGCAAGCTCGATCCCGTCATCGGCCGCGACGACGAGATCCGCCGCACCGTGCAGGTCCTGCAGCGGCGCACCAAGAACAATCCGGTGCTGATCGGCGAGCCGGGCGTCGGCAAGACCGCCATCGTCGAAGGGCTCGCCCTGCGCATCGTCAACGGCGAAGTGCCCGAAAGCCTGCGTGACAAGCGCATCCTGGCCCTCGACATGGGCGCGCTGATCGCCGGGGCGAAGTATCGCGGCGAGTTCGAGGAGCGTCTCAAGGCCGTCCTCAACGACCTCGCGAAGCAGGAGGGCCGCGTTATCCTGTTCATCGACGAGTTGCACACGATGGTCGGCGCCGGCAAGGCCGAAGGCGCGATGGACGCCGGTAACATGCTCAAGCCCGCGCTCGCGCGCGGCGAGCTGCATTGCGTCGGCGCGACCACGCTCGACGAGTATCGCAAGTTCATCGAGAAGGATGCTGCCCTGGAGCGGCGCTTCCAGAAAGTGCTCGTCGACGAGCCGTCGGTCGAGGACACGATCGCGATCCTGCGCGGCCTGAAGGAGCGCTACGAAGTTCACCACGGCGTCAGCATCACCGATCCGGCGATCATCGCGGCCGCGACGCTTTCGCATCGCTACATTACCGACCGTCAGCTTCCGGACAAGGCGATCGACCTGATCGACGAAGCCGCCTCGCGCATCCGCATGGAGATCGACTCCAAGCCCGAATCCATGGACCGGCTCGAGCGGCGCATGATCCAGCTCAAGATCGAGCGCGAGGCGCTGAAGAAGGAATCCGACGACGCGTCGAAGAAGCGCCGGTCTGCGCTCGATGAGCAGATCAAGGCGCTCGAAAAGGAATACGCGGATCTCGAAGAAGTGTGGAAGGCCGAGAAGGCTTCGGTGCAAAGCTCCGCGCACATCAAGGAAGAGCTGGAGCGCGCGCGCCTGGAATTGGAAGCTGCGCGACGCGCGCAGGATCTCGCGCGCATGTCCGAGCTCGCGTACGGGAAGATCCCCGAGCTCGAGCGGCGGCTCGCGGCAGCCAGCAGCGCCGAGCAGCAGCCGACCAAGCTCCTGCGCAACAAGGTCACCGAAGAGGAAGTTGCCGAAGTCGTGTCGAAGTGGACCGGCATTCCGGTGTCGAAGATGCTGGAGGGCGAGCGCGAGAAACTGCTGCACATGGAGCAAGCGCTGGCGAAGCGCGTCGTCGGTCAGGCCGAAGCGGTGCGCGCGGTGTCGGATGCGATTCGTCGCTCGCGGGCCGGACTGTCGGATCCGAATCGGCCGAACGGCTCGTTCCTGTTCCTCGGCCCGACCGGCGTCGGCAAGACCGAGCTGTGCAAGGCACTCGCCGAGTTCCTGTTCGACACGGAAGAGGCGATGGTCCGCATCGACATGTCCGAGTTCATGGAGAAACACTCGGTCGCCCGCCTGATCGGCGCGCCGCCGGGCTATGTCGGTTACGAAGAGGGCGGCTATCTCACCGAGGCCGTCCGGCGTCGCCCGTACTCCGTGCTGCTGCTCGACGAAGTCGAGAAGGCGCATCCCGACGTCTTCAACGTGCTGCTGCAGGTTCTCGACGACGGCCGCCTGACCGACGGTCAGGGCCGCACCGTCGACTTCCGCAACACCGTGATCATCATGACCTCGAACCTCGGCTCGCACGTGATCCAGGAGCTCACGGGCGAGGCGAACTACGCGAAGATGAAACAGGCCGTGCTCGAGATCGTGCAACAGCACTTCCGTCCCGAGTTCATCAACCGCGTCGACGACCTCGTCGTGTTCCATCCGCTCGGCCGCGACCAGCTCCGAGCGATCGTCGACATCCAGCTCGGCTACCTGCGGCGGCGCCTGGCGGAGCGCGACATCGACCTGACGCTCGACGACGCGGCGCGCGACCTGCTCGGCGAAGCCGGCTTCGATCCGGTGTACGGGGCGCGTCCGCTCAAGCGGGCCATCCAGCAACAGGTGGAAAACCCGCTCGCGCAGCGGATCCTGAAAGGGGAGTTCGGGCCCGGCAGCCGGCTGAAGGTCACTGCCAAGGGCGGCGCGCTCGTTTTCGGCAAAGGCTAACTGGCACGTCGGCCGGTTGGCCTCTATCATCCGCCGGCTTGTTTTGAGCCGGGAAGACTCCATGCCGTTTTACGAATACGAGTGCACGAACTGCAAGTTCTACGTCGAGGCTTTACAGAAGGTCTCCGATGCGCCGCTGAAGCAGTGCCCCAGCTGCAAGAAGCAGACGCTGAAGAAGCTGGTCTCCGCACCGGTGTTTCGCCTGAAGGGCGGCGGCTGGTACGAAACCGATTTCAAATCGGACCAGGAAGGCAAGCGCAATCTCGCCGCCGGCGAGGAAGCCCCTGAGGCCGCGTCGACCGAGAAGCCTGCCGACGACAAAGCGAAGCCGGCGGAAGCGGCCCAGAGCTCCGACAAGAACGCCGACAAGAAACCGGCAGCAGCCGAGACCAGCACGGCCGCCAGCAGCAAGTCCAGCAAGAGCAAGCCAGCTCCCCGGCCCGCGGCCCGCTCGAAGGCTCCGAGCAAGGCGAAACCGAAGGCCGCCAAGCGCGCGAGCCAGCGACGCCGCTGATGTCCATGCGTTCTCACTATTGCGGGCAGGTCAACGAGTCCCTCATCGGCCAGGAAATCGGCGTCGCCGGCTGGGTGCATCGCCGGCGCGATCACGGCGGAGTGATCTTCGTCGATCTGCGCGACCGCGAAGGTCTGTTGCAGATCGTTTTCGACCCTGACCGCAAGGACGTGTTCGCCGACGCCGAACGGCTGCGCGGCGAGTTCTGCGTGCGCGTGCGCGGCCTGGTGCGCTCGCGACCCGAAGGCACGATCAACCCCGCGCTCGCCACAGGCAAAGTCGAGGTGCTGGCGCGCGAGCTGGAGATCCTGAATCGCTCCGAGACGCCGCCGTTCCATCACGACGAAGTGACGAACGAAGAGCTGCGACTGAAGTATCGCTATCTCGACCTGCGGCGCGATGTAATGCAGAAGCGCATCCTGCTGCGTCACCAGGTGACGCGCGCGATGCGCAACTGGCTCGACGACAACGGCTTCGTCGACATCGAAACGCCGATGCTCACCAAGGCAACGCCGGAAGGTGCGCGCGACTATCTCGTGCCGAGCCGCACGCACGCCGGCCAGTTCTTCGCGCTGCCGCAGTCGCCGCAGATCTTCAAGCAGCTGCTGATGATGAGTGGCTTCGATCGCTACTATCAGATCGTGCGCTGCTTCCGCGACGAAGATCTGCGCGCCGAGCGTCAGCCCGAGTTCACGCAGCTCGACATCGAGACGTCGTTCCTCGACCAGGAGCAGATCATCCAGATGATGGAAGAGCTGCTGCGCGCCGTGTTCAAGACCGTGCTCGCAGTCGATCTGCCGCAGCCATTCCCGCGGATGTCGTATGCGGAAGCGATGCGGCGCTACGCGTCGGACAAGCCGGATCTGCGCAACCCGCTCGAGCTGGTGGACATCGCGGACCTGGTGCGCGACAGCCAGTTCAAGGTATTCGCCGGCCCGGCCGCAGATCCGAACGGACGTGTCGCGGCGCTGCGCGTATCGGAGGCCGGCACGAAGATGACGCGCAAGGAGCTCGATGACCTGACGCCGTTCGTCGCGCGCTACGGCGCGAAGGGGCTCGCGTACATCAAGATCAACGAGAAAGCGAAAGGTCGCGATGGCCTGCAGTCGCCGATTCTCAAATTCCTGAGCGATGAGGCGATCAACGGGATCCTGTCGCGCACCGGCGCAGTCGATGGCGACGTGGTGTTCTTCGGCGCCGACAAGGCGAAGGTCGTCAACGATGCTATGGGCGCGCTGCGCCTGAAGCTCGGCAACGATCTCGGCCTGGTGCAGACCGGCTGGCGGCCGTTGTGGGTCGTCGACTTCCCGATGTTCGAATACGACGCGGATGCGAAGCGCTGGGGCGCCGTGCATCACCCGTTCACGTCACCGCGCGATCCGGACGCCGCCGCGCTGCGTGCGGATCCGTCGAACGCGGTCGCGAACGCGTACGACATCGTGCTGAACGGCTCGGAGATCGGCGGCGGCTCGGTGCGTATCCACGCCCAAGAGATGCAGTCGACGGTGTTCGACCTGCTCGGCATCGGCAAGGAAGAAGCGGAGAAGAAGTTCGGCTTCCTGCTCGAAGCGCTGACTTACGGCACGCCGCCGCACGGCGGCATCGCGTTCGGCCTCGATCGCATCGTGATGTTCATGGCGGGTACGGACAGCATCCGCGACGTGATCGCGTTCCCGAAGACGCAGACCGCCGCCGACCTGATGAGCGGCGCGCCGACGACGGTGTCGGAGGAGCAGCTGAAAGAGCTGCACATCCGCGTGAAGCTGCCGATCAAAGACGCCAAGGAATAGGCGTCAGGCCAGCCCCAGACGCTTCAGCACATCCTGAGTCGGTCCCTCGAACGTCGCCATCGCAACGTTGCCGACGTACTTCAGATCGCGCACGCCGACCGGCGTCGTGTAGAAGCCGCCCGCCGTCAGCTCGCGATAGCGCTTGAAATACGCCTCTTCGACGATGGCGTCCGCAATCGTGCTCATCTGCTGCGCCGACAGCTTCGCGAAAGGTGTCTTGAAGCGGCGCTGCGCTTCGCCTTCGACTTTGCCCAGGGCGTCGACGATCGTCTTGCGGTCCTCGGCATGCTCCGGGTAGGGCGCGCTGATCCACTCGTCGAGGAAGTCGACCACGCCGACCTTCGATGCGGCGGGTGAGGTGTCGTCTGCCGGAATGATCAGGTCGCAAAGCGCCGTCGCCGTCACGCGTTGCTCCTTGCTCAGCGTCAGCGGCCACAAGTCGCCGGCCTTGTAGACCTTCATCAGGTTCGGATCCTTGCCGTAGCCCTGCGCCGCAGGCGCGGCCGCGAGCGCATCGAAGGAAGCGTTCGGCAGCCGGAGCGCAGCGCTCGCCGCCAGGACCCACTTGATTGCCGTGCGTCGATCGAGCTCGTACATGTCAAAGCTCCCGCCGCTTCATTGCTTGCAGCATGTAGTCCGCCGAGCGCCACGCCAGCGCCATGATCGTCAGTGTCGGGTTCTTGTCGGCGTTCGATGGGAACGGCGCGCCGTCGGTGATGAACAGGTTCTTCACGTCCCAGCTCTGCAGCCACTGGTTCACGACCGAGGTCTTCGGGTCCTTGCCCATGATCGCGCCGCCGATCTCGTGGATGATGAAGCCGCCCGGCGCGATCGCCTTGCGGCCGTCGAGCTCCGGCTTGCCCAGCACCTTGCCGCCCATCTCCTCGATGATCGCCGTGAACGTCTTCTGCATGTGCACGGCCTGGCGCGTCTCGTGGTCCGACCACTTCCACGAGAAGCGCAGCGTCGGAATGCCCCATTTGTCCTTGGCCGACGGGTCGATGTCGCAATACGAATTCTCGTTCGGGATCATCTCGCCGCGGCCGGACAGGCCGATGAACGAGCCGTAGTAGCGCCGCATGTCCTCTTTCAACTTGCGGCCGTAACCGCCGGCGAAGCTGGACATCGAGGCCATGCTGCCGACGCTCGGCATGCGCCGCCCGCTGCCCATCTCGATGTGATAGCCGCGCGCGAAGTCGAGCTTGCCCGCCTTCTGCTCCTGGTAGAGCCACCACGGCGAGTAGACGTGAATGCCGCCGGCGCCGTCTTCGTTCTGCGGCGGCAGGTTCTCGAGCATCGGGATCTGGCCCGAGACGGGCGAGCCGACGGTGTCCATCAGGTACTTGCCGACCTTGCCGCTCGAGTTCGCGAGGCCGTGCGGGAATTGCGCGGATTTCGAGTTGAGCATGATGCGCACGCTCTCGCATGCGCTCGCAGCCAGCACGACGATGCGCGCCTTCGCGCGATGTTCCTGGCCGGTGGCCTTGTCGATGAACACGACGCCTGAGGCGAGGCCGCGCTTGTCGAGCTCGACCTCGCGCACCATCGCTTGCGTGACGATGTCGAGATTGCCGGTCGACATCGCGGGCGGCAGATGCACCGTGGTCGATTGGTACGTTGCTCGAATCGAGCAGCCGCGTCCGCAATCGGTCGCCCAGAAGCACGCCTGCCGATCTTGCATGTGCTTGGCGAGGATCTGTTGTGCACGCTCATTGCCCGGATGCAGCAGCTTCGTCAGACGCGTGTGATCGAGCTTCTGCGTCAGCACCGCGCGATGGGCAGCGATGACGGGCACACCGAGCTTCTTCGCACGCTGACGGATCAACAACTCGCCGGCGCGCGGCTTCGGCGGCGGCAGCAGCACGCCGGGCGAGGAATTCGGCGTGTTCTCCATGCCGTCGTTGTCGCCGTAGACGCCGATCAGCATTTCCACCTTGTCGTAGTAAGGCGCGACGTCCGGGTAATCGATTGGCCAGTCGAAGCCGAGACCGTCGCGGGTGTGCGGCTTGAAATCGTACGGGCCGTTGCGCAGGGAGATGCGGCCCCAGTGATTGGTGCGGCCGCCGAGCATGCGCGCGCGCCACCACCAGAATTTCTGCTCCTCGCTCTGCGATGCGCTCGAATACGGCTCGCCGGGAATCTGCCAGCCGCCATCGATCGTGGAGTCGTAGAAGCCGAACTCCTTGTCGGGGGTCGACGTGCCGCGCAACGGCGCCTGGTCGGGCGTGTGGAACATCGGCGTCTCGGTCTCGGGCACGTAGTTGCGGCCCGCTTCGAGCATCAGCACTTTCGCGCCGTCCATCGTCAGCGTGTACGCCGTCTGGCCGCCCGCTGCGCCGGAGCCGACGACGATGACGTCGTAGGCCTGCTGCAGCTTGTCGGGACGAATCATCGCCATGGCGGCTACTTCAGCTTCTTGACGCTGATGTCGCGGAACAGGACGACATCTTTGTCATTGTGGTTCTGCAGCCCGAAGTAGCCCGCCGCCGGGCGCCGACCGCGATCCGGCTCGGACGATTTCTTCTTCTCCGGCACCGGGTCGCCTTCCTTGTAGTCGGTGATCTTCTCGCCATTGAGCGTCACGACCGTGCGGTTGTCGGTGAGCGTGATCTCCATCGTGTTCCATTCCTTGAGCTCCGGCTTCGCCATCGCCTTGGTGAGCGAATACAGCACGCCGGTGCGGTGATAGTCGTCCTCGCTCGGATCGATCTGCACTTCGTAGCCCTTGTTCACCGGCATCCACGGCTCGGTGGGCTCGGTCGGGATGCGGATGAAGATGCCCGAGTTACCGCCCTTGGCGGGATCGGGCACTTTGAACACGACACGCAGCACCGAGTTGCTCAGCTTCTCTTTCGTGTACCAGAGCAGGCCCATGCCGCCCGTCGTTTTGATCACGCCGTTCTCGACCACCATCTCTCCCGGGCCGACGTGCTGCCAGCCGTCGAGGTTCTTGCCGTTGAACAGCGGCGTCCACTGGCCGTAGTCCTTCGCGTTAGAGCTCATGGCGACCATTCCGGTCGCCACGACGCAGCCGAGACATATCAATTGAAGGGGGGATCGAAAGGACATGGGTCGACTCCTCATGATTCAAAGCTTGATCCAGGCCGCGTCACGGCGGCTCGATTCCACCGCGGCGTGCACGAACTGCACGCCTCGCAAGCCGTCGTTGCCAGTCGGCACGAGCAGCGCTCCGGCTGGCGGCGAAGTTTTCGCATCATACGCCGCGATCAGGTCCGCGATGTCGCGGTACAGCTGCGCGAACGCCTCCAGATAGCCCTCGGGATGTCCCGATGGAATGCGCGTCGCACTCGTCGCGAGCGCCGTTGTACCCGGACCGCCGCGTGCGATCGTGCGAGGCGGCTGACCGTGCGGCGCATAGCGCAGATGATTCGGTTCTTCCTGCGACCATTCGATCCCGCCCTTCGCGCCGTAGATGCGCAGGCGCAGGCCATTTTCGTTGCCTGGCGCGATCTGGGTCGCCCACAGCGCGCCGCGCGCACCGTTGGCGAATCGCAGCAGCAGCTGCGCGTTGTCGTCGAGCTTGCGACCCGCGACGTGGGTCGAAAGATCCGCCGCGAGCTGCGCGACGCGCATGCCGCTCACGAACTCGGCGAGATGAAATGCATGCGTGCCGATATCGCCGACCGATCCGGCGACTCCCGACTGCTGCGGGTCCGTGCGCCACGACGCTTGTTTCTGACCTTCCGCTTCCAGCGCGGTCGTCAGCCAATCCTGCGCGTACTCGACCTGCACGAGGCGCAGCTCGCCGAGCTCGCCGGCGGCAATCATTTCCTTCGCCTGACGAACGAGCGGATAGCCGCTGTAGTTGTAGGTGACTGCAAGAACGCGCTGTGCACGCTCGGCGCTGCTGACGAGATCGGCAGCATCGGCCACCGTCGTCGTCAAAGGCTTGTCGCAAACGACATGGTAGCCAGCGTCCAGGAACCTCTTGGCGCCGACATGATGCAGGTGATTCGGCGTGACGATCGCCGTGACATCGACGCGATCGGCCCGCGCGCTCTCCGCACGCACCATCTCATCGACGGATGCATACGAGCGCCGCGGATCGAGCAGCAGGTCGGCGCCGCTGTCGCGCGAGCGTTGCGCATCCGAGGAGAACACGCCGGCGACGAGCTCGTAACGATCGTCGAGCCGCGCGGCCATGCGATGCACGGCGCCGATGAACGCGCCGCGGCCGCCTCCGACCATGCCGAGGCGCAGGCGCCGGGTCATTTCGGCGCCAGGCCCTTCAGATAGTCGAAGCTGATCTTCACCGCTTCGAGCGGCGGGCGGTCGAAGTTTTCCTGCTCGACGAAGTAGTGGGCGATGCGCGCCGGCTCCATCGCCTTGAAGACGTGCTTCCAGTCGATCTTGCCGCTGCCGACCTCGGTGGTCTGCGCCTGCACGCGGTCCACCATGGTGCGCAGGTCCTTGCGCACTTCCTTCACGTGCAACATCGAGATGCGGTCAGCGTGCTTCTTGAGATATTTCACCGGATCCACGCCGGCGGTGTAGACCCACCCCAGATCCATCTCCATCGTGACCAGCGTTGGGTCGGTCAGGCGCAGCAGCTCGTCGTAGGCGACCACGTCGCCGTACTGGCGGAACTCCATGTTGTGGTTGTGATAGCCGCAGCGCAGCCCGGCCTTCGCGGCGACGCCGCCGATCTTGTTGAGCTGGTCGGCATTCCACTTCCAGTCGTCGAGCGTGATGCCGGAGGCGAGCGACACCACGGCCTTGCCCGGGTTGTCGCGGAAGCGGGAGTCCGCCGTCCACGGAAACGCGCACACGAGATAGCGGGTGCCCAGCGTCGTCGCGTAGTCGATGCGCTCGTTCAGCCCTGTCTGCAGATCCGCCATGCTCGCGTGCATGCTCGGCGCAGTCAGACCGCAATCGCTCAGGACCTTGCGCAGGTTGGGCGCGGACATTGGCGGAATGCCGGCGAGCTCGACCTCGCGATAGCCGATGTTCGCAAGCGTCCGCAATGTTCCGGGCAAGTCCTTGGCGACGGCGTCGCGCACGGTGTAGAGCTGCACACCGATTGGCTTGCCCAATGGACCGACTTGCGCGTCGGCTGCGCGGGCGGTGTGCAGACTCATGGCCGCCAATGCCAAAGATCCGCGTTCGAGAAAAGCGCGACGTGACAGCATGACATCTCCCCCTCCCCCGGGCTGCGAGAATAAATCGACTCGCGGGCCGTTGTATATTGATGCCCGATGAATTCGGACTCTCCGCCGGCCCTGGTGATCCTGGTGCACGGCCTGTGGCAATCGGGCCTCGAGCTGTTCGTGATGAGGCGCCGCCTCCAGGCGGACGGCGCGCTGCGCGCGATCTTCTTTTCCTACCCGACGGTCGTCGGCTCGATGAGCAACCACGTGCGCCGGCTGCTCGATTGCGCACGTGCGCATGAGGCCGAGCGCTTGCACTTCGTCGGGCACAGTCTCGGCGGGTTGGTGGTCCTGCGCGCCCTCGAGGTGACGGATGACTTGCCGCCGGGCCGCGCCGTGCTGCTCGGCTCACCGCTGCAGGGCTCGCGCACGGCACAGAGCCTCGCCCGGTTGCCGTTTGCCCGCATGCTCCTCGGGAGCGCTCTGACGGAGGAGTGCGTCGACTGGTCGCCGCGCGAATGGTCGGGGCGGCGCGAGGTCGGCGTGATCGCCGGCTCGATGGGTTATGGGATTGGCCGCTTGCTGGCGAATCTGAACGAGGCGCACGACGGCACGGTGCTGGTGGAGGAGACCCGGCTGCCGGGGGCGAAGGACCACATCGTGGTGAATGCTACGCACACCGGGTTGCTGGTGTCGGCCGAGGTGGCGGCGCAGACCCGGTGTTTTCTGGAGAAGGGCAGTTTTTTGCGCGATTAAAGGCTTTTCTTCAACGCGTAGAGCGCGTCCAGCGCTTCCTTGGGCGTCATCGCATCCGGATCCAGGTCGCGCAACGCACGTAAGGCTTCCGGTTCCGGCGCATCCATTGGCACTTCCAGCAGCAACTCCTGTTGCGGGCGCGGCTCGTGTGCTTCGGCGGAGCGTCGCTCCAGCTCGCGCAGATAGCGTCGCGCGGCGGAGATGACTTTCTGCGGCACGCCGGCGAGCGCTGCGACTTGCAAGCCGTAGCTCTGGTTCGCGGGACCTTCCTTCACCGTGTGCAGGAAGATGAGCTTGTCGCCGTGCTCGGTCGCGTCGAGGTGCACGTTCGCGCAGCCTTCGAGCTCGGCGGCAAGGGAAGTCAGCTCGAAGTAATGCGTCGCGAAGAGCGTAAACGCACGCGTGCTGCGCGCGAGATGCTGTGCACACGCCCACGCGAGCGAGAGTCCGTCGTACGTGCTCGTGCCGCGCCCGATCTCGTCCATCAGCACCAGGCTTTGCGCGGTCGCATTGTTGAGAATGTTCGCGGCTTCGGTCATCTCCAGCATGAACGTCGAGCGGCCGCCGGCGAGATCGTCCGACGCGCCGATGCGCGTGAACACGCGGTCGATGGGTCCGATGCGCGCCGCACGCGCCGGCACGTAGCTGCCCATGCGCGCCAGGATCACGATCAACGCGGCTTGCCGCATGTAGGTCGATTTGCCGCCCATGTTCGGGCCGGTGATGACGAGGATGCGTCGACCCTCGTGCAGTTGCAGATCGTTGGGCACGAACGGCTGATCGATGAACTGCTCGACGACCGGGTGGCGGCCTTCGCTGATCTCGACGATCGGCTCGTCGGTCAACGTGGGTGCGGTGTAGCGCAGCGTCACTGCGCGCTCCGCGAGATTTGCCAGGACATCGAGCGCTGCGAGCGCGGCCGCGCTCGCCTGCAGCTCCGCGAGGCGCGCGATCAACTGATCGAGCAGCTCGTCATAGAGCTGCTTCTCGCGGGCGAGCGCGCGATCGCGGGCGCTCAACACCTTGTCCTCGAATTGCTTCAGCTCCGGCGTGATGTAGCGCTCGGAGTTCTTCACGGTCTGGCGGCGGTGGTAGTCCGGCGGCACGCGATCCGCGAGGCTGCGATTGATCTCGATGTAATACCCCTGCACGCGGTTGTAGCCGAGCCGCAGGTTCGCGATGCCGCTGCGCTCGCGCTCGCGCGCTTCCAGGTCGAGCAGGTACTGATCGCTGTGCTCGCTGATTCGCTTCAGCTCATCGAGCGCGGCGTCGTAGCCGAGTGCGATGACGCCGCCTTCGCGCAGAATCGGCGGCGGCTGCTCGACGATCGCGCGCACCAGCAATGAGTGGATGTCCGGATATGTGCCTGCGCGTGCGGCAAGGTCAGCCAGCGCTGGCGAATCGAGCCCAGCGAGCAGACGTTGCAGGTCCGGAAGCCGCGCCAATGCTTCGCGCAACTGCGCCAGGTCGCGCGGACGCGCCGACTTCAGTGCGACGCGAGCGAGACCGCGCTCGACGTCGCCGACATGGGCCAGCAAGTCATGCAGGGCGCCGTGCAGGCCTTTGTCGATCAGCGTACCGATCGCTTGCAGACGCAGCTCGATCGTGCGGCGATCCCGCAGCGGCCGGTGCAGCCAGCGCCGCAGCTCGCGTCCGCCCATCGCTGTTGCGGTTCTATCGAGCACGGCAGCGACGGTGCAGTCCGGCCGATCAGCCAGGCTGCTGGAGAGCTCCAGGTTGCGGCGGGTCGCTGCATCGAGCAGGACGGCTTCGCCGCGTTCTTCCGTGCGCAGACCGCGCAAGTGGGGCAACGCCGCCTTCTGCGTATCGCGTACATATTGCAAAAGGCAGCCGGCCGCCGCGACCGCGAGCGTGCGTTCGGCACAGCCGAAGCCCGTCAGGTCGCGCGTCTGGAATTGCTCACACAGCGAGCGGGTCGCGGTCTGCACGTCGAAGTGCCACGGCGGACGCTCGCGGATGAAGCTCGTCGCGCCGGTTGGCGGTTGCGACTGCTCCGGCACGAGCAGCTCCGCTGGCCGCAGCCGCTCGATCTCGCTGGTCAGCGCTTCGCTGCCGTCGGCTTCGAGGACGCTGAAGCGGCCGCTCGAAAGTTCGAGCCATGCGAGCCCGAAGCGGTCGCCGTCACGGAACAGAGCGGCGAGCAGCGTCTCGCGGCGCTCCTCCAGGAACGCCTCGTCAGTGACCGTTCCCGGCGTGACGACGCGCACGACCTGGCGCTCGACGGGGCCCTTGGCCTTGGCGGGATCGCCGATCTGCTCGCAGATCGCGACCGATTCGCCGCGCCGCACGAGCTTCGCGAGGTAGCTCTCGACGCTGTGAAACGGCACGCCCGCCATCGGAATCGGCTGGCCGGCGGATTGCCCGCGCGCCGTCAGCGTGATGTCGAGCAGCCGCGCGGCGCGCCTGGCGTCGTCGTAGAACAGCTCGTAGAAATCGCCCATGCGATAAAAGAGCAGCACGTCGGGGTACTGCGCCTTGAGGCGCAGGTACTGCTGCATCACGGGAGTGTGGGTCTCGAGGGCGGCGGACATTGGAAAGGCTGTAGACCGTAGGCTGTGGGCTGTAGCCAGAACGGAGTTTCTTTTTCTGGCTACAGCCTACAGCCTACAGCCTGGAGCCTTGTCTCTCACGTCTTGACGTGCGCCGCGAGCGGCACTAAAGCGTATGTTCATGACGAAGGATCTGACGAGCGATTCCGAACTTCAGCGACTGGCCACCAAGGTCGGCGCCCTGCTGATAGACAGCGAGCGGCGGATCGTCACGGCGGAGTCGTGCACGGGCGGCTGGATCGCCAAGGTGATGACGGACATCCCCGGCAGCTCGAACTGGTTTCTCGGCGGCATCGTCGCTTACAGCAATACTCTCAAGCAGTCTCTGCTCGGCGTGCTGCCGTCGACGCTCGCCGCACACGGCGCCGTGAGCGAGCAGACGGCGCGCGAGATGGCGATCGGCGCGCTCGAAACGCTCGGCGGCAAGTTCGCGATCGCGGTGACGGGCATCGCCGGGCCGGACGGCGGACAGCCCGGCAAGCCGGTCGGGACGGTGTGGTTCGGGTGGGCCTGGCGCGCGGGCAACGAGATCGAGACGCGCGTGGCGCTCGAGACTTTCGCCGGCGATCGCGAGGCCGTCCGGCGCCAGACCGTGGCGCGCGCCCTCGGCGAACTGCTCCGCATGTGAAAAATCGGCGCTTGTTCTTTGCGCTCTGGCCGACGGATGAGGTCCGTGCGCGGCTCGCCGCCGCGGCGCAGGCGTACGCCTCGCTGGGCCGCGTCATCGCTGCCCGCAATCTGCACGTCACCGCTGTTTTTCTCGGCGCAGTTGCCGAGGAGCGGGTCGAGCGCGTGCGAGAAACTGCACAATCGGTGCAGAAGCTGACATTCGGTGGCAAGTTTATGCTGCATCTTGTGCGCATCGAGTTCTGGCGGCGTTCGAGCCTGATCTGCCTGACCGCAGAGCGCGCGCCGCCGGAGCTGCTGTCGATCGTCGATGGGTTGCGCGCGGGGTTGCGGGAACGCGGCTTCGAATCGCGCGAGCACGACACGTTTCGCCCGCACGTGACGTTGGTCCGCGACGTTGCGCGCGGGCCCGCTGCTGCCGGCGTTGCGCCGCTGCAGTGGCCGGTCGAGTCGTTCGCGCTGATCGAATCGCAGGTCGGCCAGCGCGGCTCCGAGTACACGGTGCTCGAAGAGTGGCCGCTGGCATGACGAAAAAAATCGCCCGCGAAGATTGAATAACTGTGTAAATGTACAGATAATCGCGTCTATTCGAATCGCTGCCTGTTACATACTGAACACCTCGCCACCCCTTCATCTGAAAGGTCGCCACCGATGGAAGAAAATCGCAAGAAGGCGCTCGCCGCCGCGCTCGGGCAGATCGAAAAGCAGTTCGGCAAGGGCTCGGTCATGCGCCTGGGCGAAGCCACGGAAAACTACGACGTCGAGGCGGTGTCCACCGGCTCGCTCGGGTTGGACATCGCACTGGGCGTCGGCGGGTTGCCGCGCGGACGCGTCGTCGAGATCTACGGTCCGGAGTCCTCGGGCAAAACCACACTCACCCTGCAGGTCATCGCTGAAGCGCAGCGCACCGGCGGCACCGCTGCGTTCGTGGATGCCGAGCACGCGCTCGATCCCGTCTACGCGGCGAAGCTCGGCGTGAACGTGCAGGACCTGCTGGTTTCGCAGCCGGACACCGGCGAGCAGGCACTGGAAATCACGGACATGCTGGTCCGCTCCGGCGCGGTCGACATCGTGGTCGTCGACTCGGTCGCGGCCCTGACGCCCAAGGCGGAAATCGAAGGCGAAATGGGCGACATGCACGTCGGCCTGCAGGCGCGCCTCATGTCGCAGGCTCTGCGCAAGCTCACCGGCAACATCAAGCGCTCGAACACCATCGTCATCTTCATCAACCAGATCCGCATGAAGATCGGCGTGATGTTCGGCAATCCGGAAACCACCACCGGTGGCAACGCGCTCAAGTTCTACGCTTCGGTGCGGCTGGACATCCGCCGCATCGGCGCGCTGAAGAACGGCGAAGAAGTCATCGGCAACCAGACGCGCGTCAAGGTCGTGAAGAACAAGGTGGCGCCGCCGTTCCGCGAAGCGGAGTTCGAAATCCTCTACGGCGCCGGTATCTCCCGCAACGGCGAGGTCATCGACATCGGCGTGGCGCAGGGGTTCGTCGAGAAGTCCGGCTCCTGGTTCAGCTACAACGGCGAGCGCATCGGCCAGGGCAAGGAGAACGCGCGCACCTTCCTCGATCAGCATCCCGAAATCGCGCGGGAGATCGAGGGCAAGATCCGCGAGAAGCTGCTGCCTGGGAAAGAAGAGGCAGTGAAGGGTGAGGCGACCGTCCAATAGCGCCACTGCGGATGCCCACGACGTCAAAGTGGCTGTCGAAGCAGCCGCCGTGCGGCTGCTCGCCGGGCGCGAGCACTCCACTGAGGAGCTGCGCCGCAAGCTCTCTCGCAAGGGCTATCCGCCGGAGATCATCGAGCCGGTGATCCAGAAGCTGGCCGGCAAGCGCCTGGTCAGCGACGAGCGCTTCACCGCCAATTTCATCCATCACCACGCCAAGCGTGGTCAGGGGCCCGTTCGCATCCGGGCCGCGCTGCGGCAGCAGGGCGTTGCCGAAGCCCAGGTGGAGGAAGCTCTGCGCTCTGCCGAAGTCGATTGGGTGCGGCAGGCCCGGGAAGTCCGCCGGCGCAAGTTCGGGTCAGCCGTGCCCCGCAGCCTGGGCGAACGTGCAAAGCAGGCGCGCTTCCTTCAATATCGCGGCTTCGATGCCGAGCAGCTCCGGGCCGCCCTTCGCGACGAATCCGGCGAGGGGGAGGATGCGCCGGACATCACCCCAGACATCACATTCGAGGCTGAATGACGACCGGCAAGCGCCCCACCAGCGCCGAACTGCGAGCGCTGTTCCTGAAGTTTTTCCAAGAGCGCGGGCACCAGATCGTGCCTTCGAGCTCGCTCGTGCCCGGTAACGATCCCACGCTGCTGTTCACCAACGCCGGCATGGTGCAGTTCAAGGATGTGTTCCTGGGCAAGGACAAGCGCAACTACAAGCGCGCCGCGAGCTCGCAGCGCTGCGTGCGTGCGGGCGGCAAGCACAACGACCTGGAGAACGTCGGCTATACGGCGCGCCACCACACGTTCTTCGAGATGCTCGGCAACTTCAGCTTCGGCGATTACTTCAAGCGCGACGCGATCCGCTTCGGCTGGGACTTCGTCACCGGCAAGGACTGGCTCGGCGTCGATCCGCAGCGCTTGATGGTCACCGTCTATCGCACGGACGACGAGGCGTTCGACGTGTGGAACAAGGACATCGGCCTGCCGCCGAGCCGCATCGTCCGCATCGGCGACAACCCGGGCGGCGGCTCCGACAACTTCTGGCAGATGGGCGAGACCGGACCATGCGGCCCGTGCTCCGAGATCTTCTACGACCACGGTGCGGACGTTCCGGGCGGTCCGCCGGGCTCGCCGGATGCGGACGGCGATCGCTGGATCGAAATCTGGAATCTGGTGTTCATGCAGTTCGACCGCTCGGCCGACGGCGTGCTCACCCCGTTGCCGAAGCCTTCGGTCGACACTGGCATGGGCCTCGAGCGCACTGCGGCCGTGATGCAAGGTGTGCATTCGAACTACGAGATCGACCTGTTCGTCAACCTGATCAAGGCTGCCGCCCAGGCGACCAACACGCGCGACCTCGAGTCCAAGTCGCTGCGGGTCATCGCCGATCACATCCGCGCCAGCGCCTTCCTGATCGCCGACGGTGTTTTTCCCTCGAACGAGGGCCGCGGCTACGTCTTGCGCCGGATCGTGCGGCGCGCGCTGCGTCACGGCTACATCCTCGGCCAGGACAAGCCCTTCTTTTACAAGCTGGTTGCCGCCCTCGAGCAGGAAATGGGCGCGGCATACCCGGAACTCAAAATTCAACGCGCGCAGATCGAGCGCGTGCTGAAGCAGGAAGAGGAGCGCTTCGCCGAGACCCTTTCGCAGGGCATGGCGCTGCTCGACACCGCGATCGGCTCGCTCAAGGACAGCAAGGTGATCCCGGGCGAGACCGTCTTCCGCCTGTATGACACCTTTGGCTTCCCCGTCGATCTCACCGCGGACATTGCGCGCGAGCGCGGGCTCACGATCGACCATGCCGGCTACGAAGCGGCGATGGAAACCCAGCGCAAGCAGAGCCAGGCCGCGAGCAAGTTCGGCGTCGACCTGCGCTCCGGCGTGACGGTCGAAGGCAAGACCGCTTTCAGCGGCTACGAGAACCTCATCGACACGGGCACGATCGTCACGCTCCTCAAGAACAAGGAGCGCGTGGACGCGCTGCGCAAGGGCGAAGAAGGGCAGGTGATCCTCGATCACACGCCCTTTTATGCCGAGAGCGGCGGTCAGGTCGGCGACACCGGCGCGCTCGTCGCGGGGTCCGCGCGGTTCGAAGTAACGGACACGCAGAAGATCGGGAGCGCCTACGCGCACATCGGGCGAGTGACCAGCGGCGAATTCAAGCAAGGCGCGCGCGTCGAAGCCCGAGTCGACGCAGAGCGTCGTCGCGCGATCGTGTTGAACCACTCGGCCACGCACTTGTTACATGCTGCCTTGCGCAAGGTGCTCGGCACGCACGTCACGCAGAAGGGCTCGCTGGTCGCGCCCGACCGCCTGCGCTTCGACTTCTCGCACTTTCAGCCGATGACGCAGAGCGAGCTGAGCCAAGTCGAGCGCATGGTGAACGAGCAGATCCGCACGAATGCTGCGGGCGAAACCCGGCTCATGAAGCACGACGCTGCCATCGCATCCGGTGCCATGGCGCTGTTCGGCGAGAAGTACGACGACGAAGTGCGCGTGCTCAACTTCGCCGATTTTTCCGTCGAGCTTTGCGGCGGCACACACGTGCGCCGCACCGGCGACATCGGCCTGTTCAAGATCGTCAGCGAGGGCGGAATTCAGGCCGGCGTTCGCCGCATCGAGGCCGTGACCGGGCAGGGCGCGCTCGACTGGGTTGCAAAATCAGACCAAGTGCTGCGCGAGCTGGCCGCGATCGTCAAGGCGGGCCGCGACGAAGTCGAGGACAAGGTGCGGCAGCTCGCGGAGCGCAGCCGCAAGCTGGAGAAAGAGGTCGCGACGCTGAAATCCAAACTGGCGAGCGGGCAGGGCGGCGATCTTTCGAGCTCGGCCGTCGAAGTCGCCGGCGTCAAGGTCGTTGCAACGCGCGTCGACGGCGCCGATGCGCCCGCATTGCGCGATGCCGTGGATCAGTTGAAGAGCAAATTGCGCTCGGCAGCGATCGTGCTCGCGTCCGTGCTAGAGCCGGACAGAGTCGTGCTGATTGCCGGGGTGACACAGGATCAGATTAAGAATTTGCAAGCTGGCGACCTGGTGAACGTGGTCGCCCAGCGGGTCGGCGGCCGCGGCGGCGGACGTCCCGACATGGCGCAAGCCGGCGGCAACGATCCGGCGAAGCTCGACGAAGCGCTGGCCGCGGTCGCGCCCTGGGTCCAGGCCCGATTGCTAGGTCAATCGACCTAAGCCGAACTTTCCAACTCCGTGTAAGTCGTGCGAATTCCGACGCCGGCGGGTTGCGGTCGGCCTATATCGCTTGCACAATGAGACGTACGGCAGCGCCCGCGGCTACGTCGCGTGGTTATGTATACAGAGCCGTTGAGAAAAAACGGCTACGCAGAAATTCGCAGTCGCACGCGCGATTCGAAGGTGCGAACATACCGGCTAAAATTTTTTTCCCTCTTGTGAGGGTGAGCGGAGTTTTTCAGGGAAATCCCGATCCCCATTACAGATATCGGTAACCTACTCTCGATTTGAATGACTGGTGTGGCGAAGCTTGTGGGAGGGCAGTGATTCCATTGCCGGCGACGCGCACGAAGCTCATTCAGCTGACAGGCAAGGAGCGAACCATGTTGATTCTGACAAGGCGCGTCGGTGAGACCGTGATGATAGGCAACGACATCACAGTGACCGTCCTCGGCGTCAAAGGCAACCAAGTCCGTGTCGGCGTCAACGCGCCGA
>DATENH010000080.1:0-26977 GCA_035275145.1 Steroidobacteraceae bacterium | reverse complement strand
TCCGTGAAGCGCAGGTCCACGAACTTGACCTCCTTCTCCTTCAACATGCTGAGGACTTCAGCGGGCGTCGTCATGAGTCTTCCTCCGGTTGGCGGCGAAATTGATGATCACCGGCCGCTCGCCGCTGCGATGCCGGTGGTTATTGAGTCTGGGCTCGCGAGTTTGCAGGATCTGTGCCACTGCACCCCGCTACGTTGTGGGGCGCAACCGGTTGATCCGGCGTCTGTCGTGCCGCTGTCGGCTCGCGTGCCGCGCCGTCGCGGGGCGTGGCACGAAGCCGCGCGCACTATTACTGTGCAGCGGGGCTTTGACAAGCGGGGCCCGCTATACTCCCGCGCCGTTTCGCTTGGACTGACGCATGGCCGCACCCAAAGCAGTCGCTCCGCCGCCCAGGACTTTTCAGGATCTGATCTTCGCCCTGCAGGCGTATTGGTCGAAGCAGGGCTGCGTCATCCTGCAGCCGTACGACATGGAGATGGGCGCCGGGACGTTCCACACCGCCACGCTGCTGCGCGCGGTCGGGCCGGAGCCTTGGAGCGCGGCCTACGTGCAGCCGTCGCGTCGGCCCACCGACGGCCGCTATGGCGAGAACCCGTTCCGCGGGCAGCACTACTACCAGTTCCAGGTCGTGATCAAACCTTCGCCGCTGAACATCATCGATCTGTACCTGGGCTCGCTGGCGGCGCTCGGCTTCGATCCGCTGACGCACGACATCCGCCTGGTGGAGGACAACTGGGAGTCGCCGACGCTCGGCGCCTGGGGCCTGGGCTGGGAGATCTGGCTGAATGGCATGGAGGTCACGCAGTTCACCTACTTCCAGCAGGTCGGCGGGCTCGATTGCCGCCCGGTAATGGGCGAGATCACCTACGGACTGGAGCGGCTGGCGATGTACCTGCAAGGCGTTGAGAGCATGTACGACGTCCTGTGGACCGACGGCCCGCTCGGCCGCGTCACTTACGGCGATGTTTATCACCAGAACGAAGTCGAGCAGTCGAAGTACAACTTCGAGCTGGCCGACACCGCGCAGCTCTTACGGCACTTCGATGACCACGAGGCCAATTGCCGCGCGCTGCTCGCGAGCGGACTGGCGCTGCCGGCGTACGAGCAGATGCTGAAGACGTCGCACACGTTCAACCTGCTCGATGCGCGCAAGGCGATCTCGGTGACCGAGCGTCAGCGTTTCATCCTGCGCGTGCGCGATCTCGCCAAGCAGGTCGCGGAAGCGTATTACGCGAGCCGCGCAGCGCTCGGCTTCCCGATGCTCAAGCAAGCCGCGGCCGGAGCCTGAGCGCATGGCCAAGCGCGATTTCCTGTTCGAGCTCGGCACCGAAGAGCTGCCGCCGAAATCTCTGTTCACGCTCGCGCGTGCGCTCGCCGACGGCATAGAGAAAAACATGGCAGCGGCCGCAATCGCTCACGGCGAGATCGAGTGGTTCGCCACCCCGCGTCGCCTGGCAGTGCGCGTGCATGGCCTGGCTGAGAAGCAGCCGGATCAGGAGATCAAGCGGCAAGGACCCGCGATCGCCAATGCGTTCGACGCGAGCGGTCAGCCGACGAAGGCTGCGGCTGGATTTGCGGCGTCGTGCGGCGTCGCCGTCGATGAGCTGCAGCAGGTCGATGGCCCGAAGGGCCGCGTGTTGATGTTCGTCGGCACGAAGAAAGGCGAACCGACGACGGCTCTGCTGCCTGGAATAGTCAAAGCAGCGCTCGACGGTCTGCCCATCGCGAAGCGCATGCGCTGGGGCGCGGGCGACGTCGAGTTCGTGCGGCCCGTGCATTGGGCGGTGATGCTGTTCGGCACGACTGTCGTCGAGTGCGAGATTCTCGGTGTACGCACGGGCAAGCAATCGCACGGGCATCGGTTCCATGCGCCGGCGCCGCTGCCGATCGCGAGCCCGGCGAAGTACGTCGAAGCGCTGAAGAAGGCGCACGTCGTAGCGGATGTCGCCGAGCGGCGCGAAAGAATTCGCAGCGGAGCCGTGGCACTCGCGCAGGGCACGGGCGGCCAGGCTGTAATAGAGGAAGCGCTGCTCGATGAAGTCACGGCGCTGGTCGAATGGCCCGTGCCGTTGCTCGGCCGCTTCGACGAGCGCTATCTCGAGCTGCCGCAGGAAGTACCGATCGCGACCATGCAGGATCACCAGCGCTATTTCCCCGTGCGCGATGCGCAAGGAAAGCTGCGCAATGAATTCATCGCGGTCGCCAACCTCGAGAGTCGCGATCCCAACAAAGTGCGCGACGGCAACGAGCGCGTGGTTCGGCCGCGCCTCGCCGACGCCGCGTTCTTCTGGGACAGCGACCGACGCGAGCGGCTCGAGGCCCGTCGGCCGATGCTGAAGAACGTGACCTTCCAGGCGAAGCTGGGCTCGCTGCACGACAAGTCCGAGCGCGTCAGCCGCCTTGCCGTGCGGATCGCCGAATCGACCGGCAGCGATCCTGGATTGGCGCGCCGCGCAGCCGAATTGAGCAAGTGCGATCTGCTGACGCTGATGGTTGGCGAGTTCCCGGAGCTGCAGGGACTCATGGGCAAGTATTACGCGCAGAACGACGGCGAGCCGCAGGAAGTTGCCGCCGCTCTCGAAGAGCAGTACTGGCCGCGCTTCGCAGGCGATCGCATTCCGGAAACGCGCACCGGCATTGCGCTCTCGCTTGCCGACAAGCTCGACACGCTCGCTGGCATCTTTGCCATCGGACAGAAGCCGAGCGGCACGCGCGATCCGTTCGGTCTGCGGCGCGCCGCGCTCGGCGTGCTGCGAACGATCCTGGAGCGGCAGCTCGATGTCGATCTGCGGCAGCTCGTCGAAAGCGCAGTCGCGGCGCAGCCGGTGGAGAAGAAGCCGGAAGTCGTCGAGGAAGTCTGGACCTACATCATCGAGCGGCTGCGCAGCTCTTATCTGGAAGGTGATGCCGCGCGCGCTGTCACGACCGAAATGTTCGATGCGGTCGTAGCGAGTCGCACGCAGTCGATTCTCGACATGGATTTGCGGCTGCGTGCGCTGGAGCGTTTCCTGAAGATGTCCGAGGCTGAAAGCCTGGCGGCCGCGAACAAGCGCATCGCGAACATCCTGCGCAAAGCGCCTGGCGATCTCACGGGCGCGGTCGATACCAGCCGCCTGCAGGACGGCGCCGAGCGCCAGCTCTTCGAGCACGTGCTTTCGATGGAGCGCGCAGTAAATCCGCTGTTCGCGCGACGCGAATACGGGCAGGCGCTCACGCAGCTCGCGAGCCTGCGCGATGACGTCGATCGCTTCTTCGATTCGGTGATGGTGATGGCGGAAGACGCGGACGTGCGCGCCAACCGGCTCGGCCTGCTGCTCCGACTGCGCGGCCTCTTCCTGCAGTTCGCGGACTTGTCGCGTCTGCCCGGCTGAGCGGAGAACCGAGTGCAGCTATTGCGGTCCGTGCTGTTCACGACGTGCCTGTTCCTCGGCACGTTGCTGTACGCCATTGCAGTCGTCTCTTTGAGCTGGCTACCGAATCAGAAGTTGTATGGGGTTGCGCGCTCGTGGGCGCGCACTCACCTGTGGCTGCTGAAAACGCTGTGCGGGCTGAGCCACACGATCGAAGGTCGCGAGAACATTCCGCCCGGCGCGCACGTCTCGATGTGGAAGCACTCCTCCGCGTGGGAGACGATCGCGCAGGCCGCGGTATTCCCGCCGCAGTCCTGGGTGCTGAAGCGCGAGCTGATGTGGATCCCGCTCGTCGGCTGGGCCGTGCACTGCCTGAAGCCGATTGCGATCGATCGCAAGGCCGGCGGCACCGCGGTGAATCAAGTGATCGAGCAGGGAACGCAGCGACTGCGCGAAGGCATGTGGGTTTTGGTTTTCCCGGAAGGCACTCGGGTTGCCGTCGGCGAGACGCGCAAGTACGGAGTCAGCGGCGCGCTGCTCGCGTCACGCGCGGGATGCAAGATCGTGCCCGTCGCGCACAACGCTGGTTACTACTGGCCACGCCGTGGCTGGGTGAAGAAACCGGGCGTCATTCGCGTCGTGATCGGTCCGCCGATCGACGCGGCCGGCCGCGATCCTCGCGAGCTCAACGAGGAAGTGCGGACGTGGATCGAATATCAGATCGCTGCGCTCGCTCCGCCTCAGCAACCCGTTAAATAAAATTTCTGATTCGCGGGCTACGCGCTAGTGATCAGCTCGCGCAAGATTAGAAAAATTAAATGTCGAGATTGGCGACCGCCAGCGCGTTCTTCTCGATGAACTCGCGTCGTGGCTCGACCTGGTCGCCCATGAGCGTCGCGAAGATGTCGTTCGCGGCCAGCGCGTCTTCGATGCGCACCTGAATCAGCCGCCGCGTCTGCGGGTTGATCGTGGTGTCCCAAAGCTGTTCCGGATTCATCTCGCCGAGGCCTTTGTAGCGCTGGATCAGCTGCCCGCGCCGCGCCTGATCGAGCAGCCACTCGATCGTCTGCTTCAAGCTGCTGACTTCCTGCCGCTGCTCGCCCTTCACTGCATACGCGCCAGGCTGCAGCAGACCGGCCAGCGTCTTGCCCAGCTCGGCGATGCGGCGATACTCGGCCGACTCGAAGAACTCGCGGTGGATGTGCTTCTCCGTCGTCGTGCCGTGCTCGGTGCGAGCGACCAGCAGTCGCGGCGTGCCGCCATCCGTCGTGCCGATCGCACGAACGCGATAACGGCGCGCGGAATCGTCCTGCGCGTTGAGCTGCGACTCGAGCGTGCGGCCCCACTGCGTGAGCCAGTCGATGCGATCGTGATCTGCGAGCGTCACCTCGGGCATGTAGAGGAGCTGCTCGAGGACGCGCTGATCGTAGCGACGCGACGAGCGCCGCAAGATCGCGGCGACTTCCATCCAGCGTCGCGCGAGCGCTTCCAGCGCCGTGCCGGTCATCGGCGGCTGCGCGGGATCGCCGTACAGCTCGGCGTCTTCGAGCGCCTGCTTGAGCAGCATCGCATTGAGCTCCGCTTCGTCCTTGAGGTAGTGCTCAGCCTTGCCCTTCTTCAGTTTGTACAGCGGCGGCTGCGCGATGTAGATGTGCCCGTTCTCGATGAGCTGCGGCATCTGCCGATAGAAGAACGTCAGCAGCAACGTGCGGATGTGCGAGCCATCGACGTCCGCGTCCGTCATGACGATCACGCGGTGGTAGCGCAGCTTCGACAGGTCGAAGTCATCGGCGCCAATGCCCGTGCCGAGCGCGGTGATGAGCGTGCCCACCTCAGCCGACGACAGCATCTTGTCGAAGCGAGCTTTCTCGACATTCAAGATCTTGCCCTTGAGCGGCAGGATTGCCTGCGTGCGGCGATCGCGACCCTGCTTCGCCGAGCCGCCTGCGGAGTCGCCCTCGACCAGGAACATCTCGGAAAGTGCCGGATCGCGCTCCTGGCAATCGGCGAGCTTGCCCGGCAAGCCCGCGAGATCGAGCGCGCCTTTGCGGCGAGTCATCTCGCGCGCCTTGCGTGCAGCCTCACGGGCACGCGCTGCCTCGAGAATCTTGGTCGCGACCGCCTTCGCCTGCTGCGGATGTTCCTGCAGGAATTCGTCGAGCTTCGTGCCGACGGCGGACTCGACGATGCCCTTGATCTCCGACGAGACCAGTTTGTCCTTCGTCTGCGAGGAGAACTTCGGGTCCGGCATCTTCACGGAGAGGATCGCGGTCAACCCTTCGCGCGCGTCTTCGCCCGAGGTCGGGATTTTGTCCTTCGCTGCAAACTGCTTCTCGATGTAGTTGTTGAGCGTGCGAGTCAGCGCGCTGCGGAAGCCGGCCACGTGCGTCCCGCCATCCTTCTGCGGGATGTTGTTCGTGTACGCGTACATGCTCTCCTGGTACGAGTCGTTCCATTGCAGGCCGAGCTCGACCGTTACCGCGTCCTGTTGGGTCCGGAACCAGATGATCGTCTCGTGGATCGCGGTCTGGTTGCGGTTGAGGTAGCGGACGAACTCGCGAATGCCGCCCTCGTACTGGAAGACCTCGCGCTTGTCGTCGCGCTCGTCGATCAGCTCGATCCGGACGCCGGAGTTCAGGAACGACAGCTCGCGCAGGCGCTTCGCCAGGACGTCGTAAATGAACTCGATGTTCGTGAAGATCGAAGCGCTGGGCTTGAAGCGGATGATCGTGCCGCGCTTGTCCGTCGTGCCGATGGGCGCGAGCGGTGCCTGCGGCTCGCCCATCCGGTATTCCTGCTGATACAGCTTGCCGTCCCGATGGATGGTCAGAAGCAGGTACTCGGACAGGGCGTTGACGACGGAGACGCCCACACCGTGCAGACCGCCGGAGACCTTGTAGGACGAGTCGTCGAACTTACCGCCGGCATGCAGGACCGTCATGATGACTTCGGCGGCAGAACGGCCCTCCTCCGGATGGATATCCACAGGAATTCCACGCCCGTCGTCGGCCACGGTTACGGACTCGTCGGCGTGGACGGTAACCGTAACTTGGGAGCAGTAACCGGCCAGAGCTTCGTCGACGGAATTGTCGACGACCTCGAACACCATGTGGTGCAAACCGCTGCCGTCGTCGGTGTCTCCGATGTACATGCCAGGCCGTTTTCGGACGGCGTCGAGGCCCTTCAAAACTTTGATTTTGCTTGAGTCGTAAACGTCGGAATCTGTCATGGCCCGGCCTGGAAAATGAGGTGCGGAATTATAAGAAATTGCCCTGTTTCACGTGAAACTTTCGGCCGAGTTTCACGCCTTCCAGACCGCTTTCGTGAACGGATGTGATGACGAGTTGGGCAGGAATTCCTGAGACGGCGGCGAGCAGTTTCCCCAAATTATCCACATCGAGCTCGGCCGCCGGATCGTCCAGCATCAGGCACGCGGGGGGCGATCCTTGCGCTGACTGAAACGCGAGTTGGCCGAGGATGAAGGCCGCCGCCAATAACTTCTGCTGGCCGCGGGAGACGCGGTCGCGGGCCGGCGCGCCTTCGAAGAAGAACGACACGTCGGCTCGATGGGCTCCGACCGTGGTCGTGCGCAGCCGCTGGTCCCGAGGCCTGGCTTCGACGAGCTGCGCCGCCAGGTCTTGGTCCGCAGCCCAGCCACGGCGATAGGCAAACCGTGCGCCCTGCGCGCCCAGGAGCTGGCCAGCAATGTCCACGAAGTACGGCAGAAGCTGGGCGGCGTACTCGGACCGAAGCGTGTCCACGCGATTTCCGGCCGAGCTGAGCTCACTCTCCCACGCTGCCAAAAGCTGCTCGTCGCCCGTGGATCGAAGTACGGCATTGCGTTGCTGTAGTGCGCGCTGATAGCGCCGCCACACACCGAGGAACTCGTGTTTCACGTGAAACACACCCCAGTCGAGCAAACGCCGGCGACGAGCGGATCCTTCTTCGATGAGGCGATGAACGCCCGGATCGATCACCTGGACCGGCAGAATCTCGGCAATCTCGGCAATACCGGAGATGCCGTGGCCAGCGAGATTCGCGCGCGTGCCCTGCCCGCTGTACTCGATTCCGGCGACCAGCTCGCCACGAGGGGTCTGGACGCGCCCAACGACGCGCAGAAAGTCGGCTTGGGGAGGAAGGAGCTTCTCGCGCTGATTTGCGCGAAACGAGCGGCCGTGCGCCAGGAAGTAGATCGACTCGAGAAGACTGGTCTTACCCGAGCCGTTCTCTCCGACGATTCCGGTGGCCTGCGGGTCGAGCTCCAGGTGGGCAGCGCGGATGCACCGGAAGTTTTCGATATCGATCGTGGTCAGCACATCGCGCGGGCGGCTCGATCAGAGCCGCATCGGCATGACGACGTACTTGGCTTGCGGCGTCGAACTGGCGCTGACCAGGCAGCTGCTGTTCGCATCGGTCAGGCCCAGCTCAACTTGGCCCCCATCGATAGCGGCCAGTGCGTCCAGGAGGTAGTTGACGTTGAATCCGATCTCGAGCTCATCGCCCGAGTACGCGATCTCCAGCTCCTCCTCGGCCTCTTCTTGCTCCGGATTGTGAGACTGGAGCGTGAGGACTCCGGTCTTCACCGCGAGACGAATGCCGCGGTACTTCTCGTTCGACAAGATGGCTGCGCGCTGAAGCGCGGCGCGCAGAATGTCGCGATCCGCGAGGATCTTCTTCGGCGGAGCAGCGGGAATCACGCGACCATATTCGGGGAAACGACCGTCGATCAGCTTCGAAGTGAAGCGAATGTCGCCGATCTGAGCACGAATGTGATTGCTACCGATCGCGAGCTCGACAGTTCCTTCATTCCCAAGCAGCCGCTGCAGCTCGAGAACACCCTTACGGGGCACGATGACCTGCTGTGACGAGGTCGATTGGCTATCGAGCGCCGATTCGCAGAAAGCGAGTCGATGGCCGTCAGTTGCGACTGTTCGCAGCGTTTTCCCATCCGACTCGAGCAACATGCCGTTGAGGTAGTAGCGGACATCTTGCTGGGCCATCGAGAAATGCGTCTTGTCCAGCAGGCGCTTCAGAGCGGGTTGGGCAATGGTCAGAGTCTGCTGAGCGCGGATGTCTTCGACAGTCGGGAAATCGGAAGCGGGGAGCGTAGCTAGCGTAAAGCGGCTCTTTCCTGACCTGATCGTCGCCTTTTCCGCCTCGATCGAGACCGTTACCTGTGTTTTTTCCGGCAATGCCCGCACGATGTCGAGCAGCTTACGTCCCGGCAGGGTCACCTCACCTGCCTGCTGCAGGTTCACGTTAGTTCTCGCAACGAGCTCCACTTCGAGATCCGTCGCGGTAATCGAGAGCTGCTCGCCTCGACCTACCACCAGCACATTGGCCAGGATCGGCATCGTCTGCCGCCGCTCGACCACACCGATTACTGCCTGCAAGGGGGCGAGGATGGTTTCCCGCTCTGCGCTGAACTTCATCTTTCCACCTGTCCGACTTCTTAATTAGAGAAATAGATATTTAAGAATTGTAGTAACTATGAGGGGGGCGTTGCGCTGTGAATAAGTGATTTTTCGGTAATCCCTTCAACACACTTGCAGTCAGCATGACGCACGGGGCAACCCCACCGGTACGTGTCCTTAAGCTGTGAGCTATTTGTGGATCGATCCGGTCCTCAGGTCTTGCACACTCTATCCACAGTCATCCAGCCAGGGTTCTCAACAGGTTCGAGTAGTCCTCGCTGGTTCGCGTGTTCGACTCGCGCAGCTCTTTGATCACGCGGCAAGCATGCAGCACCGTCGTGTGGTCACGTCCGCCGAAAGCATCGCCGATCTCCGGCAAGCTGTGACTCGTCAGCTCTTTCGCCAGCGCCATCGCAACCTGGCGTGGCCGCGCGATCGAACGGCTGCGGCGCTTCGAGAGCAGATCGGCGACGCGAATCTTGTAGTACTCCGCAACGGTCTTCTGGATGTTCTCGATGGTGACCAGGCGATCCTGCAGCGCCAGCAGATCGCGCAGCGCTTCTTTTGCGAAGTCCATCGTGATCGCACGCCCGGTGAACTGCGAATTCGCGACGACCCGGCGCAGCGCGCCTTCGAGCTCGCGCACGTTGGAGCGAATGCGCTTGGCGATGAAAAAGGCTACTTCTTCCGGTAAATCCACGCGGGTCGAAGCCGCCTTGCTCATCAGAATCGCGACGCAGGTTTCCAGCTCCGGCGGCTCGATCGCCACCGTCAGGCCCCAGCCGAAACGGGATTTCAGCCGCTCTTCCAGGCCTTCGACTTCCTTCGGATAGCGGTCGCACGTCAGGATGATCTGCTGCTGACCTTCGAACAGCGCGTTGAAGGTGTGAAAGAACTCTTCCTGCGAGCGGTCCTTGCCGGCGAAGAACTGGATGTCGTCGATCATCAGCGCATCGAGCGAGCGATACGCGGTTTTGAAATCGTTGATCGTGTTGTGCTGGAGCGCTTTCACCATGTCGCCGACGAAGCGCTCGGAGTGCACGTACGCGACGCGTGCCCGCTCGTTGCGGCTGCGGATCATGTTGCCGACCGCGTGCATCAGGTGCGTCTTGCCGAGGCCGACGCCGCCATAGATGAACAGCGGGTTATAGGCACGGCCCGGATTCTCGGCGACCTGGACAGCAGCGGCGCGCGCCAGCTGATTGCTCTTGCCCTCGACGAAGCTCGTGAAGGTGAAGTCGGGGTTCAGCCGGCTGCCGAGCAGCGAGGGCAGGTCCTTCGGCTGCGGACGGCCGTTCTGGGCCACCGCCGCGACCGGTGCCACGGGCAGGGCTCGCGAACCGACCTCGAGGACGACCGCGGGCGCCGGCTCGGAACCGACGGCATCCACGAGCTCGGAAATCCGGCCGACGACGTTCTCATTCACCCAATCGACGACGAACCGGTTCGGCGCGAGCAGGCGCAGGGTGCGGCCGTCCTCGACGGCCTGCAGCGGGCGAATCCAGGTGTTGAATTGCGCCTCCGGCAGTTCCGCCTCGAGTTGAGTCAGACAGCGCCGCCATAACGAACCCTGCACGGTTTCGTCCCCTATCGTTCCAGCCAAAGCCAAAGAATTATTCTGCGCGGGCTACGCGGAAGGAGGGCGAGTCTATATCCATTGACGAGATGTTATCCACAGCCCGATCGCGCGATCTTTCTGACGGCTGGAGCCTTCCTCACGCTTGACACTGCGGGAGTCGCTGCGTACCCTTGCCGCCCTTCTTTTGCGCCCACCATGTGCTTGTTTTGGCGCAAATTTTCAAGCCGAGAGCGACATGAAGCGTACATACCAACCGAGCAATCTGCACCGTCAGCGCACTCACGGCTTTCGCGCCCGCATGGCCACCCGAGCGGGTCGTCAGGTTCTCGCACGGCGCCGCGCGAAAGGTCGCAAGCGTCTCACTGTCTGAGCCGCTGCGCGCGCTTCGCGCCGCCGGCTCCGCGCTTCCTGCTTGCTTCGTGGGCTCGTCTCCCGCACGGCCATTCAAACCCGCGCAACGTCTCCGACAAAAATCCGAATTCGATCGCGTGTATCGGGATGCGCGCCGCTCCGCCGACGCTTTTTTCGCGATATTTGCGCGCAACACCGGCGCGCCGCTGCCGCGCCTTGGATTGGCGATCGCCGCCCGCATCGTCGGGAATGCGGTGCGCCGCAATCGCATCAAGCGTCTGGTCCGGGAATCGTTTCGTCAGCATCAGCATGAGTTGCCCGCAGTCGATCTCGTCGTCAATGCACGCTCAGGTGCGCGCGATGCGGACAACGCAGCAATCACGCGCAGCCTCGAGCGGCATTGGCGCACGGTAGTCAAACAATGCGCGCCGTCCTGAAAGGCCTGATTCGCGTCTACCGCTACTTCGTGAGCCCGCTGCTCGGGGCGAACTGCCGTTTCTATCCGAGTTGCTCGTGCTATGCCGAAGAAGCGCTCGAGCATCACGGCGTCGTGCGCGGCAGCTGCCTCGCTGCTCGTCGCATCTTGCGCTGTCATCCGTGGCATCCCGGCGGTTACGACCCGGTGCCGCCGCCCTCTTCCATAAAGCCTGTGTCGCATGGATAACCAACGCGTATTCATCTGGGCGGCACTGGCCGTGCTGCTGTGGCTCAACTACACGACCTGGCAGCGCGACTACGCGCCGCAAGCTGCGCCAGTGACGTCCTCGTCGACGCAGTCGGCGACTCAAAACGCTCCGCCGAAGGACACGCTGCCCGAGTTGCCCTCCGACACGTCGGCTTCCACGCCGACGCCGGCAGCGCAATCGACACCAGCGCCTGCGCAGGCTGTCGAGAACGCGGACAGCAACGCCGGCACCGTGCGCGTCATTACCGACGTGCTCTCGATCGACATCAGCAAGCGCGGCGGCGATCTGGAGCGCGCCGATCTGCTGAAGTACGCGCAGGTGAAGAATCACCCGGAGGTGCCGGTCCGCCTGTTCAATCCGCAGGATCCACGCTACGTCGCGCAGTCGGGTTTGCGCGCGGCGGACAAGCGGCCGGAGCCGAATCATCTCGCGCTGTACCGGGCCGACGCGGACGAGTACCGACTGAAGGCGGGCGAGTCGAAGCTGGTCGTGCCGCTCACCTGGAGCGAGGACGGCATCACCGTCACCAAGACCTATACGTTCTACCCCGGCACGTACCGCATCGACTTGAGTTACGAGGTCAAGAACGACAGCAGCGCCGATTGGAAAGCGGCGTCGTACGTGCAGATCGTGCGTCACTACGAGCACGTCGAACGCTCGTATTTCAAGGTCGAAACGTACGCGTACCGCGGGCCCGCGATCTCCGACGGCAAAGGTTATCGCCGTCTCAACGTCGAAAAAGATGAAGACCGCGCGTTCAAGGCGAGCATTCAGAACGGCTGGATCGCCGCGCTTCAACATCACTTCGTCACGGCGGCCGTGCCACCCGCGGCGGAAGCCGCGCAATATCAGCTCGGCCTGAACGCGCGCAACGACTTCACGCTGTCATACATCGGGCCGAGCAAAGTCGTGCCCGCCGGCGGCACGCAGACCTTCCAGGAAAAGCTGTTCGTCGGTCCGAAGCTGCAGGATCAACTGAAGGCGACCGCGCCGCTGCTCGATCACGTGACCGACTACGGCTGGCTGACTCCCATCGCACAACCGCTGTTCTGGCTGCTCGAGAAGGTCTTCGACCTGGTGCGCAACTGGGGCGCGGCGATCATCATCGTCACGTTCCTGATCAAGCTCGCGTTCTACAAGCTGACCGCCGCGAGCGGCCGCTCGATGGCGAAGATGCGCAACGTCGCGCCGCGCATCAAGGCGATCCAGGAGCGCTACAAGGACGATCGCGAGCAGCTCGGCCGGCAGATGATGGAGCTGTACAAGCGCGAGAAGATCAATCCGCTCGCGGGCTGCCTGCCGATCCTGATCCAGATTCCGTTCTTCTTCGCGTTCTATCGCGTGCTGCTCGAAAGCGTCGAGATGCGGCAGGCGCCGTTCCTCGGCTGGATCAACGACCTCAGCTCGCGCGATCCGTTCTTCATCCTGCCACTGTTGATGGGTGCGGCGATGTTCGCGCAGTTCAAGCTGCAGCCGATGCCGAGCACCGACCCCGTGCAGGCGAAGGTGTTCGCGTTCATGCCGGTGATCATGTCGGTGACGATGGCCTGGTTCCCGGCCGGCCTGGTGCTGTACTGGCTGACGAACACGTTGCTGTCGATCGCGCAGCAATACCGCATCAACAAGCTCGTGGCGGCGGAGCAGCAGAAGACGTAGGGATGTGAACGCCTCGCGCGATACGATCGCTGCGCTCGCCACGCCGCCAGGGCGTGGCGGCATCGGCGTGATCCGCGTCTCTGGCCCGCTCGCTGCATCGATCGCAGGCAACATTCTCGGCGAGGTACCGCGGCCGCGGCGCGCAGTCATCCGGCCGTTTCGCGACGCCGGCGGACAAACCATCGACCACGGTTTGGCGCTGTATTTCGCGGCGCCGGCGTCATTCACGGGCGAAGACGTTCTCGAGCTGCACGGCCATGGCGGTCCGGTCGTCATGGACATGCTGCTCGCGCGCACGTTACAGCTCGGCGCCCGGATGGCTGAAGCGGGTGAGTTCTCGCGCCGCGCGTTCCTCAACGACAAACTCGATCTCGCGCAAGCCGAAGCCATCGCCGATCTCATCGACAGCGGTTCGGTCGAGGCCGCGCGCGCCGCGTTGCGCTCGATGCAGGGTGAATTCTCCGTCGCTGTGAATTCCCTGACCGAGGCGGTTACCGAGACGCGCATGCACGTCGAGGCCGCGATCGATTTTCCCGAGGAGGAGATCGATTTCCTCGCCGACACAGCGCTGCGCGCGCGAATCGATGGCGCGATCGAGCTCTGCACACAGATCACCGCGAAAGCGCGCCAGGGCTCGCTGCTGCGCGAAGGGATGACCGTCGTCATCGCCGGCCGGCCGAACGCGGGCAAGTCGAGCCTGCTGAATCGTCTCGCCGGCTACGATGCCGCGATCGTCACCGCGATTCCCGGAACGACGCGCGACGTGCTGCGCGAACGAATCGCTATCGACGGCATGCCGCTGCACGTCGCCGACACGGCCGGTCTTCGCGATGAAGCGGACATAGTGGAAGCCGAGGGTATCCGCCGCGCGCGTCAGGAGATGATCCGTGCCGACCGCATCTTATATGTGATCGATGGCCAGCTCGGATCCGAGCCGCTGGCAGTCGAGCGCGAGCTCGCGAGTCTGCCGAAGGATGTCCCCGTCACGCTGGTCGTCAACAAGATCGACCTGCTCTCGATGCCATCGCGCTACGAACAGTCGCAGCCGCCACGGCTCTACGTCTCCGCGATCACCGGCGAAGGCCTCGACCTGCTACGCGAGCATCTGAAGGAATGCATGGGATTCCAGGGCGCCGACTCGGGAACGATCTCCGCCCGGCGCCGGCATCTCGACGCGCTCGCGCGCACCGATCGGCATCTCCAGGAAGCGCGGCGCCAGCTGCTCGATCAGCGCGCGGGCGAGCTGATGGCGGAAGAGCTGCGCCAGGCGCAACAATCACTCGCTGAAATCACGGGCGCCTTCACGTCGGACGATTTGCTCGGCCGGATCTTCTCGACGTTCTGCATCGGAAAGTAGCGTGGCGGCGATCGCCAACCGACCTCCCGACTCTCTCCGCGCAGCCTTGCAGCAGATCTTCGGCGAGCCCATCGACCACATCCGCGTCATCGAGCACTCTCTCTACGCCCGCCTGCACTTCGGCGCTCGCGCGACGACCCGGCGCAATCGGATTCTGCTGCGCGATTCCGCGGCTGCGTTCTGGTGCGATCCGGACTTGGTCTTACACGAGTACTTCCACGTCCTGCGGCAGTGGCAGCCGCGGCGGCTGACGATCTGGCGCTACCTGGTCGAGTCGCTCCGGCGGGGCTACTGGCTGAACCGGTACGAGATCGAGGCGCGGCAGTTCGCTGCGACGCATGTCACGGAGCTGCAAAAACTCCTGTCGCCCTAAAGGACCGCTCCCTCGCCGCTGCGGGCGCTGCTAGCATGCGCGCCAGCCTCGACTCGTCCGAACCCAAACCGGAGGATGACTCTCATGGGGAACGCTTTCCGATCGCAACTGTTGGCGTGCTGCGTGGCCGGCGTGCTGTTCGCCGCCGCGGCTCAGGCCGACGTCACGATGCAGGAGCACATGTCACTCAGCGGCGCCGGCATGATGAAGATGGCGAACATGAGCGGCACGACGTCCACGACCATTTCCAAGGATCGCGCCCGCACCGAGAGCAACATGACGTTCGAGTCCGCGATGATGCGGACCTTCGCGCGCGGCGCCGGCGGCCCGCACGTCGAGATCGTGCGGCTCGACCAGGACAAGATCTACTCGCTCGATCCCAAGAAGAAGACCTACACCGAAACCACCTTCGCCGACATGCGGGCCAAGATGCAGGCGGCAGCGGAGCAGATGAACAAGGCGCAGGGCTCGCAGCAGCAGGCCACCTCCGGCGTCGATGAATCCGAATGCGAGTGGTCCGATCCCAAGTCCGAAGTGAAGCGCACCGGCGAGAAGGCGCTCGTCGCCGGATTCCAGGCGGAGCACGTCACGGTCACTGCTTCGCAGTCGTGCAAGAACAAGAAGAACGGGCAGGTCTGCGATTTCGCCGTGGCGCTCGATCAATGGGTCGCGCCCGGCCTGGAAGCATCGACGGAAGTGCAGACCTACCAACGGGCCTATGCGGAGAAGCTCGGCCTCGGCACCGCCTCGTCGCGCGACTTCGCCGAGCGGGCGCAGTCGATGTTCGGCCGTTACAAGGGGATCTGGAGCGAGCTCGGCAAGAAGATGATGGAGCTCAACCTCAAGGGCTATCCCGTGAAGTCCGGCTTCAGCATGGGTGTCGGCGGCCCGCAATGCCAGAGCACGCAGCAACAGCAGGCACAGGGCGGTCCGCAGTCGCCGCCGAGCCTCGGCGGTGCACTGGGCGGAGCGCTCGGCGGCATGTTCAAGAAGAAGCAGGAACAGCCGCAGCCGCAGGCAGCGCCGCCCGCGACGATGGCGGGCGGACTGATGCCGCTCATGAGCATGACCAACGAGCTGGTCTCCATCAGCAACGCCGCTGCCCCTGCGCAGACATTCGAACTGCCGGCGGACTACAAGAAGGCCAAAGACTGAGCTTCCTCGGAGCCGGGGCCCGACGCCACGCGTCGGGCCCGGACCTTCTGCACCCGGACCTCGGTCGGCCCTTTCCAGTAGAGCTGTCGCCTGCCCGGACCGAGCACGCCCGCGAGCGTGCCGTTCTTGTAGACGACACCCATCTCGCGCTCGCCGAGCTCCACTATCTGAAAGTGCCGCTCCATCGTCGCGCGCGCGTGCGTTAACAGCTCATTGAGGCGCGGATGCTCGAACTCCGGCACCCGCAGGTCGTAAAGCTGGACCGCGATACAAGCGAAGGGCTGAACGACCCAGCGGACGCCAGGCTCGAGAATCCCCACGAAGCGCCCCTGTCTCCACAAGAGAGCCCGTTCGGACTGCGCGATATGCAGACGCGTAGCCATATGTGCCATTCCTCTTTCATCGACGCCTGATAGGCGGCCCAAAAACAAAAAACCCCGATCGGCATGCCGACCAGGGCTCTTGGGCTGGACTCCTGGAAGGCACGCAGCCTTCCAGCGATGTCGCGGAAGGCTAACGGCTCGTGATGTCACCTGCGACAACGGCGCGCAGTCGCATGCTCAGGGCACGCGCGCAGTTGCTTGGCTTGTGGGTGAAGATGTACGTCATAGGTCCAGGAGTTTATTGACCGGACTTGCGCTGTCAACTCGATTCGCGTGAACGCCCATGCCGGCCGGCACCTTTGGCGAAGTCGCTGGCGCCCGCCGCGCTCTCGCCGCTCGCCATCGTCGCGGTCCCGCGCCGGAATTCGTTGCGCATCGCTGCGTCCTCTTCCAGGCCCCACTGCTCGATCGCCGACAGCCGGTCGTTGCGCATGCAGGTCTGCGGGAACGAGGCGATTTGACGCGCGAGCTCGATCGCCGCATTCAGCGCCCCACCCGCCGGCACGAGTCGATTCGCCAGACCGATGTCGAGCGCCTCCTGCGCCCGCACTTCACGCCCGGTGAGGATCAGGTCCATCGCACGGCTGTGACCGATCAAGCGCGGCAAGCGAATGGTGCCGAGGTCGATCAGCGGCACGCCGAAACGCCGGCAGAAGATCCCGAAGATCGCGGTCTGCGACGCCACGCGCAGATCGCACCACAATGCCAGCTCGCAGCCGCCAGCAACTGCGTAGCCTTCCACCGCCGCAATCACCGGCTTCGACAATCGCATGCGTGACGGACCCATCGGGCCGTCGCCCTCTTCAGTGACTTTGCGGCGATCGCCGCGCGCGTACGCTTTCAAGTCCGCGCCTGCGCAGAAGTGGCCGCCGACGCCAGTCAGAATCGCCACTGCGCTGCTCTCGTCGGCGTCGAACTCGCGAAAGGCATCGGCGAGCTCGCGCGCAGTGGCTGCATCGACAGCGTTGCGGTGCTCAGGCCGCTCGATCTGCACTACGAAGACGTCGTCGATCTTGCGGCGTGAGATTGTCATGACGCGAGCTCGCTCAGTTGGACTTGGGACGTGCGTCCGGGCGCGGCATCGATAACGGTTGTTTATCGACCGCACCTGCGTAAAACACGATCAGCTTCACCGGTGTCGTGCCGACGTTGCGACCGTTGTGCGCAGTCGCAATCACTTCGGCCAGCGCTTCACCCGCCTTCAACAGCTTCTTCTTGCCATCGGCGAGGCTCACTTCCAGCGAACCTTCGAGCAGGTAGCCGAAGGACGGCACGGGATGCTCGTGCCAGGTGGTCTCGCCGCCCGGCGCGATCTCGACCATCAAACTCGTGACCTCGGCCTGGCCTTCCGGATAGTTGATCGGCGCGCCGTTCCAGCTCGTCGTGGTCTTGAGCAGCTGTGTGACCTTGACGCTCTGACTCGGCTCGACCGCCCGCGCGCCGAACGGCAACAGCGCGGCGACGACGCAGATCAGCACAGTTCGAGTACGAAGGTGCAGCGACATGGAGCCTCGTCGGAGCTGCTGGCGGGAGGCGCCTATGATGCCTGCGGGAAGAGTGGGCTGCCAACGGCCGGGGTCGGAGAGCCGGGGATCGAAACTCCACATGTTTTCCGACCGCGGCAGCCAAGCGCATCATCGGCGCGTCCGATCTGCGGCACTACTCACTCGAGGTCGAAGGCCGCTCTGACTTTCGACATGTGCGTCGCTAAACTCTCCGGCCCATGTCTGCGTTGCTGCTGCTGGTCGCCTGTCTCGTACTCGGTGTGCTCGTCGCGCGCTTCGCTCACCCGCCCGCGACTTTGTCGCAGGGCTTGAACTGGTGGGTGATCAACGTCGCGCTGTCCGCGCTCGTCCTGCATCTGATTCCGACGTTGCGCTTCGACTGGCAGTTCTGGTTCCTCAGCTTCTCGCAGTGGGTCGTGTTTCTCGGCGCGTGGGCAGTGTTCGCGACACTCGGCCGCACACTGAACTGGCCGCGCGCGCGGATCGGCGCACTGACGCTCGTCTGCGGTCTCGGCAACACGGCCTTCATCGGCTTCCCGATGATCGAAGCGCTGCACGGCCGCGAAGGCGTGAAGCTCGCGGTCGTCGCGGACCAGCTCGGCTGCTTCCTCGCGCTCGCCATCGGCGGAACGATCGTCGCGGCGCTCTACTCGGGCAAAAGTGCGAGCGCGAAGGCCGTCGCTCGCAGGGTTCTGACTTTCCCGCCGTTCGTGTCGCTGGTCGTGGGCATCGTCGTCGGCCTGCTCGGCGGCTGGCCGGGCCCGGTCGACACGATCGTCGACCGCCTTGGCGCGACGCTCGTGCCGCTTGCGCTGTTCTCGGTCGGTCTGCAATTTCGGCTGCAGTTTCGGCACGGGCAGGCAGCCGCCGTGCTGCTCGCGCTCGGCTGGAAGCTGGTACTCGCCCCGCTCGTGATCCTGCTCGCGGGCATTGCAATAGGAGTGTCGGACGCCATCCTCACGATTGCCGTACTCGAAGCTGCGATGGCGCCGATGATCTCCGCTGCTATCCTTGCCGAGCAGCACCACCTCGAGCCGTCGCTCGCGAATACGGTGCTCGGCATCGGCATCGTGCTGTCGCTGGTGACCGTGCCGCTGGCGGATTATCTCCTTGGCCACTGAAATTCATGCCGCGATTCGACCGCAAGACTCGGAGTTCGGCTTCACGGCCAATCCGGACAATGGCAGGCACAGCATCGAGGAAGCCTGCCATGCCCGCACCCAACGAATCCAAGCTCTGGGACGCCGTAATCAGCCGCGACCCGTCTGACACCGGCGAGTTCTTCTACGCCGTGAAAACAACCGGCGTCTACTGCCGCCCGACCTGCGCGTCGCGACGGCCCTTGCGCAAGAACGTCGAATTCTTTGCGACGACTGCCGAGGCGCGCGAGCAGGGTTATCGCGCGTGCAAGCGTTGCCGCCCGGACGAAACTGCGCCAACTCGCAGCACCAATCCAATCAACGCGGTGGTTCACGAGCTCGCGCGCCAGATCGAGGCGAATCCGGAGCAACCGTTCCGCTTGGCGCAGCTCGCGCAGCGCGCCGGCTACAGCCCGTTCCATCTGCAACGCAATTTCAAAGCGATCATCGGCAGCACGCCGAAGGAATATCAGACCGCTGCACGCTTGCGGACCTTCAAGCAGGAGCTGCGCAAAGACGCGCCGGTCTCGGACGCGATCTATCAAGCGGGTTTTGGCTCCGGCAGCCGCGTGTACGAGAAGGCGGACGGTCAGCTCGGCATGACGCCCAGCGAATACCGCAGCGGCGGCAAGGGCCTGACGATTTCGTACGCGAGCGGCCGCACGCCGCTCGGGCTGCTGATGATCGGTGCGACGGACCGCGGCATCTGTTTTCTGCAGTTCGGCGACAGCGACCGCGCACTCCAGGCGGAGATGCGCCGTCAGTTCCCGGCCGCAGCAGTTCAGGCGATGCCGGCGACACACACGGAGCAATTCGAATCCTGGATGGCAGCGCTCAATCGGCATCTGCGTGGCTTGGAGCCGCGGCTCGATCTCCCCTTGGACGTGCGCGGCACTGCTTTCCAGCTCATCGTCTGGCGCTATCTGCAGAAGCTGCCGTACGGCGAAGTGCGCTCCTACTCGGAAGTCGCCGAAGCGATCGGCAAGCCGAGCGCAGCTCGCGCCGTCGCTCGGGCGTGCGCATCGAACAGCGTCGCGTTGTTGATTCCGTGCCATCGCGTCGTGCGCGGCACGGGCGAGCTCGGCGGATATCGCTGGGGCGTGCAACGCAAGCGCGTGTTGCTGGACACGGAACGCGCCGCGAGCAAGCGATGACGGTCCACCATCAACCCCTCGCGGCGTTCAACTGGAAGAACGTCGCCGAGGACGTCACCGAGAACGGCGCGGCCGTGCTACGCAACCTCTTGCCGCCGGCGAGCTGCGAGACCGTGGCCGAGTTGTACGACCGCCCCGAGGGATTCCGCTCGCACGTGCACATGGCACGACACAACTTCGGCAAAGGCGAGTATCGCTACTTCGCGTATCCGCTGCCGCCGTGGCTGGCGAAGTTGCGCAGCGATCTCTACGCGCGTCTTGCACCGATCGCGAATCAGTGGGCGAGCGACCTGAGTTACGAGCATTCCTATCCGTCTTTGCACGGCGAGTACATCGAGCGATGTCACGCGTCCGAGCAGTGTCGCCCGACGCCGTTACTGCTGCGCTACGTGCAGGGCGACTACAACTGCCTGCATCAGGATCTGTATGGCGCCGAGTGGTTTCCGCTGCAGGTGATCGTGCTGTTGAATGCGCCGGAACAGGACTTCGCCGGCGGCGAGCTGATGGTCGTCGAGCAGCGGCCGCGGATGCAATCGAAGGGCAGCGTGATCTCGCTACAGCAAGGCGATGCCGCGGTGATCGCGGTGAATCATCGCCCACGTCGCGGCGCGCGCGGTTTTTCCCGCGTCACGCTGCGACATGGAGTGAGCCCGCTGACGCGCGGGCGGCGTCACACGCTCGGCATCATCTTTCACGACGCAGCGTAGCCGCCCCGCGTCACTTCTTCTCGACGATCACCGCGCCGTGCTTCATCACGAACACGGGTTGCTCCGTGGCCGCGATGTTCTTGAGCACGTTGCCGCGCACCGCGACCACGTCGGCCATCTTGCCGGCTTCGAGCGTTCCCACTTCCGCATCGACGCCCAGCAATTTCGCCGCCTCGCGCGTGCCGGCCAGCAGCGCTGCTTCCGGCGCCATGCCTTGCTCGACCATCAGCGCGAATTCATGCGCGTTCATGCCGTGCGGAAACACGCCCGCGTCGGTGCCGAACGCGATCGGCACGCCGAGCTTGATCGCCATCTTCAACATCGAACCGTGCGCGGCCGCCGCGGCACGCGCCTTGGCCTGGATCTTCGGCGGATAGGTGTTCGCTTCCTTCTCGATCCAATACACGGCCATGCGCGTCGGTACGAGATAGACGCCCTTCTGCTTCATCAGCTTCAGCGTCGCTTCCGTCAGGAAGCTGCCGTGCTCGATCGAGTCAACGCCCGCTTCGACAGCCAGCTTCGCAGCCAGGTCGCCGTGCGCATGCGCCGCGACCTTGCGCTTCCACGCATGCGCCTCCGACATGATCGCATCGAGCTCCGCGGGCGTGAGCTGCGGCACGTCGACCGGATCCGCTTCCGACAGCACGCCGCCGGAGGCGCAGATCTTGATCACGTCTGCGCCCCACTTCATCTGGTCGCGCACTGCCGTGCGACATTCATCCGGACCGTTGCACACGCCTTCTATCGGCCCGACTGGCGCGACGACATCGGGCGGAAACGGGCTCTGGTCGCAATGGCCGCCGGTCGAACCGATGGCATGCCCGGCAGTGATCATGCGCGGCCCGACGATGACACCCTTGTCGATCGCGTTGCGCAGGCCGATGTCCTGCCAATCGCTGGCACCGACGTTGCGAACAGTCGTGAAGCCTGCTTCGAGCGTGCGCTTCGCGTACACCGCGGCGGTGTGCGCCTGCTCGACCGGAAAACGCAGCATCTGATCGTAGAAGGCCTTGTAGTAGTCCTTCTCGAACTGGCCGTCCAGGTGTGTGTGCGCATCGATGAAGCCTGGCAGCAGCGTCGCGTCGCCGAGATCGATCACCGTTGCATTCGCGGGCGCCGCGCCGCCGATCGCGGTGATCTTGTCGCCGTCGACCACTAGCGTGCCGCCTTGCGTGAGCTGACCCGACTTGCTGTCGAACAGATAGGCGGCCTTCAACACGACCGGCGCGCCCTGCGCGACAGTCGCGGCCATTGCGAATGTCGCCGCGATGGCGGCGCCGAGCATCGACTTGAGACGCATGAAGAATCTCCGGAGCGCGTTGTTATTGAGTCGCGCGACGATACGCGGTTCGCAACCGCGCGTCACGTCGGCGCTGACGCGGGCCAGACGTGTATACCGAGCGTGCGGCCGAGCACATCGATCTGTCCTTCGCGGCGCAGGCCGCAGCGCTGCGCGACGCGCAGCGACCGCTCGTTCTGAAGATCGATCACTGAAATCATGCGGCGCAAGCGACGCTGATCGCGCGCATAGGCGAACACGCACTGAGCGGCTTCAGTCGCATAGCCATGGCCCCAGTAGGTAGCGTCGAAGGTGTAGCCCAGCTCTTGCTCCTGAATCACCGCGAGTCCTGCCGGCGCCTGCGCGCGGCCGAACCATCCGCGACGCATCGCAAGCGCCGTGGGCTCTGCCTCGAGAACCAGATCGCTCAGACCGCAGCGGCCGAGCAGCGCACCGTCCGCCTTGCGTAGTACCGCGAGCTGTCCCAATTCCAGCTCTTCGTAGCTAGTCATCGTCGCTTGCAGCCACTGCTGCGTTTCTTCTGCACTCCGCGGCCGGCCGTGACCCGTGTAGCGCACGACGTCGGCGACGGAGTGAATGCGTGTAAAGAACGGCAAGTCGCTGGGCGTGATCCGACGCAGGACGAGCCGGGCCGATTCGATGCGATCTGTCGCGTGCGCGAGGGTCATGGCTCGCATTGTACCGCTGCGTTTGCCGAGAAATCGCCGTCACCGGTGCGCTCGGATGCAGGCTAAATGTTCGTCGCTACCGCTCGCGTCAGGGACGACGACCATGAAGACGATTGCTTTGCGAACTGCCGAAGGCAGATTCATTGCGCACGAGGTGAGGATTGCTTACTCGCTGGCCGCGCGTTGGCTCGCGCTGTCGCGCGAGCGATCGCTACCGACGCGCGCGGGGCTGCTGCTCAGTCCCGCACGCGGTGTACACACGTTGGGGATGCGTTTCGCGGTCGACGTCGTGTTTCTCAATCGACAGATGCGCGTGCTCGGGCTCGCGGCGCGCGTTCGACCCTGGCGCGTGTTGCTGGCGTCCTGCGGCACTGCCCACGTGCTCGAATTGGCCGCAGGTCAAATTGCAGCGACCGGGCTGAAGACCGGCATGTTCATCGTCGTCGAATCGAACCAGTCGGAGTGCGACCACCGGCCGATCGCGTTCTCGCTACGCCTGCCGCTGCATCACGACGATCGCAAGCCGGCGCAATAGGCGAGCGCGTCTTCGAGTCGATCGTTGCCCCAGTACAGCTCGCTGCCGATCAGGAACGTCGGTGCGCCGAAGATGCCGCGCGACAGAGCTTCTTCGCTGCGCTGACGCAGGCGCTCCTTCGTTTCGTTCGAAGTCGCGCGCTCCAGCACCGCGTCGGCGTCAGGCACGGCCATCGATTGCAGCACACCGCGCACGACGTCGTTGCTGGTCGTGTCGGCGTCGTCGCGAAAATTCGCGAGATAGACCCGGCGGACGAATTCGCCGACGAGCGCCGGCGAGGGTTCCAGCGCCAGCGCAATCCGCGTCGCCAGCAGGCTCGGTCGCGGAAACTGGCTCGGCTTGCGGAACGGCACGCCGTGCTTCGCGCACTGCCGTTCCATGTCCTTCCACATGTACACGCCCTTCGCCGGATAGATATTGAAGGGCGAGTCGTTCCAGCCTTGCTGCTTGAAGATCGGCCCGAGCAGAAACGGTCGCCACAAGAGCGGCACGCCCGCAGCGCGAGCAGCCGCTTCGATACGCTGGGCGGCAACGTGCGAGTACGTGCTCGCGAACTCGAACCAGAACTCAACCGGCGGACCGCTCATGCACGGATAATACGTCCATGAGCGCAGCAGAGAACAAGCGACTGATGCAGGAGATCTTCGCGGCTGTGCGAGCGGTGCTTGGTATTTTTCCTACTGCGTCTGGATGAACTCGATCAGCCAGCCATCCGGATCGCGCACCATCGCATAGGTCAGCTTCAGGTTCGCCACCTCGGTCGGCTGGCGCACGATCGTTACGCCGGCCTGCGTCAGCTTCTGCACGATCGCCTTGATGTCCGACACGTGAATGATCGTGCGGCTGAAGCCGTCGCCGATCTGGTACGGCGTGGTGCGATCGGCCTTGTGCATCAGCAGGATGCCGGGCGTGTTCGGTTGCTTGTCGAAGCCGAGCACGATCTCGGTCACGCCTGGGCTTGGCGTGATGCGCTGACGTTCGACCATGCCGAGCAGCCCGACGTAGAAATCCAGCGCGCGCTTCTGATCCAGCACGTAGTAGCTGGTGTACGCGAGCTCCGAGTGGACGGCCGGCGCCGCTGTTGGAGTCTGCGGCGCGTCTGCGTGCGCGACCTGCAGGCTCGCGAAAGTGAACGCTGCGACCAGCGCAGCGAAGATTCGAAGCGTCATTGTCCAAGTCCCCCGTTGGTCGAGTACGAACTGCACAGTGGTATTCCGATCCCGGAACAATCCCGGCGCTCGCCCAGGATTTGCGCGCGCCGCACCCCTAGTCTATAGCCATGAAACGCTTGCTGACATTCACCTCAGCCGTTCTTTGCTGCGCGTTGCTTTTCAGCGGGCATGCGGGCGGCGAATCACCACCCAAGGCTCATGCGATGAAGAGAGAGATCATTCGTATCCCCGACGCGCCGTCGAATCCGTTGTACAGCCAGGCCGTCAAAGTCGGCCCGACGATCTACGTGACCGGTGTGCCGGGCGTCGATCCGAAGACCAAGAAGGTAGCCGGCCCGACGATCCAGGATCAGACGCGGCAGGCGCTGATCAACTGCGAGAACATCCTGCGCGCCGCCGGCGCCAAGCTGACGGATGTCGTCGACGTGCAGGGCTTGCTGGCACGGCCGGAAGATTTCGGCGGCTTCAACGAGGCGTACGCGAAATTCTTCCCGCAGGATCCGCCGGCGCGCTCCGTTGCGCGGCTCGGGCCGGAGCTCGGCGAAGTTTTGATTTCGATCCGGATGACGGCAGTCATCACGGAGCAGTGACACGCGAGCTCAGTGCTGCCAGCGCACGCTGAGCACCCAGTTGCGGTCGATGCCCCTGTGCACGAAGGGCTCGAGCAAAGCCTGGGACACCGCCGTGCCCACGTCGACGCTCAGATGCGCCGGCCGATAGGTGATGTCGAAGCCGAGCGTCAGCGACGGATCGCCGAAATGTTTGCCGTTCCCGACGTCGGCTGTGTCGCCGTGCAGATCGAACCGGGCCGTCTCGATGTGCCCGACCCAGCCGCGTCGGGGAAGCGGCACGGCGACCAGCGCGTGCGGCGAAAAAACCCAATCGCCGCGCTCTCGCACGACTTGCAGGCCGCCGAACGGCGTGAGATGCCGATAGTCGTTGTCGAAGTCGATGCGCCCGGTCGTGCCGGCATCGGGGCCGGCGAGGATCGTGAAGTTCCAGGCGTAGTCGCGCAGTTGGATTTCCTCGAGCAGCAATCCGCCGACCCAGCGATGCGCGCCGAGCCAGCCGGTGTCGGATGCCGTAGAGAATGCGAGCCCTGCGCCGTAGTGATTCGCGCTGCCGTCGAGTCCTTCGAAGCGTGCCGCCACCGGACGCCCGATCGGCGTCGACGGTGCGAACAGCGTTTGTAAATCGCGCTCGTCGCCACCGGAGAGACGTTGTGGATCCGCGAAGGCAAAGGCGGTGAGGGTCCACCGCTTGGTGAGCGCACGCGAGGCAGCGGCAGACAACATCGGTCCCGCGATCTCGAGCGTGTCGGAGCTCGCGCGACTCAATGAGCCTTGCGCGGAGAAGCTCCAGCCCTCATCCGGCCGCGCGGTCGTCGTGGTCCAGACCGGCAATGTCGCGTAGCGGTTGTCCATCGCGGATTCCGGCAGATGCTCGGCGATGAACTCGATGTCCTCTTTGGCGTACGCGCGCGACGCGCACAAGAGTACGCACAGGAAGACGATTCGCGGTTTCACACACGTATGACGTCCGCAGTGTCTCGGACCAATCGCGTCTGTTGCAGGTTCGGCGGCGCATAGCCGGCGACGCCTTCCATGCGTTGCAGGACGCTGCGATGAAGCAGAGCACCGGGCTCGATGCGCCGGCGTCGCCCCAGGCCGAGCGAAGGCAGGCGCCGGCCGATGCGTTTGTTGTAGCGCAGCTTGGGAAAAAATTCCGCGGGCCACCACGCCCAGGTCAACGACTCGTGCTGCGGCTCCGCCCACGGGTTCTCCGGCGCGGGCATGCGCGTCAGTACGCGTTGCACACGCTCCGGGTCGATCAGCAGTCCCGTCTTTTTCGCTTCTTCGAGCATCCATGTAAACGGTTCGCGCCACAGTCCGCCGAAACTCTCCGGATAGCCGCCGCCGACGTCGGAGTGCACGCCGGGAAACCACAGCTCGAGCAGGTCCTGGCCGCGCACGTCCGCCGCGAACAGGTTTTGTCGGAAGAAGCTGCGCCGCTCGTCGACAGCGACTGCGTGACGGACGGTCACGACGCTCGGGTTGGCCGCGGTGTAGCGGAACTTCACCGGATCCCAGATCCAGCCCACCGACGACACCGTGTCCCAGACGCCGACGAAGTGCACGCGAAACCGGCGATGCTCCACGCCCGCGTCGCGCGCGAACGTGTTGCGGAACTGCGCGCTCACGCGCCAGATCTTCGAATCCTGGTTGTCGACGCGACGTGTGCCGCGGAACAATCGCATCACGTACGGCAGCAGGTTCGCGTGGCTCGGCGCGAGCAGGCCGAACATATGCAGGAGACCCGCGAGCGCGCGCGCCGTGTACGCGCCGCGACTGAAGCCGAACAGAAACACGCGGTCGCCCGGCTGCTTGCCGGGGTGGTTCGCGGCGAAGCTGCGGTGATCGCGCGGGTGCCAGTCCTGCGTGGCAACGACGGTGTCGAAGCGCGGTAGCAGGCGCTTCGCGACGGGGATCGTCT
>DATENH010000079.1:0-20659 GCA_035275145.1 Steroidobacteraceae bacterium | reverse complement strand
CAATATCGTGCGCTCAGCAACGCCATTCACGCGCTATGTCGCGCGTATCCATCGCTTTCTCCAGAGCGTGTCGTTGGGCACAGCGACGTCGCGCCGGGCCGCAAGACCGATCCTGGCCCGGCATTCGATTGGCCGCGATTGCGCGCGCTGCTGCGTTTGCCACGAGGATGAAATCCGCACCGCTGCTGCTCATGCTGCTGATGGCAGCGACGGCGCACGCCGCGCCGCCGCAGCGCATCGTCAGTCTCGCTCCGCACCTCACCGAGCTTGCTTTTACCGCGGGCGCGGGCGATCGCATCGTCGCAACCGTCGAGTACAGCAATCATCCCGACGCCGCGCGCTCGATTCCGCGCATTGGCGACGCGTTCCGCGTCGATCTGGAGCGCTTGATTGCACTGCGGCCCGAGGCAGTACTGGTCTGGGAATCAGGTACTCCCGCGCCGACGATCGAGCGCATCCGCGCGCTGAAGCTGCCGGTGGTTTCCTTTCAGACGCAACGTCTCGCTGACGTCGCGACAGTGCTGCGCGAGATCGGCCGCCTCGCGGGCACGAGCGATGTTGCCGAGCGCGCTGCCGCCGACTACGAGCGCCACATTCAGCAGCTGCGCGACACCTACCGCGATCGAGCGCCGCTGCGGGTGTTCATCGAAGTGGACGATCGGCCGCTGTACACGGTGAACGGCCGGCAGATCATCAGCGAGATCGTCGAGCTGTGCGGCGGCCGCAACGTATTCGCCGATCTCAACGCGCTGGCGCCGGCGATCAGCGTCGAGGCGGTGATTGCGGCAAATCCGCAAGCAATCATCTCGACCGACGACACGGTTCCGGACGCCGCCGCGGAGTGGGCACGCTGGCGCCACATCGAGGCGGTGCGTACGGGAAATGTCTATACGCTGCGCTCGGACGACATCGCGCGCGCCACCACGCGCCTCACGGTCGCGGCGGAAGCCGTCTGTCGCACGCTGGATACGGCGCGGCAGAGGCTGCAGGCGCGCTGAATTTCGTTCTCGTGTAGCATCGCCCCTCCCATGACGCGATCCGCTACAGCTCTGCTGACCTTGCTCGCGTTGCTGGCGGCGCTGCTGTCGATCATGACGTGGGCCGCCCGGCGCACGCACAACGCCGCGGATTTCGCCATCGCCAATCGCCGCCTCGGTCCCTGGCTGGTCACGCTCAGCTACGCGGCGACCGGCGTAAATGCCTGGATGCTGATGACCGTGGCTGCAGCCGCATTTCTCTGGGGCCTGTCCGCTGCGTGGATCTGGGCCGCGGTCGTCTTCGGTTGCGTCGTCAACATGTGGTTCGTGGCGCCGCGGCTGCGCGCCGCGTCCATTGGCTCGGGCGGCATCACGGTCATTCATTTGCTGGGTGTCGATGCGGGCGATCGCCTGCAGCCGCTCGTCGTGCGCTCCGCCGTGTTCATCCTGATGCTGATGCTGTTGCTGCAGATCGCAGCGATCTTGCAGTTCGCCGGTGTGATGCTCAACGACGTCGGCCTCAGCACGACGAACGTTCTGCTGCTGGCGCTGGCGACGATGACGGCGACGGTGTTCGCCGGCGGCATGCGTGCGGCGAGCATGATCGACGCGATTCAAGCCGTCGTGCTGATCGCAGTCGCGCTGTTCCTGCCGCTGCCGGCCTTGATCGCCACGGGCGGACTGTCCGAGCTGAAGATGGCCTTCACCACCATCGGTCCCGAAGCGACCAACTGGTTCGACGGCAAGACCGGCGTCGCAGCGATCGCGTTCGCGGCCGGGGTCGTCGGTCTGGGGCTCGCGATGTGCGGTCAGCCGCATGCCCTGAGCCGCTTCATGGCGGCGAAGGACGAGGCGACGCTGCGCATCGCGCGTTGGGTTGCACCTCTGTGGATCGCAATCCTGCTCGCGGCTGTGGTGTTCTGCGGTTGGTGCGCGCGAATTCTCTACTCGGGGCTCGAGCATCCCGAGCAATCGCTGGCGGTGATCGCGAGTCGACTGCTGCCGCCCTGGCTCGCGACGCTGATCGTCGTCGGGCTCGCCGCTGCAGTAATTTCCGCGATTGCCAGCCAGCTTCTCGTGATCGCGAGCGGGCTTGCCGTGGACTTGCGGCGCCCGGCATCGCAGCCTTCGTTGCAGTGGCTGCGCGGCATGTTGCTGGTGGCTGCGATCCTCGCGTGCATGGTATTGCTCTACTCGCCGAGCCAGCTCGTCGATCATGCGATGTTCGCGTTCACTGCGCTCGGCGCATCGCTCGGGCCGCTGGTGCTGGTGCGCCTCAGCGGCAAGCGCATTCGCCCCGGCTCGACGCTCGGTGCGATGTGGGCCGGCTTTCTCCTCTCGCTGGTCTTTCATCTGCTGCCTGACTCGCCCGGCGATTTCCTGGAGCGCGTGCTGCCGTTCATCGCTGCGCTCGGCATCGCGCTCACCGGCGGCGAGCGGCGGCGTAATCCGGATCGCGCCGACCGGTCGCAGGAGACCATGCACGACCGGGTACCGATTTGAAGCAGGCGAAGAAGAAAGCGAAAAAGAAAGCCGCACGGGTCAAGCGCGCGCCTGTAACCGTCAACCAGTCGGTTCCCGAAATGATTCTCGCGGCGGTGCGCCGCATTCCTCGCGGCAAGGTCTGCACCTACGGCAACGTGGCAGAAGTCGCGGGACTGCCGCGGCGTGCGCGGATGGTCGGAACCGTGCTGCGGCAGACGTCGGGGCGAGGGTTGCCGTGGTATCGCGTCATCAATGCCGGCGGTCGTATTTCTTTTCCCACGGGGAGCGATGCCTATCAGCGGCAGCGACATAAGCTGGAGGCGGAGGGCGTGGTGTTCGTGGACGGAAGGGTCGATTTGCGGCGTTATGGCTGGCCGGCGCGGGATGAGCAGCTCGATGAGCTGCTGTGGAAACTGCCTTAACCCTTCCACCCCGGCTCCTCGTTAGTAACCCCAGGGCGCGGCTGGCGCCTGTAACGAGGAACCTCCATGAATCGGATCGCGCGCGGCGGCTCGCTGATGCTCGTGGCTGCCATCGTAGCGGCCTGTGCCGCTCATCGTGACGAGAGCCGGAGTGACGAGAACCAGGTTGCTGCAGGCCGGCAGGGCCCCGAAACGCAGCCCACCGCTCGGGAAGTCGAGGTCGCGGCGCCGAAGGAAGAGGAGCGGAAGCTCGCGGACTATGCCGCGGTCGCCGAGCTGGCGCGCGCGCAGCAGCAAACCCAGGGCGTTTTGCCGACGAGCATCGCTACTGCCAAGGTCTCCGGCCTGATCGCGGGCAGCTACGTCACCGCACCCGTCTACCAGCAGCCGCAGAACACCGAGCGCTATCAGCACCTCGACGACAATCCGGTTCACCTCGTCGCCGAACAACCCATTTCGACCTTCTCGATCGACGTCGACACCGGCGCGTACGCCAACGTGCGTCGCTTCCTCAACGCCGGCCAGCTTCCGCCGCAGGATGCAGTGCGCGTCGAAGAGATGGTCAACTACTTCGACTACAGCTATGTGCCGCCGGCGAGCCGCGACGTGCCGTTCCGCGTGGCCACTGAAGTGGCGCCGGCGCCGTGGAATCCGCAGGCGCTGCTCATGAAGATCGGCATCAAGGGATTCGAAGTCGCGGCGGCCGAGCGGCCGCCGGCGAACCTGGTGTTCCTGATCGACGTGTCGGGCTCGATGCAATCGCCCGACAAGCTGCCGCTGCTGAAGAACGCGTTCCGCATGCTCACCGACCAGCTCACCGCGCGCGACCGCGTGTCGATGGTCGTATATGCCGGCAGCTCCGGCGTGGTGCTGGAACCGACGCCCGGCGATCAGAAAACGAAGATCCGCGAAGCGATCGACCGTCTCGAAGCGGGCGGCTCGACCAACGGCGCGGAAGGCATCGAGCGCGCGTACCAGCTTGCGCACGATGCGCAGATCAAAGGCGGCATCAACCGCGTCGTGCTCGCGACCGACGGCGACTTCAACGTCGGCGTCGTGAATTTCGAAGCGCTGGTCGACATGGCCGAGCGGCAGCGCGGCGGCGGCGTCGCGCTCACGACGCTCGGCTTCGGTACCGGCAACTACAACGATCAGTTGCTGGAGCGGCTGGCCGACGCCGGCAACGGCAACTACGCGTACGTCGACACGTTGTCGGAGGCGCGCAAGGTGCTAGTGTCCGAGCTGTCGTCGACGCTGTTCACGATCGCCAAGGACGTGAAGATCCAGGTCGAGTTCAATCCGGCGGCGGTGCTCGAGTATCGGCTGATCGGTTACGAGAACCGCATGCTGGCGCGCGAGGACTTCAACAACGACAAGGTGGACGCGGGCGAGATCGGTGCGGGGCACCGCGTGACCGCGCTCTACGAGGTCGTGCCGGTCGGCAAGGCGGGTCATGTCGACCCGCTGCGCTACGGGCAGCGGGCGGCCGCGAAGGATGCGCACGCCAGCAACGAGCTTGCGTTCGTGCGGCTGCGCTACAAGAAGCCGGACGCGGATACGAGCCAGTTGCTCGAATACCCGATCGCCAAGACTTCGGTCGCCACGCTCGAACGGCTATCCCCTGACTTTCGCTTTGCCGCGAGCGTGGCGGCCTTCGGTCAAATGCTCCGCGGCGGCAAGTATGTCGGCAATTTCGGCTACGGCGACATCGAACAGTTGGCGCGCGGTGCGATGGGCGACGACCCGCAGGGTTACCGTCGCGAATTCGTATCGCTGGTGAAGCTGGCGGAATCGCTGACGCCCAAGGAAGCGGCGCAGGTCAGCGATATCGCACACTGATTCCAGAGGGCAAGAACTCGGTTACGCTTGCGTGCATGGATCTCGGCTCCGTACCTAGTCAGCAAGGTGCAGTGAGCAGCGCCGCCGGTATCGACGGGGCGCTGCCCGGCGGCGCGGCTGCGCTCGCTGCGCCGGCCGCTGTCGCCATCACGGACGACGCGACATTGATGCTGCGCTACCGGGACGGCGACGCGCGAGCGTTCGAGCTCCTGTACGAGCGCCACAAGGGACCGCTGTACCGCTACCTGCAGCGTATGTGCGGCCGGCGCGAGGTCGCCGACGATCTGTTTCAGGAGGTGTGGAGCAAAGTGATCGCGAGTCGCAGCCGTTACGAGGCGAGGGCGCAGTTCAACACGTTCCTGTTCCGCATCGCTCACAATTGCGCGGTCGATTATTTCCGCCGCAGCGGCCGGCCGCACGAGAACGCCGCGCAGGACGTCGACGAGATCGCCGAGCAGATCGGCGCGGCGGAGCACGAGCGGCCGGATGCGGCGCTGTCCGAAGCGCAGGTGCGCAGCGATTTCCGGCGCGCGCTCGCCGAGTTGCCGCCGGAACAGCGCGACGTGTTCGTGCTGTACGAAGAGAGCGGTCTGACGCTCGAAGAGATCGGCCGCATTACCGGTGTTGCGATGGAAACTGCGAAGAGCAGACTGCGTTATGCGGTGGGCAAGCTGCGCGGCGCATTGCGCCAGCATCGTCCCCGTCAACTCGAGCCCAGTGTGCAATCGTGAGCGAGCCGATCGACATCAAAGCGCTGGACGAGTACCTGAAAGGGGGCTCGGATATTTCGCAGCGCTACCGCGAGCTCGGCCGCGAGGACGTGCCGCCCGAGCTCGATCGTCGCGTACTCGACGAAGCGCGCGTTGCTGTCGCGAAGGGCGGCGGGCGCTCGCGTTCATGGCTGCGCTGGGGCGCGCCCGTGGCGCTCGCAGCTTCGGTCGTGTTGGCGGTGACGATCGTCATCGAGAGCGGCCCGCAGAACGACACCTCGTACCTGACTCAACCCGCAGCCGCTGACAAGGTCCGGCCGGATCAGGAGCAACTGGCTCGGGAGCGACAGCTCGTTGAGCGCAAGCTGCTGGAACAGGCGGAGCAGGCCAAGCTGGAGGATCAGGTCGCGCAACAGCCCCCGGAATCCAAACGAGACAATCAAAAGCCGGCGTTCGCGCCGGAACCGCCGGCCGCGCCTGCGTCCGCACCCGCAGCGCCGCCACCTGCGGTGCTCGCCAAGAAGGAGTCGGAGCGCTCGAACGCAGCCGCGCCCGAGGAAGTCAGAGCGGATGCGCAAACGCTCAGCGGGCTGACGGCCACATCGCCTTCGCCTGCGCCGCAGGTCGCGTCCGAACAGCCGGCTTTCGCTGGAGCGGTCGCGACCGCCCCGGCGCGCAAGGAGGCCGCGCCCGCCGAAGCGGATTACTCCAGTGACGATCTGAGCTCGGTCTCGGTGACCGGCACTCGTGCACGGCGCCCCGCGGGACGTACCGCCGGTCCGCGCGGCACGATCTCGGGTTCCGCGCTCAGCAGCGAGTCGCGGCCGGCTGCGGACGAGGACGTGGATCACTCCGATCCGGCGAAATGGCTCGTAGAGATTCGCGAGCTGCGCCGCGCCGGCAAGGTCGACGAGGCCGATCGCGCCTGGCTGCAGTTCCGCGAGGCGTTCCCGACATTCCCCGTCGCAGACGACGACATCGCGCGCAAGAAGTGAAGCGCGCGGTGTGATTTAATCCGCGCCCATGATGGAAAGAACAATCGAGAAGCTGCTGTTCGCCAGCCGCTGGATCCTCGCGCCCGTTTATCTCGGCCTGTCGCTCGCGCTGGTCGCGCTCGGCGTCAAGTTCTTCATGGAGCTGTTCCACTTGCTCACGGAGGTGTTCGCGCAGAGCGAGGCAGAGCTGGTGCTGGTGCTGCTCGGGCTCGTCGACATGGTGCTGGTCGGCAGCCTGATTGTGATGGTGATGTTCTCGGGCTACGAGAACTTCGTCTCGGCGCTCGATGTCGACCAGGGCGGTGAGAAGCTCAGCTGGCTCGGCAAGCTCGACGCGAACTCGCTGAAGCTGAAAGTTGCCTCGTCGATCGTCGCGATCTCCTCGATCCACCTGCTCAGGCGCTTCATGGAAGCCGACGATCTCATCCGCGAGGGCCGGGAGTCCGCGCTGATGTGGTTCGTGATCATCCACCTCACGTTCGTCGTCTCGGCGGTGATGATGGGCGTGCTGGATCGAATCACGTCGAGCCAGCATCGCGGGCACAAGGGCGAGGCCTGACCTACAAGCTCGCTACCTTCTGTTCGGGCGCAGTTCCCGTCGGATAGAACTCCATCGACACCGAGTTCAGGCAATAGCGCCGGCGCGTCGGGCGCGGGCCGTCGTCGAACACGTGACCGAGGTGGCTGTCGCAGCGGCGGCAGCGTATTTCGGTGCGGATCATCCCGTGACTCTCGTCGACGAGCTCCGCGATGTGATCGGGGTCGAACGGCTGAGTGAAGCTCGGCCAACCGGTGCCCGACTCGAACTTCGCATCGGCCTTGAACAGCGGCAGACCGCACAGGCGGCACGCGTAGAGGCCGTCCTTCTTGTTGTTGAGCAAGGTGCCGCAGAAGGGCGCTTCGGTGCCCTGGTGGAGCAGCACGCGGCGCTCCTCGGGGGAGAGGGCTTCAGCGAGTTGGTCGCGCTGAGCGGCGCTGAGCGGGCGGAGGTCGTAGCCGGCGGCGGAGGTGGACGGGACGGGCTTGGGGCGCATGGGGATTTCCTCGCTGGGAGTCAGCAGCATCGGGATCATCCCAGCCATTTCAAGCGCTACTTCCCTGCCGCACGCATGCGGCTGTTGCGGTAGCCGTACAGGCCGTAGATCGAGAAGCCGATGATCGACCAGATCAGGAACAGCAGCCAGGTCTCGTGCGGCAGGAAATACGTGATGCCGCCGCAGATCAGCGCGCCGAGCACGCACGTGACCTGAGCCGCCGGCACGCGAAACGGCCGCTGCAGGTTCGGTTTCGTATACCGCAGCACCAGCACGCCGATGCACACGCCGGTAAATTCGAGCAGGATGCCCATCGAGATCAGCTCGCCGAGGATGTTGAGCGGGAACAGCCCGGCGATCACCGCGGCGAGAACTGTCGTGATCGCAGTGGCGATGTGCGGCGTGCGGTACTTCGGATGCACCTTGCGCATGCTTGGCGGCAGCAGCCCATCGTCGGCCATCGCGAGGAAGATGCGCGGCTGGCCGAGCATCGACATGAGGATCACGGAAGTCATGCCGACGATGGCGCCGATCTTCACCAGCGAGCTGAGCCAGCCGAGCTGCGGATGCGCGTCGAGCGCCACTGCGACCGGCGCATCGACGCCGAGCTTCGTGTACGGGACCATGCCGGTCAGCACTGCCGACATCGCGACATACAGGATCGCTGAAATGACCAGCGCGCCCAGGATGCCGAGCGGTACGTCGCGCTGCGGATTGCGCGTCTCGCGCGCGGTGGTCGATGCAGCGTCGAAGCCGACGTACGAAAAGAAGATGATTGCCGTGCCTCGCAGCAGCCCGCTGATGCCGAACTCGCCGTCCTTGCCGGTGTTGGCCGGCAGGTAGGGGTGCCAGTTGGCAGTGTCGACATAGCTGATGCCGGCCAGGATGAAGATCACGATCACCGCGACTTTGATCCACACCATGATGCTGTTCGCGGTGGCCGATTCCTTGATACCGATGTACAGGATCCAGCCGAGCGCCAGCACGATCAGCACGGCCGGCAGATTGATGATGGCGCCGGTCGTCGCGAGGAAGCTGTCGGTGCCTTTGTCCAGCGGTGCATTGGTGAGCGCCGCAGGGAAGTGAATGCCCCAGCCGGCGAGTATGTTGACGACGTACTGCGACCAGCCGACGGCGACCGCGGATGCCGACATCAGGTATTCGAGCGAGAGGTTCCAGCCGATGATCCAGGCGATCGACTCACCGAGCGTGCAGTAGGCGTACGTGTACGCGCTACCGGACACCGGGATCATGGCGGCGAACTCCGAGTAGCAGATCGCCGCAAGGGTCGAGCCGAAAGCCGCGATCAGCAGCGCCAGCGTCAGCGCCGGACCGGTGTGATTCGCGGCGACCGTGCCGGTCAGGATGAAAATGCCGGTGCCGATCGTGGAGCCCAGTCCGATCGCGGTCAGCGAGCTCGCTGTCAACACGCGCTTCAGCGGCGGTGCGCTGTCCAGCTCGGCGACGATGGCTTCGACGGGGCGGACGGCGAACAGGCGGCGCAATGGCGACATGGGGCCTCGGCGGGGAGGGATCGTTATTTGGCTGCACAGACTACAGGCTCGGGCGCCAGGGCAGAAGTCGGGTGCGCCCTATTCGCGCTCCGCCTGCATCCGTATCATTCGCCGGCCGATGAACAGGGACCTCTCGACCCCCATTCCGAACTGTTACTGGGTGCAGCCGGGCCGCTTGCTCGCCGGGGAGTATCCCGGCTCGATGTCGCGTGCCGATGCCATGGAGCGTGTGCAGCGGTTGCTGGCTGCGGGCATCACCAGCTTCATCGATCTCACCGAGCAGGGCGAGCTGCCCGACTACGACAACCTGCTGCCCCTGGCCGAGCAGCGCGTGCGCTATCGACGCCTGCCCATCGTCGACCACAGCGTTCCCGAGTCCCCTGCGCACATGGCCCGGGTCCTCGACCTGATCGACAGCGAGCTGCGCGCCGGCCAGTGCGTGTATCTGCATTGCCGTGCCGGCATCGGTCGCACGGGAACCGCCGTCGGTTGCCATCTCGTTCGCAGCGGACTGGCGAACGACGAGGCCTACGAGCGTCTGCAAGGGTTGTGGCAGCAGTCCGCGCGCTCGCGGCGCTGGCCGACGATTCCGGAAACGACGGAGCAAGTCGACTACGTGCTGCGATGGTACGAGCCTGCAGCGGGCGCAGTTGCACAGCTCGGGATGGGACCGCGCTACGAAGGAGCGCTCGTCGGCCTCGCGCTCGGCGATGCACTCGGCCTGCTGGTCGCCCAGAGCAGCTTCGATGCGGCGACGCTGGTTGCAGTCATGCGCGAGCGCAGCTCGTTGCGTACTGGCGCGCACACCGCGATGACTCGTGCTCTTGCGGAAAGCCTGCTCGGCTCGGGGGCGCACAATCCAGAAGATCAGATGCAGCGCTATCTGCAGTGGACGCGTAGCGCCGACGTCGCGGTACCGGCCGAGTTGAAACGCGCACTCGGCGTGTGGCAATGGTCGCGCAAGCCGAATGCCGGCACGCATGACCCGAAGAATCTCGATCCGCACTCGCTGCCGCGCACGCTCGCTGCCGCTCTTTATCTGCGCACCGATCCGCTGCGCGCGATCGACATGGCAGCCGAGGCGTCGCGCACGACTCAGCAGGCGCCCGTCGTGCTGGACTTGTGCCGGCTCTGGTCTGCGCTGTTCACCGATGCGCTTGCCGGCCTGGACAAAGCAACGCTGGTGGCGTTCAACGGTCCGGCGCTCGAGTTGATGCATCAGCGGGTGCTCAAGGTGCCGGTGAGGAATCTGATCGAGCGCAAGTCGCGCCGCGAAGCGGACGGGACTACGAATGCGATGACCGATACGCGCGCGGCGTTGGCAGCGTTCGGCAATACGGCGACGGCGTCGGACGCCTTGCTCCAGGTCGCGACGACGCCGAGCTCGCCCGCGGCCGCGGCGCTGTGCGGCGCGCTTGCCGGCGCGCATTACGGCATCGATTCCATCCCCACCGAATGGCGACGACAGCTCGCCGAGGATGCGCCGCTGCGTTCGCTGGCGCGTCATCTGCTGGGTTGAACGATGGCAGCGCGCTCCCGACGTAAACGCCAACCAGCCTGGACGCGCCTCTCCGACGCCGAGCTGCTACGAACCCGCTTCTGCGATCTGCGACTGACACTGCGCAATTCCGAGATCGAGCGGCAGATGCGCGAGATCAGCCGCAGCCTGCGCGCTCGTGGCATCCGATTCCGGCCGCACCTGTGGCTCTCCGAAGAATGGTTCTCTCCGGACGGCGTGCCGGGCATCGCGGTGCCGTTCTACATGGCTCATCCGCGCCTGCAGCGCCTCGAGCGACGCTTCATGGGCGAAGTCGAAGGCGGCAATGCCAATTGGCTGACGCGCATCCTGCGGCATGAAATCGGCCACGCGCTCGACAACGCTTACCGGCTGCGCCGGCGCAAAGGCTGGCGGCGCACGTTCGGCAGGGCGTCGCGTCCCTATCCGGACATCTATCGGCCGCGCCCCGCAAGCCAGGACTTCGTGCTGCACCTCGGTCATTGGTATGCGCAGAGCCATCCCACCGAGGACTGGGCCGAAACCTTCGCCGTGTGGCTGCAGCCGCGAGCGCGCTGGCGGCGCGAGTATCAAGGCTGGCCGGCGCTGCGCAAGCTGGAGTACGTCGACAAGCTGATGGCGCACATCAGCGGCCTGCAGCCCATCGTGCGCAACCAGGACCTCATCGAGCCGCTCAGCGACAACAGCATCACGCTCGGCGAGCACTATCGGCGCAAGCGCGCCCGCTACGAGTTCGACAAGCCGGATGCCTACGATCTGCGGCTGAAGCGCGTGTTCGGCAAGCAACGCAAAGGCGGCAAGCGCATGCCGGCGAGCGCGTTCCTGCGCCAGGTCCGCCCGCAGCTCGAGCGCCTGCTCATGCGGCGCTCGCGTTTGTACCCGTATCTCGTGCACCATGTGCTGCGCACGGTCATCCGTCGTAGCCGCGAGCTGGATCTGGTGCTCGATACCTCGAAGCGGGAGGCGAAGCGGGCAGTGGTGGGAGTGCTGGAGCGGATTCTGATCGACATCCTGAAGCGGGATCGCGAGCGCTACACCTTATGAAACCCCTGCGCGTGCTGGTCCTGATGCACGAAAGCCTGGTGCCGCCGGCGAGCCTGAAGGGCTACAGCGACAAGGAGATCGACGAGTTCCGGACCGAGTACGACGTGGTGGCGAACCTGGAGAAGGCCGGGCACACCGTGCGCGCGCTCGGCCTCGGCGACAATCTCGGCGAGCTGCGCACGGCGATCACCGACTGGAAGCCGGACGTCGCATTCAACCTGCTGGAAGAGTTTCAGGGCATCGTCACCTACGACCAGTACGTGGTCGCGTTCCTGGAGCTGATGAAGCTGCCGTACACCGGCTGCAATCCGCGCGGCATGATGATCTCGCGCGACAAGGCGTTGTCGAAGCAGATCCTCTCCTATCACCGCATCCCGACGCCCGGCTTCGCCGTGATCCGCCGCGGCCAGCGCTACCGCGCCTCGCGCAAGCTGAAGTTTCCGCTGTTCGTCAAATCCGTCACCGAGGATGCGTCGCTCGGCATCGCGCAGGCCTCGATCGTCGGCGACGCCGACAAGCTCAAGGAGCGCATCGAGTTCATCCACGAGCAGACCAAGTCGGACGCGCTGATCGAGGAGTACATCGAGGGGCGCGAGCTGTATGTCGGAGTGCTCGGCAACGACCGGCTGCGCACGTTTCCGGTGTGGGAGATGGATTTCGGCACGCTGCCGGAGGTGATGGCCGGCATCGCGACGCGCAAGGTGAAGTGGGATCGGCGCTATCAGAAGAAGCACGGCATCAACACCGGCGCGGCACAGTCGCTGCCGGATGGTGCGGCGGCGTATCTCGACAAGTTGTCGAAGCGAATTTTTCGCGCGCTGTATCTCAGTGGCTATGCGCGCATGGATTTTCGGATGCGGCCGGATGGCAGCGTGTTCGTGCTGGAGGCGAATGCGAATCCGAATATCAGCAGGGAGGAGGATTACGCGGATTCGGCGAAGGCGGCGGGGGTGGATTACGCGTCGTTGCTGGAGCAGATCATCCGGAGCGGGACGAATTACCAGGCGGCGTGGCGCGATGGGGAGTCATAAGAGTCAGGCTAAAGCCTGACTCTTCATCTCAGAGCAGACAACCCGCCATCGACGACGATCTGCTGTCCGGTGACGTAGCTCGCTTCTCCTCCCAACAAGAACACCGTCGCATACGCCACCTCCCACGCCGTCCCTTGCCTCCCCAGCGGCACTGTCGTCGTCGCGCGCGACGGTCTTCCTCTGCTCGCAACTCTTCCTAGCGGCGTGTCGATCAGTCCCGGCACGACCAGGTTTGCGCGGATCCCGCGCCGTGAACCTTCGAACGCGACGTGCCGGCACAGTCCAGCTAGTCCGGCCTTCGACGCGTCGTACGCCGGAATGCCCGTCCCCGGCTTGATCCCGGCAATCGAGCTTACGAATACCATCGCTCCACCGGCTTGCAGCCGCGGCAGCGCTGCGCGTGCGATGAGGAAATGCGCGCGCAAATTGATCGCGAACGTCAGATCCCACGCGGCCGCTTCGGTCCCCTCCAGCCCGCGACCGTAGCCGATGCCGACGTTGACGACGACGCCGTCCAGACCGCCCAGCGATGCTGCTGCATCGGCAACGACGCGGGCGCATTCAGCTTCATCGGATACATCGGCGACGACGACGGTCGCGCGATTGCCTTCGCTCGTAATGCGTTGAGCAGTATCTCGGGCAGCTTCTTCGTCGCGATCCGCGCATGCGACCGCGGCTCCCTCACGCGCGCACAGAACAGCAATCGCGCGTCCGTTGCCGAGTGGCGCATCGGCATCGTCGCAGGGCTGCGTGCCGGCGCCGACCACGAGAATCCTCCGTCCCGCGAGCCGGCTGCGTCCCGGTGTGCCGCCTGTCGCTTCCGGCGGCGTCCACACGGTCGCGGGATCGCGCTCGGTCATCTCAGCTCTCGATCTGCACGCCGAAAGAGTTCAGCGCCATCGACACCAGCGTGTATTGGCCGACGGCGAACACGAGATCGATCACCTGCCTCGTGTCGTAGTGCTTGCTAAGGCGCTGCCACGTCGCATCGCTGATGAACTGATCGCCGTGCAGATCATCCACCGCTTGCAGCAGTGCCGCTTCCGCCTCGGTCCAGCCCGGCGCATCCGGCGCGCTTTTCAGCCGCTCGATCTCCGCGTCGCTCAGCCCGCATTGCTTGCCGATGCGCGTGTGTTGATGGAACTCGTAACCCGAGCGGCACAGCCAGCCGACGCGCAGGATCGCCATCTCGCGCTCGCGCGGCGGCAGCGTGGACTTGAACAGCACGTGATTCGCGAACGGCATCCAGCGGCGATACAGGTCCTGATGCCGGATCAGCGTCGCGAACACGTTGAGCACACGCGGCGGACTGCCGCGGGTCAGCAACTCGCGCTGCTCGTCGTTCCATTCGTTCGGCGGCAGCGGGGCAACTCGCGGGCGAGACAGGCGCATGTCACTCCGCTCCTTTTTCTTTCGCGGCACCGGTCCACTGGTCGAGCCACTTCTCGACTTCGCGATGCCATTGGATGCTGTTCGCGGGCTTGAGCACCCAGTGATTCTCGTTCGGGTAGATCAGCAGCCGGCTCGGAATGCCGCGCCGCTGCAGCGCGTTGAACATCGACAGGCTCTGCGAATAGGGGATGCGATAGTCGAGCTGGCCGGCGATCACCAGCATCGGCTTGCTCCAGCTCGCGACATGGCCCTGCGGATTGAACTTCTCGTAGTTCGCCGGCACGTCCCACGGCGTGCCGCCGTTCTCCCATTCGCTGAACCACAGCTCCTCGGTCATGTAGCCCATGCCGCGCGTGTCGAAGATGCCGGCGTGGCTGACGATGCACTTGAACGGCTCGTTCCAGTTGCCGGCGATCCAGTTCATCATGTAGCCGCCGTACGAAGCGCCGAGCGCGCACATGCGCTCGCCGTCGAGCCACGGAAATTTCGCCAACGCGGCCTTCAGGCCCTTCTGCAGATCCTCGAGCGGCTTGCCGCCCCAGTCGTTGCTGATCGAATCCGTGAACGCCTGGCCGTAGCCGGGCGAGCCGTGGAAGTCGATGAAGATCGAAGCGTAGCCGGCGCCGGCGTAGGTCTGCGGATTCCAGCGATAGCTCCAGGCGTTGGCGAACGACGATTGCGGTCCGCCGTGCACGATGAACGCCACCGGGTAGCGGCGGCGCGCGTCGAAGTTCGCCGGCCGCATCACGTAGCCGTAAACGGTCTCGTCGTTCGCACCCGCGAACGTGAACTGCTCGGGCTCACCGATGTTCGCAGCCGTCAAAGCGTCGGCGTTCATGCGCGGCAGCTCGCGCAGGTCGCCGCCCTTCAGCGTGACCGCGTACAGTTCCGCCGGCGACTTCAACGTCGACACGGCGAACACGATTTCTTTTTCGCCGACCGCGAACGAATCGACGTGCCCGGGGCCGGTGAGCATGGTCGGCTTGCCGGTCTTCACCTCGATCGCCCACACCGGGCGCTGGCCGAAGTGATCCGCTACGGCGTAGAGCGTCTTGCCATCCGGCGAAAACGCGATCTGGTCGACCGAACGGTCCCAATCCTGCGCCAGCGTGCGGCGCTGACCGGTCTTCACATCCATCAGCACGATGTGGAAGCGGTCGGCCTCGAAGCCCGGGCGCTGCATCGCGCGCCACGCGAGAGTGCTGCCGTCAGGCGAGTACACCGGTTGCGCATCCCACGCCGGATTGTCGGCGGTGAGATTGCGCGGCTCGCCACCGTCGATGCTCACTTCGTACAGATCGAAGTTCGTCGACCACGGCTCCGACGTGCCCTTGACGCGCGCATCGAACACGACCTTGCTGCCGTCGGGCGAGAACGTGTACTCGCTCGCATCGCCGAACGGCTTCGACGGCACATCCGCATCCAGCGTCTTGGTCAGCGAGACCGGCTCGATTGCGCGGCCGTTCTCCATGCGGAGCGCGAACAGCTGCGAGATGCGGCCGTCGCTCCACGTGTCCCAGTGACGCACGAACGTGCGGTCGTAAATTCGTCCCGTCGCCTTGGAGTCCGCCGTCTGCTTGAGACGGTCCGTGCTGCACGCGAGATCGTCGCAGTCCGCGAAGACGTCGAGCGAAACGACCAGCCGCCCGCCGTCCGGCGCCACCTGGAACGAACCGACGTCGAGCGGCAGAGTCGTCACCTGCTCCGACTCGCCGCCAGCGGCGGCAAGGCGCCACACCTGCGTCGAGCCGCTGCGCGCAGACAGGAAGTAGATGTAACGGCCGTCGCGCGACCACTGCGGCGAGTTGTCGTTCTCGGGACTCGTCGTGAGACGCCGCGGCTGCGCGCCCTTGGTCGCGAGATCGAGCGACCACAGGTCCTGACGGCCGCGATTCGCCGCCAGGTCGGTCTCGCGTAACACGAACGCGACCGTCTTGCCGTCGGGTGACAGAGCAGGATCGGACACGCGCTTCAGCCGGACCAGATCCTCGACCGAGAACGGATGACGCTCGGCCGCCATGGCGGCCGTGCAAACGAATGCGAGCGCCATCCACGACGCTACCAGCGAACGCGAAACGATCATTGAACGAACTCCGGTTTTTCTCTGGCTACAGCCTACAGCCCACAGCCCACAGCCTTCTATTTTTTCTCTCTGAACACCGCGAACGCGCTGGTATAGCCGTGCAGATAGGTGGCGTTGTGGATCGGGCCGATCTCGCCGCTGCAGAAGAACCCGCCGAGCGGAACATCCCCGACCAGTCGCCGGAACGCATTGCTGTCGTGATCGGGTTGACCGTACAGCTCCAGGCCGCGACCTTGGCAGGAGAACAGCAGTGCACCCGCGTCGGGTTGCACCGGACGCGAGGCGCCATATCCGGTGAGCGTACGAACGAGGTCATTGGCCGAGGTCTGCGCATCGCGCAGATGGAATTGCACGACGCTGTTGCCGGGCACGTTGGCGCTGACCCACAGCGCGCCGCTCTGCGGATCCATGCCGAGGATGTTGCGGATCAGGAAGTCGCCCGGCAGGTATTCGCTCGCGTCGGTGCGCATCGCGAGGCCCAGGAACAGCGATTGGCTGAACAGCTCGCGGTCGACCGCGGGCAGCCGTTCGAACAGCCGCGCCAGCACTTCGCGCGGCGGGCGGCCGTCGAGCTCGCGGATCAGATTCTCGTGCGCCATCGTGACGAACATCGGCTCGCCGACCGGCCGGCAGCCTTGCGCGACGACTGCATCGATCTCGATGTTGCCGGTCAGCGCGAGCGTTATGCAGCCCGAGTGATAGACCTGGTTGCCGAGATACAGCGCGGTGCCGCCGACTTGGCGCGCGCCGCTGGCGAGGCCGCCGATCTTCGGCGCAAGCGGGTAGACACGGTCGAGGCCGCGAACGTACGTCTCGGTCTCGAAGCTATACGGGTCGGCGAGCAGCAGGAACGCGGGTTGTTGATTCGCCGTCATGCGCAAGGCGTCTTCCCAGACGCGGGCTTCGGCGAACACCGGCGGCACCTGTGCGGCGTCGAGGTGCGTGCCCTTGAACTTCACGCCCGGCAACAGCGCGCCGGTCAGCGACAGGCCCGGCCGATCTTCGATCTCGCGACCGCCGCCGATCACGCCGCCGGCACAGCAGCCGAACACGAACGCGCTCTCGAACTCGCGCAACAGCAAGTCGCTGACGGCGTCGAAGCGCGCCGCATGATCGGCGCCGACGAAGACGAACACCAGATCGGGTTCCTGGCGACCGAGACCGGCGAACACGGTGCCGGCGGCGCGTTCCACGGCCGAGCTCAGGTTGCTATCGGTTTCGACTGCTGATGCCCAGCGCATGCGATCGATTCTAGCGAGCGAGATTGCCCCTTCATACAGGGGCAGCCGTAGTCCCTTACTGACCTGTTTCCCTGGTCGCCTCGGCAATCCACTCGCGCATGTGCGCATCCTGCAGCCACTGCTGCATGTACGCCTGCGAGTCGGCACTCAGATCTTTCGCTCCGTAGTGACGGAAGCGCAGGACCACCGGTGCGTACATGGCATCGGCGATCGAGAACTCGCCGAACAGCCAAGGCCCGAGCGCCCGGTACTTCTTGCGGCAGTCGGCCCAGATCGCCTGCACGCGTGCGACGTCGGCGCGACCTTCCGGAGGCAGCGGCACGTGCGGGTTGCTGCCCGTGGCGTGCATTGGCCAGGTCTGCCGCAACGCCATGAAACCGGAATGCATCTCGGCGCTGACCGAGCGGGCGTGCGCACGCCGGATCGGGTCGCCGGGCCAGGCCCGCCCGCCGACCTTCTCGTTCAGGTATTCCACGATCGCCAGCGAGTCCCAGATGTGTGCGTCGCCCTCCAGCAGCACCGGCACGCGCATCGCCCCGGAGTAGCGGACGATCTGCGCAAAGAACTCCGGGGTGTCCAGCGGCAGCTTTACCTCGCGGAACTCGATGGCGTAATGCCTGAGGACCAGCCAGGGCCGCAGCGACCAGCTGGAGAGCTCTTTGTTGCCGATGACGAGCGTGAGCATAGGGCAAGGAAGTTAAACTAAGTGCCTATGTCAGACCAACACCTTGCCACCTTGGCCATCCGCGCCGGTCAGCTGCGCACGCACGAAGGCGAGCACGCGGAGCCGATCTTCACCACGTCCAGCTACGTGTTTCGCAACGCCGCCGAGGCCGCGGCGCGCTTCGCGGAAACCGAGAAGGGCAACATCTACTCGCGCTTCACCAATCCGACGGTGCGCTGCTTCGAAGAGCGGCTGGCGGCGATGGAGGGCGGCGCAGCCTGCGTCGGCACGGGCTCGGGCATGGCGGCGATCCTCGCGATGTGCATGGCGCTGTTGAAGGCCGGCGATCACATCGTCTGTTCGGACAGCGTGTTCGGCTCGACCATTGCGCTGCTCAATCGCTACATGGCGAAGTTCGGCGTCGAGGTCACGTACGTGCGGCCGGACGACAACGACGCGTGGCGCGCAGCGATCCGCACCAACACTCGCATCGCATTCCTCGAGACGCCGTCCAATCCATTGTCCGCGATTGCCGATATCCGCGCGCTCGCCGACATCGCGCACGAGCGCGGTGTGCTGCTTGCGGTGGACAACTGCTTCTGCACGCCGGCACTGCAGAAGCCTTTCGAGCTCGGCGCGGATCTGGTGATTCACTCCGCGACCAAATATCTCGACGGACAAGGCCGCTGCGTCGGCGGCGCGATCGTCGGCAACCAGGAGCTGGTCGGTCGCGACGTGTTCGGCTTCATCCGCTCGGCCGGGCCGAGCATGAGCCCGTTCAACGCCTGGGTGTTCCTGAAAGGTCTGGAAACGCTCGAGCTGCGCATGCATGCGCATTCCGCAGCGGCGCTGGAGCTGGCGCGGTGGCTGGAACGTCAGCAGGGCGTGCGCAAGGTTCACTACGCAGGACTGGAATCGCATCCTCAACACGCGCTCGCGCGCCGCCAGCAGCGTGGCTTCGGCGGCATCATTGCCTTCGAGGTCGGCAACGGCCGCGCCGGCGCCTGGTCGTTCATCGATGCGACGAAACTCATGTCGATCACCGCGAACCTCGGCGACGTGAAGACCACGATCACGCACCCGTCGAGCACCACGCATTCGCGCATCACCGTCGCCGAGCGTGAGCGCGCCGGCATCACCGAAGGCCTGCTGCGCATCTCGGTCGGCCTGGAACACCTGGACGATCTCAAAGCAGATTTGGAGCGCGGACTAGCAGCGGTGCGCGCGTGAAGGTGCGCGCAATCTGTTTCGACTTGGACAACACGCTGTGGGACGTGTGGCCGGTCATCATGCGCGCCGAGCAGAAGATGTACGACTTCCTCGCGGAGCGTTACCCGCGTGTCGTCGCGAACATGACCATGGAGATGATGCGCACGGCGCGCGAACAGACTGCCGCCGCGCATCCGCAGATGCGTCACGACTTCACGTTCCTGCGCAAGCAGACGTTGCGTGAGCACGCCAAGGAGTTCGGCTACGCCGAAGCAATGGCGGAGGAGGCGTTCGACGCGTTCATCCAGGCGCGCAACGAAGTCGACCTGTATCCGGACGTCCTGCCGGCGCTGGAGCAATTGCGCGCGCGCTATCGGCTGTTCACCGCGAGCAACGGCAACGCGGACATCGGCAAGATCGGCCTCGCACATTTTTTCGAGCGCACGGTCAACGCGCGGCTCGTCGGCGCGCTCAAGCCCGATCCTGCGATCTTCCACAAAGTGATCGAGGGCACCGACCTGCAAGCGCACGAAGTCGTGTACGTCGGCGACGACCCGCTGCTCGATGTCGAAGGCGCGCGCGGCGCCGGCATGCACGCAATCTGGATCGACCGCCAAGGCGGCGGGTGGCCGCCGCAAATCGCGCCGGCATCGTATACGGTGCGCTCGCTGACAGAGCTGCTCGAAGTCTTGTAAGTCTCGCGTATACAGATACCTATACGCGCCTGCGCCTGATTGCCTTGCCAAATTGTTTGGCGTACATTCCGCGCCGTTCGTAGTGCCTTTGCCCGCTTTTTTCTCTGGCTTGGCCAGCCGGGTCATTGAAGACCCAACCTCCGGCCAACTTCTGAAAAATCCGACGAGACCGCGAACGTGGGCCTGGGAGCCAACCGTTGTCTGCTGTGGGAGCACGCAGGCAACCGGGCGGAGCCCGTTTGTAACCAGGCCTCGCAGTGGGGGTTCATCCGCGCTCGGGGCTTTTTCAGCAGAGAGAGTTAGTACTTCTATGAGGATCTATGTAGGTAACTTGCCGTTCACGGCAGACGAGGCTCAGGTGCGCGCGCTGTTCGAGCAGCATGGCACCGTCGAGTCGGTGGCGCTGATCAACGATCGCGAGACCGGTCGTCCACGCGGCTTCGGCTTCGTGGAAATGCCGCGTCCGGACGCACAGCGTGCCATCCAGGCGTTGAACGGTAAGGACATGGGAGGCCGTCCGCTGCGTATCAACGAGGCGCAGGAACGGCAGGGCGGCGGTGGCGGCGGCGGTGGTGGTCGCGGTCCCCGCGGCGGTGGTGGCGGTGGTGGCGGCGGCGGACGCTGGTAAAGCGCTCCGGCTTCGCCTGAAGCAACAAAAGGCCCCGCGGTGCGCAAGTGCCGCGGGGCTTTTCATTTCCGCCGGATTCTGCGAACCCGATCTCCTTTCAGCAGTCGCGCTCGCCGGCTGCCAGCGCGCGATGCGCGTATTCCGCGATTTACAGCACAGACGCTGCACCGGTTTGGCGCG
>DATENH010000078.1:0-3595 GCA_035275145.1 Steroidobacteraceae bacterium | reverse complement strand
GGTCCCGCGGCAACTCCAGGTCGATATTGCGCAGGTTGTGAGTACGAGCGCCGCGGATGAGGATGGAAGGCATCGGGGCCGGGAATTGAGGGCAGTTCGGGATCGATCAATATACACAGTCCGGCAAAAGCCACGCCTTTTGACGGACGCTGTCGAAAGGGCCTCGGCCGCTTTCGACCAGAAAGAATGGATGTCCGGGGCCGAAATCCCCCTGCTGAGCGACCCCACACCCGCTACAATCCCGCCCCTGTTTTCACGAGGGTCGGGCCATGGCGCGCGGAGTCAACAAAGTCATTCTGGTGGGCAATCTCGGGGCCGACCCGGACACGCGCTACATGCCCAGCGGCAAGGCGGTAACCAACATCCGCGTCGCCACCAGCGAGTCCTGGAAGGACCGCACCACGGGCGACATGCAGGAGCGCACCGAATGGCACAGCGTCGTCATGTACGACAAGCTGGGCGAGATCGCGGCCGAATACCTGCGCAAAGGCTCGCAGGTGTACATCGAGGGCAAGATCCGCACCCGCAAATGGCAGGATAAAGAGGGCAAGGACCGCTATACGACCGAGATCATCGCCGACCAGATGCAGATGCTCGGGGGCCGTGGCGGCGGCGGTGGCGCCTCCAGCGAGCCTCGTAGCAGCTCCCGGCCGGCTCCCGCCCAGGAAGATCGCTCGGCCGCGCCCGTGGATGAGGGCGGCGGTGGCGGGGGTGGGGAGTTCGACGACGATATTCCGTTCTAGAGTATCGGTTAGCCGTTAAAATCAGGCCCTTACGTGGCGTAGCTACAGCTCCTGGCGAGGAATCGGGCTACCCGCTGCCCGCACTCGCTTCTATTCTTAGCGCCCCATGCCTCTGCTCTATATCCGGACCTTCGGCTGCCAGATGAACGAGTACGACTCCGCCAAGATGGTGGACGTGCTTCGTGAGTCGCAGGGCTATGAGCTGACCGACGATCCGGCTCAAGCCGACCTGCTGCTGCTCAACACCTGCTCGGTGCGCGAGAAGGCGCAGGAGAAAGTGTTTTCGCAGCTCGGCGGCTGGAAGCAGCTCAAGAAGGCCAAGCCGCACCTGCTGATCGGCGTGGGCGGCTGCGTCGCGAGCCAGGAGGGCGACGGCATCACGAAGCGTGCGCCGTACGTGGATCTCGTGTTCGGGCCGCAGACGCTGCACCGGCTGCCGGACATGATCGCCGAGCTCAGGTCGACCGGCCGTTCGGTCGTCGACGTCAGCTTCCCGGAGATCGAGAAGTTCGATGCGCTGCCCGAGCCGCGCGCCGAAGGCGCCACGGCATTCGTGTCGATCATGGAAGGCTGCAGCAAGTACTGCACCTTCTGCGTCGTGCCCTACACGCGCGGCGAAGAAGTGAGCCGGCCGTTCGAATCAGTCATGAGCGAGATCTGCAGCCTCGCGCAGCAGGGCGTGCGCGAGATCACGCTGCTCGGGCAGAACGTCAACGCGTACAACGGCCCAATGTCGGACGGCACGCTGTGCGACCTCGGCACCTTGATCTACTACGTCGCCGAAGTGGCGGGCGTCGAGCGCATCCGCTTCACGACCTCGCATCCGGTCGAGTTCAAGGACTCGCTGATCGAGGCGTACCGCGACATTCCGCAACTCGCGAACTATCTGCATCTGCCGGTGCAGTCCGGCTCGGACCGCATTCTCGCGGCGATGAAGCGCGGCTACACGACGCTCGAATACAAGCAGAAGATCCGCAAGCTGCGCGCGGTGCGGCCGGACATCAGCCTGTCGTCGGACTTCATCGTCGGCTTCCCGGGCGAGACGCAGAAAGACTTCGACTCGACCATGAGCCTGATCGCCGAGGTCGGCTTCGATCAGTCCTTCAGCTTCATCTACAGCCGCCGGCCGGGCACGCCCGCCGCCTCGTTGCCGGATGACGTGACGTACGAGGAGAAGCAACAGCGCCTGGCCGCGTTGCAAGCGCGAGTCGACGCGCAGTCGCAGGCAATCAGCCGGGCGATGGTCGGCACGAAGCAGCGCGTGCTGGTCGAGCGTCCGTCGAAGAAGGACGCGGCGCAGCTCGCCGGGCGCACGGAAAACATGCGCTGGGTGAACTTCGACGCGCCGCAGACGTTGATCAATCGCTTCACGGACGTCGTGATCACAGAGGCATTGCCGAACTCCTTGCGCGGCCGTCTTGCATGAGTGCTTCGATGGCAACGCGCGACCTCGCTTTCGAGCCGGTCGACAATGCGCGGCTCGCAAACTTCGTCGGCCCGATGGACGAGAACCTGCGGCAGATCGAGCAGCGCCTGAACGTCCAGGTGCGCCGGCGCGGCGGCTGGGTTGAAGTGTCAGGCACGCCGGAGGCGACGGTTGCTGCCGAGCATGTGCTGCGGCACCTGTTCGAGCTGTCGGGCAGCGAAGCGCTGACGCCGGATCGCGTGCACCTCGCTGTCCAGGAGGCGCACATGGAGCCCGCCCCGGTCGTGGTGACGCGCGCGACGGACGAAGTGACGATTCACACGCAGCGCGGCGGCATTCGCGGCCGCGGCCCGAATCAACGCCAATATCTCGCGAACATTCACACGTGCGACCTGACGTTCGGCATCGGGCCGGCCGGCACGGGCAAGACCTATCTCGCTGTCGCGTGCGCTGTCGAAGCGCTGCAGACCGATCGCGTGCGTCGCATCGTGCTCGTGCGTCCGGCAGTCGAAGCGGGCGAGCGCCTCGGCTTCCTGCCCGGCGACATCGGCCAGAAAGTCGATCCTTACCTGCGCCCGATGTACGACGCGCTGTACGACATGATGGGCTTCGACCGCGTGGCCCGGGCGATCGAGCGGCAGGTCATCGAGATCGCGCCGCTGGCCTTCATGCGCGGCCGCTCGCTCAACGACTCGTTCATCATCCTCGATGAGGCGCAGAACACCTCGGTCGAGCAGATGAAGATGTTCCTCACGCGCATGGGCTTCGGCTCGAAGGCCGTCGTGACCGGCGACATCACGCAGACCGATCTGCCGCGGCAACAGATGTCCGGCCTGCGGCATGTGATGAACGTGCTGCCCGGGGTCGAAGGTGTCGCGTTCACGCAGTTCACGTCGAAGGACGTCGTGCGCCATCCGCTCGTGCAACGCATCGTGCAGGCGTACGAGCGTTCCGGTCCGGAGAAGTCCGGTTGATGGTCACCGTGCAGATAGCAACTCGCCGAACCGGTGTGCCGCACGCGCGCAGTTTTGCGCGCTGGGCGAACGCTGCGTTCGCGAGTGCCGCCACGGGGCGCAAGCCGGACTCGGCTGAGCTGACGATTCGCGTGGTCGGCGCCGCGGAGAGCCGCAAGCTCAACAGAACCTGGCGCGGCAAGGACAGGCCGACGAACGTTTTGTCCTTCGCGTCGGAGCACGACTTCGGCGACCTCGCTATCTGCGCGCCGGTCGTCGCGCGCGAGGCGCGCGAGCAGGGCAAGCAACCCGCTGCACACTGGGCCCACATGGTCGTGCATGGCGTATTGCACTTACTGGGCTACGACCACGAGAACGATCGCGACGCTGCGCGGATGGAAGCGCGCGAAACGAAAATCCTGGCACAACTCGGGATGCCGAATCCTTATGGCTGAAGAGCACGGTTCGACTGG
>DATENH010000077.1:0-6781 GCA_035275145.1 Steroidobacteraceae bacterium | reverse complement strand
GCCTCGGCAAGCTTGCGGGACGGATCTCGCGCGCGCAGCTCACGAAGATGATCCTTCGCGGTCTTTCGCAGCCAGTCCAGATTGGGACGTGCGGGGAGTGCTTGAGCCATGACACCTTCCTTCCGTTGCGCCCGATGTCCGCGTGACGGGCAGAAAGAAGGTCGGAGCAATGTTCGAGGCAGGCGGGTTCAACCCTTTTCGCGGACCGACGGTCGCCTGAACGACCGGCGGTGACTGTAGCGCCGGGCGATTCCCTGCGTCAATTCGAGCAGCTACGCGTAAGCGTCGACGAGCCCCAGTCGCGCGTGAGTGCTGACGGCGGCGACTTCTTCGTTCGCGTCGCCCTGCCCTGTCGACGTCGCATTGCTCTTCACCGCCGCGTGCTCGCGTGGCGGTTCGCGGAACACGCCCGCATCCGCAAGCGAGAGGCCCTGTGATTCGAACATCTCACGCAATCTCGGCAGCGCATTTTCAATCGCTGCGCGCGTATCCGCATGCGCCGCGCCGAACCACACGGACGCCTTGTCATCGCGCACAGTGATGTTGATCTCCAGCGGACCGAGGTGTTCCGGTGAAAGCTTCAAGGATGCAGTGTGATTGCCGGACTCGGTCATCATCACGACACGCGTTCCGATCTCATCTGCCCAGCCACGGCTGCCGACGGGCATATGGACGGGCTGCGAGATGGCGGCCTGTGCATGAGACGTTGACGACGCCTGCATCTGCGGCTGCATCTGGAAAGGTGCTGTCGGCGCCTGGGATGAATCAGGCGTCTGCGAAGCGTCGAGGGCCTGCGATACGTCGGAGACGAGCTTCGCCTCAGTCGCCTCTTGCGCAACTTGCTGCACGATCTGCTGAAGTGCGCCATCGACGCCGGTGCCCGAGAGTCCTTGCAGCGCCTGCTCGACCGGCACATCGATATTGATCACCGGCTGCGGTTGCGGCAGGCCCATCGAGAACATCGCGACCAGCTCCGCCGGGTCCCTCTCATCCCGCTTGTCCGCGCCATCGAGAATCATGGACGGCACCTTACTCGTCGGCGCGACAGTTGTTCCGCTGGCCTGTACCGACGCTGCAACCAACTGCCCCAGCATCATCAGGAAATCTGTCGTCTGCGACTGCTCCGACGCAACCGTGCCCGGCGTGGCTGTTGGCGTCGCGGGTGTCGCTGGCGTGGAAGGCTGCACTGGAAGATTCGTGGGGCTCATGTCTTGTTCACTCTGCGTTGGGCGCGCTCGTCGCTCTCGCGCTGTTCGCGTCGATCCGACGCGCGCCGCTCCTCTGTCTGCCATTGTTCGACTACGTGACCGAGTGCCTTCGCGCGCTTCGCCGCCTCTTGCCAACGGAGCCGCTCTGCATCCCTCTCGGACTGCGCGCGCTTCACGACTGCCTGCTGCTGGCGAATCGCATCACTCAAGCGCGCAAGGAAAGCCTGATAGTCCCGCAGGTCCATCGCACCGATGCCGCGACCCGCGCGCTGCTTGAATTGACTCTCATAGTCGCCACGATAGCGCTCGAGTTCCTGCAACTTCGTCTCTGCGTCCGCGACCTTGCGTTCGACAGCCGCGAGCGCGACCGCCAACTTACGCTCCGTGTCGTCGTACAGGTTCTGCACCGGCTTCATGCGTTTGGCGCGCGTCACGCGGCACCGCCGATGACCGCGCCGAGCTCGACCAGGCTACGGTTGTAGTCGACTCGCTCGCCGAGATCCTGCTGCAGGAAGTTCTGCATGTTCGGCCACAGCGCAATGGCCGCGTCGATGCGCGGGTCGCTGCCCTTGTGATAGGCGCCGATCGCGATGAGGTCCCGGTTCTGTTGATACGTGCTGAGCGCCTGTTTGAAACGACGCGCCAGCGCGAACTGCTCCGGCGCGACGACATCGTGCATCACGCGGCTGATCGAAGCTTCGATGTCGATTGCTGGATAGTGCCCTGCTTCGGCGATACGACGCGACAGCACGACGTGGCCATCGAGGATCGCGCGCGCGGCATCCGCGATCGGATCCTGCTGATCGTCGCCTTCCGTCAAAACTGTATAGAACGCGGTGATCGAACCGCTGCCGTCGGCGCCGTTACCCGCGCGCTCGACGAGCTGCGGCAGGCGCGCAAACACGGACGGCGGATACCCTTTCGTCGCAGGCGCTTCACCGATCGCAAGACCAATCTCGCGTTGCGCCTGCGCGAAGCGCGTCAGCGAATCCATGATCAACAGAACGTTCTTGCCCTGATCGCGGAAATACTCGGCGATCGCAGTAGCACGCCAAGCGCCATGCAAGCGCATCAGCGGCGGATTATCTGCCGGCGTCGCGACAACGATCGCGCGCTTCAGACCCTGCGGCCCGAGGATGCGCTCGACGAACTCTTTCACTTCGCGGCCGCGTTCACCGATCAGCCCGACGACGATGACATCTGCACTCGTATAGCGCGCCATCATGCCTAGCAGCACGCTCTTACCGACGCCGCTACCAGCGAACAAGCCGATACGCTGCCCTCGCCCCACAGTCAGCAGCGAGTTGATGGCGCGCACGCCGACATCGAGAGGCTCCTCGATGGGCTGACGCGACAGCGGATTGATCGGCATGCCGGTCAGGCGGATGCGCTGATCGCACGCGATCTGCCCCAGCCCGTCGAGCGCAGCACCCGCGCCATCGATGATCCGGCCCAGCAACTGCGGGCCGACCGTGACCATTTCCGCCCCGGTCCGCGGCACGACCCGGGCATTCGGCTTCAATCCATGAATATCCCCGGTCGGCATCAGATACAGACGATCGCCCGAGAACCCGACGACCTCCGCTTCGATACGCGCCCCGTCGTTGCCGAGCACATCGCAGCGATCGCCGACCGCAGCCTGACATCCCGATGCTTCGAGCGTCAGCCCGACCATGCGAGTCAGCACGCCCTCGACATGGGGCGGCGGTAACTGCTCGACGCGCCGTGTATGGCGTTCGAGCAGACTTGCGATCTTGGAATTACGCTCCGCGTCCGGCATCGGTGCGCTCTTCGCCGAGGATAGTGGCCATGATGCTTTGGATGCGTGTGTCCATCCGCGCGTCGATGTGCGCCGTATCCGTCGTGACGCGGCATCCGCCGCGCGGCATCACCGGGTCTTCGACGATCGTCCAGGCGCGATCCGCGCTGGGCGTCGCGAGCTTCTCGCGAACCACGCTCGCATCTTCCGGATGCAGGTGGACGCGCACGTCGCGTGTCGCCGCGGGCAGCAGCGCCACAGTCTCGCGAATGATCGCGATCACCTGCGACGGGTCCATCCGCAACTCGCGCCTCACGAGCTGTCGTGCGATCGTGACTGCGAGCTGCACGAGCTGCTCTTCGACCTGAGCGTCGAGGTCTTTGAACGGTTGCGCAATGGCACCGAGCATTTTCTCGATGTTCGCAACCTGCGTCTTGAGCTGATTGAGTGCCTGCTGCGCCTCGGCCTTGGCCGCCGCGACACCCGCCGCATGACCCTTGGCGAACGCTTCTTTGTGGGCGCGTTGCTCGACATCCTCGAGCTCGCTGACCGTGCGGCCAGCACGCCGCCCCTGCACTGTCCTGCCCGCAACCGCGGGCGCATCCCAGCGCGATATGACGCTCATACGAACGCCTCACCCTTGCCGCCGAGCTGAATCGTGCCGGCTTCGGACATCTTGCGAACGATCGCGAGGATTTCCTTCTGCGCCGCTTCGACTTCCGACAGCCGCACCGGGCCTTTCGCTTCCAGGTCGTCCTTCAGCATCTCTGCCGCACGCTGCGACATGTTCTTGAAGATCTTCTGCTTCAGCGAATCGTCCGCACCCTTGATCGCCAGCAGCAGCTTGTCGCTCGGCACCGCACGCAGCACTTCCTGCATGCCGCGATCGTCGATTTCGCCGATGTCGTCGAACACGAACATCAGCTCCTGGATCTTGCCGCCGAGCGTGTCATCCACCTTGGAGATCAGCTCGACGACTTTCGCTTCGGTGGTGGAATCCATGAAGTTCAGGATGTTCGCCGCGCTCTTCACGCCGCCAAGCACCGAGGTCTTCAGGGCGCCGGTGCGGCCGGCGAACTGCTTCTCGATCACTTCATCGAGCTCGTGCAACGCCGTCGGCTGGATGCCGTCGAGCGTTGCGACGCGCAGCACCACATCGGCGCGCAGCGGGTCTGGAAAATGACTGAGTACGTCCGCCGCCTGGTCGGAGTCGAGATAGGCCATGACGATCGCGATGATCTGCGGATGCTCCTGGCGGATCAGCTCCGAGACAGCGCGCGGGTCCATCCACTTGAGCGCCTCCAGGCCCTTGCTGGAGCGGCCGAACAGGATGCGATCGATCACGCCGCGAGCTTTGTCCTCGCCGAGCGCGCCGACCAGCACCCTGCGCAGGTAGTCATCGACCCCGACGCCGAGGGACGTATGGGCGTCGACGGACTGGTTGAACTCGGTCATCACCTGCGACACGTCGTTGCGCGAGATGTTCTGCAGCTGGGTCATTGCAGCGCCGATGCGTTGCACGTCCTTTGCGCCCATGTGCCGCATGACTTCAGTAGCTTCCTGCTCGCCGAGCGACAACAGGAAAATCGCGGCGCGCTCCGTGCCGGTACGCTTCGCGTCGTGCGATTGCTTCTTACTCTTCATCGCCAACCCATGTCTTCACGACCTGTGCCACCCGTGCTGCGTCCTGCGTCACCATCGAGCGCGCGTGAGAGATCTGCCCGTCGTAGTCGAGCTGCATACCCGCACTCGCCGGCTGCCCCGGCGGCAGACTGCCCTGTCCGCCCGGCAGTGCCGCGGCCGGTGCATATGCGATGCGCGGCGACGCGAGCAACCCGCGGATCAGCGGACGCAGCACCATCAGCACGAGCACCAGCAACACGATCAAGCCGGCGAGAAGCTTCGCGATGTCGCGGATCAGCGGACGCTCCCACAGCGGGATCGGATCTTCCTGCACTTCTTCCGGCGTCAGCTCGCCCTTGAACGAAGCGTTGACGACGTTGACGCTGTCGCCACGTACCTGATCGAAGCCGACGGCGTCCTTGACCAGCTTGGTCATGTTCTCGAGCTGCTCGGGCGTCAGCGCAGTCTCTTTGACGTTGCCTTCGTCGTCAGTGGTGCGCAGGTTGTCGACGAGCACTGCAACGGTGAGTCGCTTCAAGCGACCCGCCGGCTGGCGTGTGTAGGCCACGGTGCGATCGATCTCGTAGTTGCGAGTCGACTGCTTCGAAGTGTTGTCGGGCGGCGTGTTCGGTGCGACCGGCTGGGCATTGGCGCCGTTCGCGGCCTGCGCCCCAGGGGCGACGCCGGGCGGCAACGCGACGCCGGGAGTCGGCGGCTGATTCGTCAGCGCACCGGGCACGCCCTGCGGACCGGCGCCGTTGCGGCTGCTCTCTTCCGCCGTCTGCTCGCTGCGAACGATCTGACTCTCAGGACGATACTGTTCGCGCGCCTCTTCGGTCGTCGACAGCTCGACGTCGGCCACGACCTGCGCGCGCACACGGCCCGGTCCGACGAGCGGCGCGAGCAACTGTTCGACTCGCTGCGTGTAACGCTCTTCCATGCCGCGTGCGATTTCAAGCTGCTTCTCGCGAGCGGCCATCTCATCGTTGCCTTGCGGTGCCGAGAGCAGACGACCCTGTTGATCGACGACGGTCACCTGGTCCGCTTCGAGCTCCGGGATGCTCGACGCAACGAGGTTGACGATCGCAGTAACTTGTTCGGATTCGAGGCGACGGCCCGGCTTCATCTGCAGGAATACCGAAGCGCTCGGCGGACGGCGATCGCGCACGAATGCGGACTGACGCGGCAATGCCAGGTGCACCCGCGCACCCTCGACCGGTTGCAAATTCGAAATCGTGCGCGCGAGCTCGGTCTCCAGCGCATGCTGATAGCGCGCACCTTCCATGAACTGACTCACGCCGAAGCCCGGCTCCTTCGACATCACGGCGAAACCGCCGTCGCCTTCCGGCAGACCCTGCGCGGCCAGCTTGAGGCGCGCATCGTGAACGCGATCGGCCGGCACGGTGATGGTGCCGGCGTCGAGCTTGTACGGAATGCTGTTGGCGTCGAGTGCCTGCGCGATCTGCGCGGCGTCCTGTTGACCGAGATTGCCGTAGAGCAGGCTGTACGTCGGTTCCTTGGACCACAGCACGATCACGACGCCGGCCGCCACCGCAGCCGCGATGCCGATGAGCAGCGCGAGCGGCTTGAGGCTCGGCGGGATGATCGAAGGACGCGGCAATGAGGCCGCTTCAGTACTCATATCCATTCACCCTGACTCTTTCCTCAGATGGGCATGTTCATGATCTCCTGGTACGCATTGACGAAGCGGTTGCGTACCTCGGTGATCGCTCGGAATGAAACACTCGCCTTCTGCATCTCCAGCATGACCTGCGGCAGCTCGACGCCCGGCACGCCGCGCTCGAACTGCGTCGCGAGGTCCGTCGCCCGCTGCTGCGTCTGATTCACTTGATCCAGCCCCTGCTTCATCACGTTCGAGAAGGAGTTCGCGGGGGATTGCACTGCGCCGCCGACGCCGGCCGCGGCCTGCGAAATCTCCGTCGGCGGGCCGCCGGCGCCGCGCACTTGCGACTGCATCGCGCGGATCTGGGCAAGCACTGCATCGATTTGCATGTTGGACATTCGTGACTCCCTCAAACTTCGATGCCGGCTTCGCGCAGCTTGGCGAGCTTGTAACGCAAGGTGCGCGGGCTGATGCCGAGGCGTTTTGCCATGGCCTGACGGTTACCGTTGTCGGCGCGCAGCGCGTCGAGAATCAGATCGCGCTCTGCGGCCGACACCGATTCAGACA
>DATENH010000076.1:0-36893 GCA_035275145.1 Steroidobacteraceae bacterium | reverse complement strand
GCCTCGGGCTGCTGATCCTGGCGCTCGCCGGACTCGCGATCGCGAACCGCAAGGATCCGCAGCAGCCGCTGGTGCTACCGATCGTGCTCGTCGGGCTCGTGATCTTGCAGGGCTTGCTCGGCATGTGGACGGTGACGCTGCTGTTGAAGCCGCTGATCGTGGTGCTGCATCTGCTCGGCGGGCTCGCGACGCTGTCGTTGCTGGCGTGGCTGGCATTGCCACGCAGTGCGCCCGCGGAAATGAGGAATGTCCCCTTTCTGCGCAAGACCGCTGCCGCTGCCCTCGTCGTGCTCGCTTTACAAATCGCGCTCGGCGGCTGGACCAGCAGCAACTACGCGGCGCTGGCTTGCCCCGATTTCCCGACTTGTCAGAATTCGCTGTGGCCGCACATGGACGTCAAAGACGCCTTCATCCTGTGGCGCGGCCTCGGCATCGACTACGAAGGCGGTGTCCTCGATCATCCGGCGCGGGTCGCGATTCATTTCGTGCACCGGCTCGGGGCCTTGGCCGCGGCGCTGATGCTCGGGTTCGCGAGCATCATGGCAATGAGGCTCGGTCCGACCCGCGGCGTGCGGATTGCGGGGGCGGTGTTGGGCGCGGTTCTGGTGTGTCAGCTGATTCTCGGACCGGTTATGGTCATTCGCGCGCTGCCGCTCGCGCTGGCCACGGCACACAACGCCGTTGCCGCCTTGCTGTTGTTGGCCGTCATCGCCCTGAATAGATCACTTGCAGGTCGGGCTTCAGCCCGACAATCCGTGCCCGAATAAGAGTCGGGCTAAAGCCCGACCTACAGGTCTTCCTTTGTAGGTCAGGCTTTACCCTGACTCCCTGTAGAATCGCCCCCGTGGAATCTCCCTCCCTCCAGCATCCGCACGCCACCTGGCGCGACTTCTACGAGCTCGGCAAGCCACGCGTCGTCATGCTGATCATGTTCACGGCGATCGCCGGCATGTTCCTCGCCGCGCCCGGGTTCCCGCCGCCGAATGCGCTGGTGTTCGGCACGCTCGGCATCGCACTCGCTGCTTCCGCCGCCGCGGCGGTCAATCACGTTCTCGATCAGCGCATCGACGCGCAGATGGCGCGCACGCGTAACCGACCGCTGCCGCAAGGTCACATGACGCAACGGCAGGCTCTGACGTACGCAGCCATCCTCGGGGTGTTGTCGATCCTCTTGCTCTGGGGCTGGGTGAATCCGCTGACCGCGGTGCTGACGATCTCGTCGCTGCTCGGCTACGCAGTCGTGTACACGGCGTGGCTCAAGCACGCGACGCCGCAGAACATCGTCATCGGCGGAGCCGCCGGCGCGGCGCCACCCGTGCTTGGCTGGACGGCGGTGACCGGCCAGGTCGATGCGCACTCGCTGCTGCTGTTTCTGATCATCTTCACCTGGACGCCGCCGCACTTCTGGGCGCTGGCGATTGCGCGTCGCGAGGATTACGCCAAGACCGGCGTGCCGATGATGCCGGTCGCGTACAGCAGCGAGTTCACGAAGCTCCACATCCTGCTCTACACGATCCTGCTGGTGATCGTGACGCTGCTGCCGTACCTGACGGGCATGAGCGGACTGATCTATCTCGCGGCGGCGGCGATTCTCGGCGGCTTCTTCCTGTATCGCGCGCTGCAGTTGAAGACGCGTTCGGACGTGCGCCTGCCGATGCGAACGTTCAGCTTCTCGATCACGTACCTCGCTCTGTTGTTCGCCGCGCTGCTGGTCGATCACTACTTCACGATCCGCATCGGGTGAGGCACTGTGGCCGGCATGCACAGTCGCTCAGTCATTCTCTGGCTGCTGCTCGTCGTCCTCGCGCTGATCGTTTACGGCTCACTCTATCCGTTCAACTTCAAAGCTGACGCCATCCACGGCGGGGTGTTCGAAGCCCTGCACCAGCTCTCGTGGGCCCGCGCCGGGCGTGGCGATCGGATTTCCAACGTCCTGCTGTACTTGCCGCTGGGCTTCTGCTTGTTCCTGTGGCTCGAAACGCGCTGGCCGCGCGCGACATCGATGATCGCGGCAACTGTGCTGGGCACTCTGCTTTCGCTGTCGATCGAGGTTGCGCAGGTCTACATCTCTGCGCGCGTGCCAAGCTTCTGGGACGTAACGCTGAATGCAGTCGGCACGCTGCTTGGCGTGACTGCCGGTCTCGCTTGGGGCGGGCTCACGCGACTGATGCATCTGCCCGGGCGAGCGGACAAGCCGCTGCGCGATCCCGGCGCGATGCTGTTGCTGGGACTCTGGCTTGCCTGGCGCTTCGCCCCGTTCATACCGCAGTTCGACCTGGTGAAGTTGAAGGCAGCGCTGCAACCCCTGTTCAGCCCACAGTTCGATCCGGTGATCGTCTTCAGCTTCCTGACGTTCTGGCTGGTGGTGAACCAGGCCGTCGCGGCCGTGGTGAGCCGGCCGCGGCGCCTCGAAGCGCTGCTGCTGGTCATCGCGACCGTTCTCGTCGGCCGGCTGCTGGTCGCGAACCAGAGCTTCCTGCCGGGGGAATTGCTCGCGCTGCTCCTGCTGCTGCCGATGCTGCTGGTCATGCATCGGCTTCGGCCGCGCCGCGCCGTGCTGGTGTTCGCGTTGATCGTCGTGATGCTGATCGACGGCCTGGCGCCGTTCGACTTCGCGCCGCCGATGGGCCGCTTCGATCTATGGCCGTTCCTCGGCTGGTTCGAGATCGGGCTGCCGGCGGCGATTCAGCTCATCGACTGGAGCGAGCTGTTCGGCAAGCTGTTCCTGTACGGCGCGCTGCTGTGGGTCATCAAGGAATGGGGTGCCTCGATCGGCGTTGCAGTGCTGGCGCTCGTCGTTACCGTGCTCGCGATCGAGCTGCTGCAGGCGTGGCTGCCGGAGCAGAACGCGTCGATCACGGATCCGCTGCTGGCGTTGGGAGTCGGCCTGGCGTTTCGCTCGCTGTATCAGCGCATGCGGCCGCGCGCGTTCGCACGCGAAACTATTTTCCAACGCGTGCGCAACCGCTGAATTCCTTGCCGTCGACGACGGCGCGCGCCGCATAGGCGAACAGCTCGCCCGACATCGAATCGCGACAGCTCTGCGCGTCGACCTGGAGCTCCAGCACGTGGCCGTTGCCGCTGGCGTGGTAACGCACGGCGCCTTCCGCGTCCTGCGTCTGCGGTGCGCCCAGTGCAATCTCCTTCGGTTCCGTCGGCTGGCGCCAGACGATGCTGTTGTCGCCGACCTCGACGGCCCAGGACGGCTCGTTGCCGCGCGCCGCGACAATGTAGCTCGGCGCCGCTTCGTCGCAACCGCGCACCTGGCCCTGGACACCCGCGTACGTCACCTCCTCGAGCACGAACGTGCCGGCATATGCCTTGGCTTCGGCGATGTCGTCCGCGACCGGGGCGCGCTCGCCGTACGCTTCGACGTACAACATCGCGGGGCCTTTCTGCATCTCGCTCTCGAACGTCTGCCGAAGAACGCCGTCGCTCTGATCGAGCAGCCACAGCTCGGCCTTCTCGTTGCACGGACGGAAAGTCATGCGGTCCTGCGCGAGCATGACGATGCCGCGCTTGATCGAGAGACTGGAATCGGCATCGGACAGCTCGGTCTGCGCCGGCGACGATTGCGGTTGCTTCGGCGCCTGGCTCGCTGCAGCGATGGGGGCAGTCGTATCGGACGCGGCAGTGTCGGAGGGACTGGGAGCGGGCTGCTCTGCCTGACGCGAACAAGCCGCGAGCACCAGTGCCATCGAGCACACCAGCATCGAAATCTGCCGCGGGCCGCGCATGCATTCCCCCTGGATGAAATGGAGTCGGTAAAAAGCCGCTCCAGCGCATCCTGCGCCCGCGGCATTCGCGCATCCATGCGCAGCAGAATACCCCGGAAAGAGCACCCTGCGAAATCGCGGTAGAATGCCGGCCCTCATGGACATCACTCCCATCGTCGGCGGTCTCAACGACGCGCAGCGCGCGGCCGTGACCGCGCCGCTCGCGCCGACGCTGGTTCTGGCCGGCGCCGGCAGCGGCAAGACGCGGGTGCTGGTGCATCGGGTCGCCTGGCTGGTACAGGTCGAAAACGTGTCGCCGCACGGCATCCTGGCCGTGACGTTCACCAACAAGGCCGCGGGCGAGATGCGCGGCCGCATCGAGAGATTGCTGGCCACGCCGAGCGCACCGCTGTGGATCGGCACATTCCACGGCATCGCGCATCGGCTGCTGCGCATTCACTGGCGCGATGCGAACCTGCCGCAGGCGTTCCAGATCATGGACTCGGACGACCAGCTGCGCGCGATCAAGAAGCTGCTCAAGTCGCTCGATCTGGACGAGTCGCGCTGGATCCCGAAAGAGATCATGTGGTTCATCAACGCGCGCAAGGACGAAGGCCTGCGTGCGAAGCACCTGAAGGACGAGGGCGACCCGACGCGCCGCCAGTTCATCAAGCTGTACGAGCAGTACCAGGAACAGTGCGAGCGCAGCGGCGTGGTCGACTTCGCGGAGCTGCAGCTTCGCGCGTTCGAGTTGTGGCGCGACCGGCCCGATATCCTCGCGCACTATCGCGCGCGTTTCCGGCACGTGCTGATCGACGAGTTCCAGGACACCAACACGATTCAGTATGCGTGGGTGAAGCTGCTGGCGGGCCCGGAGGGCTTGCCGTTCGCGGTCGGTGACGACGACCAGAGCATTTACCGTTGGCGCGGAGCTCGCGTCGAGAACCTGCACCAGTTGCGCCGCGACTATCCCAACATCAACCTGTTCCGGCTCGAGCAGAACTATCGCTCGACCGGCAACATTCTCGCCGCCGCCAACGCGCTCATCGCGAACAACAACGGGCGGCTCGGCAAGAATCTGTGGACGGCAGGCGAGCAGGGCGAGCCGGTCAAGCTGTACGCGGCGTTCAACGAGCGCGACGAGGCGGACTTCGTCATCAATCGCATCCGCGAGTGGATCTACAAGGGCGGCCAGCGCGCCGAATGCGCGATCCTGTATCGCTCGAACGCGCAGTCGCGAACTTTCGAAGAAGCGCTGATCACGGCACGCATTCCATATCGCGTGTACGGCGGCCTGCGGTTCTTCGAGCGTCAGGAAATCAAAGACGCGCTGGCCTACCTGCGTCTCATCTTCAGCCGCGCCGACGACGCGTCGTTCGAGCGCGTGGTGAACCTGCCGGCGCGCGGGATCGGCGCGAAGACGCTCGATACTATTCGCAACTACGCGCGCGCCAACACGTGCACGATGTGGGAAGCCGCGGGCGCATGCATGCAGGAGCTCGGCGCGCGCATGGGCCAGAACCTGCACGGGTTCATGCTGCTCATCGAGCAGTTGGACAAGCAGATCCGCCCCCTGGCGTTGCACGAGCAGGTCGATCACGTCATCAACGCGAGCGGCTTGCTCGCGCATTACCAGCAGGAACGCGGTGACCGCGGCGAAGCTCGGGTCGAGAACTTGAACGAGCTCGTCAGCGCCGCGCGCGGTTACGAGCCCGACGCCGAGTCGGAGGCATTGCCGCTCGCGAGCTTCCTGGCACACGCAGTGCTGGAATCCGGTGAAGAACAAGCGGACGCGTGGGAAGACTGCGTGCAGATGATGACGCTGCACTCGGCGAAGGGGCTGGAATTCCCGGTCGTGTTCCTCTGCGGAATGGAAGACGGGCTGTTCCCGCACACGCGCTCGACGACCGACGTCGAAGGCCTCGAAGAAGAACGACGCTTGTGCTACGTCGGCGCGACGCGCGCGATGAAGCAGTTGTACCTCTCGTATGCGGAGCAGCGCCGCTTGCACGGCGTCGACAGTTACGGCACGCCGTCGCGCTTCATCCGCGAAATTCCTGCCGAGCTGCTCGAAGAAATTCGGCCGCGCATCCAGGTGTCGCGGCCGGTTTACATGCCGAAGCGCGGCTCGGTCGAGGAAGAGCCCGCGCCGGGCGGCATCCGCCTCGGTCAGCGCGTGCGGCACGGCAAGTTTGGCGAAGGCGTGATCCTGAACCTGCAGGGACAGGGCAGCCACGCGCAGGTGCAAGTGAATTTCGAGCGGCAAGGCACGAAGTGGCTCATGCTGGCGTACGCGAACTTGGAGCCGGTATAAGAATGAAAATAATCATGCTATGAAAATAATAATCCTGGGGGCCGGCCAGGTGGGTCGGACAGCGGCCTATCACCTGGCCCGGGAGCCCGCGAACGAAGTCACCGTGGTGGACGTCAAGGACGAGCTGTTGCGCGACCTGCAGGACCGCATCGACATCCGCACGGTCGTCGGCAGCGCGACGCAGCCTGGCATCCTGGAAGCCGCCGGCGCGCGCGAGGCGGACATTTTCATCGCGCTGACCAACAGCGACGAAGTGAACATGACCGCGTGCCAGATCGCGTGGAGCCTGTTCAACAAGGACGCGACCCGCATCGCGCGCATCCGCTCGGCCGATTTCACCAAGCATCGCAAGCTGTTTCAGGACGAGGATCGCGCGTTCGCGGTCGACGTGCCGATCAGCCCGGAGCAGCTCGTCACCGATCACGTCGTGCGTCTCATCGAATATCCTGGCGCGCTGCAGGTGCTGGATTTCGCCGACGGCCGCGTGCGCCTGGTCGGCGTCAAGGCGCTGCGCGGCGGCGCACTCGTCGGTCAGCAGCTCAAGCAGCTCGCCACGCACATCAAGGGTCGCGATGCGCGCGTCGCCGCGATCTATCGCAACGGTCAGAGCATCAAGCCGATCGGCGACACGATCATCGAGGATGGCGACGAGGTGTTCTTCATCGCCGCGGCGCAGGACATCCGGGTGGTGATGAACGAGATGAAGAAGGTCGAGGACCCGGTGCGGCGCGTCGTGATCGCGGGCGGCGGCAACATCGGCTTCAGTCTCGCGAAGCGGCTGGAGCGCGAGCACCAGGTGAAGCTGATCGAGCGCGACCAGCGCCGCGCGCGACGCATCTCCGAGCAGCTCGGCAACACGATCGTGCTGAGCGGCGACGCGGCGGATGAAGAGCTGCTGCTGGAAGAGAACATCGACAGCGCGGACATCTTCATTGCCGTGACGAATGCAGAAGAGGCGAACATCCTGTCCGCGATGCTCGCCAAGCGGCTCGGCTGTCACAAGGTCGTCGCGCTGATCAACCGGCCGGCGTACGCGGAGCTGATGGAAAGCGGCTCGATCGACGTCGCACTGTCGCCGCAGCAAGTGACGATCGGCTCGTTGCTTGCGCACGTGCGTCGCGGCGATGTCGTACGCGTGCACTCGCTGCGCCGTGGCGCGGCCGAAGCGATCGAGGCCGTCGCGCACGGCATCCAGGGCGAAGGCCGCGTCATCGGCCGCAAGATCGAAGACATCCCGTTGCCGGCCGGCACGACGATCGGAGCGATCGTGCGCGGCGACGAAGTGATCATCGCGCACCACGACACGGTCATTCATCGCGACGATCACGTGATCCTGTTCCTGACCGATCGGCGCTACGTCGAAGTCGTGGAAAAGCTGTTCGACGTGCCGCGGCGCAAAGGCGCATGAACCTGCTCGCCGTGCAGCGGATCCTCGGCCTGCTCGTGATGCTGGTGAGCATCACCATGCTGCCGCCACTGGGCGTTTCGCTGTATTACGGCGACGGCAATTGGCAGCCGTTCGCGCACGCGTTCTTGGCACTGCTCGCAGTCGGCGCGATCATCTGGTGGCCGGCGCGCGGCCGCGTCCGGGAGCTGCGCGTGCGCGATGGCTTCCTGGTCGTGGCGCTGTTCTGGTTCGTGGTCGGCGCAGCGGGCGCGGTGCCGCTGCTGCTCGCGCAGGAAGTCCAGCTTTCCCTGACCAACGCCGTGTTCGAGTCGGTTTCGGGATTCACGACCACGGGCGCAACCGTGCTCAGCGGCCTGGATTCGATGCCGGAGTCGCTGCTGTACTACCGCGTGCAGATGGAGTGGCTCGGCGGCATCGGCATGGTCGTGCTCGCTGTCGCACTGCTGCCGATGCTGGGTGTCGGCGGCATGCAGTTGATGCGCGCAGAGACACCTGGACCTATAAAGGACTCGAAGCTCACGCCGCGCATCACCGGAACGGCGAAAGAGCTGTGCCGCATCTACATCGCGATCACCATCGCCTGTGCGGTGGCGTACAAGCTCGCGGGCATGACGACCTTCGATGCGATCGCGCACAGCTTCTCGACCGTCTCGACCGGCGGCAACTCGACGCACGACGCGAACTTCGGCTACTTCGACAACGAGGTGATCGAAGGCATCGCGGTCTTCTTCATGTTCGTCGGCGGCGTGAACTTCTCGCTGCATTTCCTGGCGTGGCGTTACAAGAACGTCGGGAGCTACTTCCGCGATCCCGAGTTCCGCGCCTACATGTTCGTGCTGCTGCTCGCGATCGCCGTTTACTTCGCGGTGTTATGGCTGGGAGTGCCCGATGCCGATCCGGGCCACGCGTTCCGCCGCTCGCTGTTTCATGCGGTGTCGATGCAGACCAGCTCCGGCTTCTTCACCGACGACTTCACGCACTGGCCCGGCGCGCTGCCGGTGATTCTCATGCTGTCGACGTTCATCGGCGGCTGTGCCGGCTCGACGTCCGGCGGCATGAAAGTCGTGCGCTGGCTGCTGTTGTGGAAGCAGGGCCAGCGTGAGGTCGTGCAACTCGTGCATCCGAGCGCGGAGGTGCCGGTCAAGCTCGGCGAGAAAGCGATCGACCCACGCATCGTGGACGCGGTGTGGGGCTTCTTCGGCGTGTACATCGTCGCGTTCGGCGTGCTCATGGTGCTGCTGATTGCGATCGGTGAGGACCAGGTCACGGCGTTTTCGGCAATCGCGGCCTGCATGAACAACGCCGGCACCGGTCTCGGCGAGGTGGCGCAAAACTTCGCGACGCTGTCGGACCCGGGCAAGTGGATCTGCCTGGTGGCGATGCTGCTCGGCCGTCTGGAAGTGTTCCCGCTGCTGGTGCTGGTGTCGCCCACCTTCTGGCGGCGCTGAAGCTCACCGCCACAATTCCGCCCGATTTGCTGCCTAGGCTGGATCATTAAGCGGCGCCGCGCGTCTAAGCCCCAGATGACTCTCACCCGCAAGACCCAACGTACGATCCTCGCCGGCGTCGGCCTCGTAGCAGGCGGGCTCGTCATCGCGCTGTTGGGCTGGATCATCTATCTCGACCGCATCATCACCGCGCAATTCGAAGGGCGCCGCTGGACCTTGCCGGCGCAGGTCTACGCCGAGCCGCTGGAGCTGTACGCGGGTCAATCGTTCGGCGCGGACACGCTGGAACAGGAGTTGAAGCGTCTCGGCTATCGGCGCGCCGACAAGGCCGAAGAGCCGGGCAGCTACAGCCGCCGCGGCACGCACGTCGATCTGGTCAACCGCCGCTTCCAGTTCTGGGACGCGTTGCAGGAGCCGCAGCTCATTTCGATCGTCACGCGCGGCAACTCGATCGAAAGCATGCAGAACGGCCGCAACGAGGACGTGCCGATCTTCCGCCTCGATCCGCTGTTGATCGGCAGCATCTTTCCGATCCACGGCGAGGATCGCGTGGTCGTGACGCCGGACGAGGTTTCACCGCTCCTGCCGGCGGCGCTCAAGGTCGTGGAGGATCGCAAGTTCGACTCGCACAACGGCGTGGACTTCGGCGCGATCGCGCGTGCCGCGTGGGTGAATTTGCGCGCCGGGCAGATCGAGCAGGGCGGCTCGACCCTCACGCAACAGCTCGTGAAGAGCTACTTCCTCGACAACCGCCGCACGCTGGGACGCAAGCTCGAAGAAGCGATGATGGCCTGGCTGCTCGAAGTGCACTTCGACAAGCAGGACCTGATGAACGCGTACATCAACGAGATTTATCTCGGCCAGGACGGCAACCGCGCGGTGCACGGCTTCGGGCTCGCCAGCCAGTTCTACTTCGGCAAGCCGCTCGCCGAGCTGCAGCTGCACGAAGTCGCACTGCTCGTGGCGATCGTCCGCGGGCCGTCGTACTACGATCCGCGACGGCACGAAGAGCGCGCGCGGATACGCCGCGATCTCGTGCTGAAGCTGATGGCGCAGTTCAAGGTGGTGGACGAGCGCGCGGCGAAGGAGGCGGCGAAGCGGCCGCTCGGCATCGTCAACACCGGCGCGCAGGCGGGCAGCTATTACCCTGCATTTCTGGATCTGGTCCGGCGCACGCTCCGCCGCGACTATCGCGAGGAAGACCTGACCGAGGCAGGACTGAAGATCTTCTCGACGCTCAATCCGCTGATCCAAAGCCAGGCGGAGAAGGCGCTGGCGCAGGAGCTGGAGCGGCTCGACAAGGCGCGCAAGCAGAAGACACCCAAGCAGCTCGAAGGTGTCGTCGTGGTGACGGCGCCGCAGAACGGCGAAGTGATCGCGATGGTCGGCGGCCGGCAGGCGAACTTCGACGGCTTCAACCGCGCGCTGGATGCAAAGCGCTCGATCGGCTCGCTGGTGAAGCCGGTGATTTATCTCGCCGCGGTCGAGACCGGCCGCTACCACGCGGCGTCGATCGTCGAAGACGGCCCGGTGGAAGTGAAACTCGCGAACGGCAAGGTGTGGGCGCCGCAGAACATCTCCGAGGAGTACTACGGCCAGGTGCCGCTGGTGCGCGCACTCGCTCAGTCGCTCAATCTCGCGACCGTGCATCTCGGGCTGGAAGTCGGCCTGCCGAAGGTGACGAATGAGTTCGTCGCGCTTGGGTTGGAAAAGCAGCCGCCGCAACTGCCGTCGGTGCTGCTCGGCGCTCTCGATGTCTCGCCGCTCGAAGTCGCGCAGCTATACAACGCGTTTGCGAACGGCGGCTTCAGCACGCCGCTACGCGCGGTGCGCGCGGTCGTGGACGCGGAGGGCAAGCCGCTCAGGTCGTTCGCGCTGGAAGTCACGCCGGTTGCGGACCCGCAAGCGGTCTATCAGGTCAACCGCATGCTCGTGCAAGTGATGGAACACGGTTCAGGGCAAGCCGCGCGTTCGCAGATTCCTCCGGAGATCGTCGTGGCGGGCAAGACGGGCACGTCGTCCGACTACCGCGACAGCTGGTTCGCAGGGTTCTCCGGCAACACGCTCGCAGTCGTGTGGATCGGCTACGACGACAACTCTCCGACCGGGCTGACCGGCTCGTCGGGCTCGCTGCCGGTCTGGTCGCGGCTGATGCGCTCGATCGGAACAACGTCGTGGAGCGCGCCGTTGCCTGAGGGCCTCGAAGAGAAGTCGATCGAGTTCATGACCGGGCTGGCCGCGAACCCGAGCTGCGGCGGCGAGAATCTCGTGACCATCGTGGTCCCCAGCGGCACGCAGCTTCCGGCCAAGTCGGGCTGCGAAACCAGCGTGCTCGGCGAGCTGGGCGAGCGGGCCCGCGAATGGTGGCGGAGCGTCGTAAGATAGCGGCGAATGAAAAGCAGTCAGCAACGGTTGGTGCTACTCGCTGCGAGCGCGCTGCTCGCCGCTTGCGCGGTCCCCTCGCCGTACGAGAAACCGGCGCCGCCGCCGGAGCAGCCCTCGCAAACTCCGCCGGCCGAAACGCGTCCGGGCGAACCGCCCAGCACGGTAGAAGAACCGCAGCCTTTGCCTGCGCCCGTGCGCGAACCGACGCTGGGCGCTGCTTCACGCGCGCTGGTCGGTCAGGCGCAAACGCAGGTCGCGACGAAGAACTACGCCGTCGCCGCATCGTCGATCGAACGCGCGCTGCGCATCGAGCCGGATAATCCGTTGCTGTGGATCGAGCTGGGCAAGGTGCGCCAGGCCGAAGGCAACTACGTGCAAGCGGAGAACATGGGACGCAAAGCGGTGTCGATGTCGGTGAATGCGCCGCGTACGCAGTCGACGGCGTGGAAGTTGATCGCGGATTCGTACAAAGCGCGGGGCAAGAATATCGAGGCGCAGGAAGCGCAGGCGCGATCGGATAGTTTGAATCCGGGGTAGGTCTACAGCGAGCGTTGGGGGTTGGCCTGTAGGTCGGGCTTTAGCCGGACTCTTTCTTCCCGCGGCGCGAGATTTTGCAGGAATTGCTTCGTCGCCGCCTCCCACGTGTGCGCCATTGCAAACGCGCGGCACTTCGCCGGATCCAACTTCAGCGCCGCCAGCGCCGCCTTCCCCAAATTTTCATCCAGCACTCCGGTCTCCCCATTCTCGATCACGTCGATCGGTCCCGTCACCGGATACGCCGCGACCGGAACGCCGCAGGCCAGCGCCTCGAGCAGCACGAGACCGAACGTGTCGGTGCGGCTCGGAAATACAAACGCATCCGCGGCGCCGAGATGCGCCGCGAGCTCCGCACCGAACTTGTAGCCGACGAATAGCGTCGTCGGAAATCGCGCCTGCAACGCGAGGCGCTCCGGTCCATCGCCGATCACGAGCTTGGTGCCTGGCAGCTCGAGCGACAGGAACGCTTCGATGTTCTTCTCCACGGCGACGCGGCCGACATAAGCGAAAATCGGCCGCGGCAGGTCGAGAAAATTCTTGTCGCCCGGCTCGAACAGCTGCACGTCGACGCCGCGGGTCCAGCGCACGATGTTGCGAAAACCCCTGGATTCCAGCGTCTTTTGCAGCGTCGGCGTCGCGACCATCGTACGCGCGGCGGCGGCATGAAAGCGGCGCAGATGCGCGTAGCTCACGGCGAGCGGAATCGGAGCGCGCCCGCACGTACTCCGGAAACTGCGTGTGATAGGAAGTGGTGAACGGCAACCGGTCGCGTCTGCACCAGCGGCGCGCCGCCATGCCGAGCGTTGCTTCGGTCGCGATGTGAACGCAGTCGGGGGCGAACTCGTGCAGCAGCTTCGCCAGCCGGCGGTACGGAAACAGCGCGAGCCTGATCTCCGGATACGTCGGGCACGGAAACGTGCGGAACTGGCCCGGCTCGACGATCAGGACTTCGTGACCGCCGGCGCGCAGCGCTTGCGCCGTCGTGCTGAGAGTCTGGACGACGCCGTTGGTTTGCGGCCGCCAGGCGTCGGTAACGATGGCGATCTTCACGCCGCCTGCTCGAGCGAGCACGACGCGAGCGCGCCGCTGTGCGTGATCACCTCTTTGCTCTCGGTCCAGCGCAGCAGGCTCAGCCGGCCGTTGTAATCCTCGGTGAGCGTCGTGCAACTCTCGACCCAGTCGCCGTCGTTGCAATACAGAACGCCGTCGATCTGCGAGATCTCGGCCCGGTGAATGTGGCCGCAGATTGCGCCGTCGAGACCGCGGCGCTGCGCTTCCTGCGCCAGCGCACGCTCGAAGTTCGCGATGTAGTTCACCGCGTTCTTCACTTTGTGCTTGAGATACGCGGCGATCGACCAGTACGGGAAGCCGAACGCCCGGCGCATCAGGTTCACGTAACGATTGAGCTTCAGGACGAACGAGTAAGCGCGATTGCCGAGCGCTTCGAGGAGCGGGCTCGCTTTGATCACGCTGTCGAACTCGTCGCCGTGCAGGACCAGCAGGCGGCGGGCATCGGCCGTCTCGTGGATGGCCTCGCGGCGGATCTCGACGTTGCCGAACACCATGCCGTCGTAGTCGCGGAACAGGTTGTCGTGGTTGCCGGGAATGTAGACGACGCGCGTGCCGTGCTTCGCCTTGCCGAGGATGGTGCGGATGACGTCGTTGTGAGCCTGCGGCCAGAAGAACGACTTGCGCAGACTCCAGACGTCGATGATGTCGCCGACCAGGTAGAGCGTCTCGGTCTCGACCGAGCGCAGGAAATCCAGCAGGTACGCGGCGCTGCAGCCCCGGAATCCCAGGTGGATATCGGAGATGAACACGGTGCGAAACCTGAAGGTCGGCTTGCTACTGGCACCTGACATGGCGCGCAGCGTCGCGATTCGCGATGACGGCGATGTGACAGCGGCGGGAAGATTGGTTTACGGCGCCGTGAGTTGCGAGTGGCAGCTCTATAGGCTGCTTATGATTGCGACATAATGCTCGGAGCGGGCACGACAGAGGGCATATTTACCCACTCGACGTGACCGCAAACCTATTAGGTGGCCTATATTTTCCACTTCTTATCTTTTTTGGCTTTGTTCTCGTCAACGCATGACATATTTCATGAAGTGGGTTTATTAACGGCAATTTAGTGGCAATCGAAGCCAAAGTGGGAAATGAATGGCGGATAGTTTCACCTCCTATGGCCACCCGGTATGCTCGCTGCCCATGATTGGCCTGCTGCAACGCGTCAGCCACGCTGAAGTGCGCGTAGAAACCAAGGTGGCGGGGGCCATCCACACCGGCCTGCTGGTCCTCGTCGGAGTGGAGCGCGGCGACTCGGAGCAGCAGGCGGACCGGCTGCTGGAGCGCCTGCTCACCTATCGTGTGTTTCCCGATGACGAGGGCAGGATGAATCGCAGCCTGCAGGATGTGGGCGGTGGGCTGCTGCTGGTCTCGCAATTCACTCTCGCGGCCGACACGCGCAAAGGCACGCGGCCGGGCTTCAGCCCGGCGGCCGAGCCGCAGGAAGGCAGGCGATTGTTCGATTATCTGGTGCGCAGGGCACGCGAGCGCCACAGCGTTGTCGAAACGGGAGAGTTCGGCGCGCACATGCAAGTGACGCTGACTAACGACGGCCCGGTCACGTTCTGGCTGCAGGTCGGTCCTGTAGGGTGACGACCGTCGCAGTTGCGCGCTGTGTGAGCGTTTCGTAACCGCCGCTGCCTGTCGTTTGGGCGTATCATCCGGCGGCTCATTTTCAGGAGAGATCGATGGGTCCCATCGGCTTCAAAGAACTGCTGATCATCCTCGTGATCGCATTGCTGATCTTCGGCGCCAAGCGCCTCAAGACGATCGGCTCCGATCTCGGCAGCGCCGTCAAAGGCTTCAAGAAAGCCATGGACGACGGTGACGAGAAGGAGAGCCGCCAGCTCAGCTCGCCCGACCAGAAGGATGCCGATTTCGATTCGACGCCTGCGGCGGGCAAGACCGGCACCAAGTCCAACGTCTGAGGGGCGTTCACACGCCCGCTCCGTTCACGCGACATCTCGCATCCCCCACCCGATGTTCGAAGTCGGTTTCACGGAAATCATTCTGATCGTGGGCATCGCACTGCTGGTGCTCGGCCCCGAAAAGCTGCCTGGCCTCGCGGAAAAGGTGGGTCGTTGGACCGGGCGCGCGCGCGCGATGGCGCGTCAGCTACGCACCCAGCTCGAGCACGAAGTCACGATGCAGGAGATGGCCAAGTCGCGACCATCGCAGCCTGCATCGCCGCCGCCTCCGCCGCCTCCGGCTGCAGAACCGGCAGCGCACGCGGCCCCTGCACATTCAGGCCCTGAGCTCGATCTCGATGCGATGGTGTCGGGCGGCACGCCCGCGGCACCGCACGTCGGATCCGCCGCCGACGCAGCCGCGGATGCTGCAGTGGCAGCCGATATTCCGGCGACGAAGACCGCGCCATGAGCGCCGAGGATCCCGAGCAGCTAGTCGAAGGGACGCTGATCTCCCACCTGATCGAGCTGCGCCAGCGTCTGCTGAAGTCCGTCGTCGCCCTCGGCATCGCGTTCGTGCCGTGTGCAATCTATGCAAACGAGCTGTTCACGCTCGTCGCGACGCCGCTGATCGAGAAGATGCCGCAAGGCTCGCAGCTGATCTCGACCAGCCTGGTCGCCCCGTTCATCGCGCCCTTCAAGCTGGCGTTGTTCGTCGCGCTGTTCATCGCGATGCCGTACGTGCTGTACCAGGCGTGGGCCTTCGTTGCACCCGGCCTGTACAAGCGCGAGAAGCGCTTCGCGGTGCCGCTGGTAATTTCCAGCATCGTCCTGTTCTACGCGGGCGTCGCGTTCGCCTATTTCGTAGTCTTTCCTCTGATGTTCGCGTTCCTGACGACGACCGCGCCGACGGGCGTGCAGCTCATGACCGACATGACGAACTACCTGGACTTCGTGCTGCTGCTGTTCCTGGCGTTCGGCGTGGCCTTCGAAGTGCCGGTCGCGGTCGTGCTGCTCGCCGCCACCGGACTGGTGCGGATCGAGACCATGACCAAGAACCGCGGCTACGTGATTCTCGCCATCTTCATCATCGCGGCGTTCCTCACGCCGCCCGACGCGCTGTCGCAGACGTTCATGGCAGGGCCGATGTACCTGCTGTACGAGCTCGGCATCGTCCTGTCGCGCATCCTGCTCAAGGAAAAACTCGCGCAGCAGCGCAGCGAAGAGCAGAGCGCCAGCAGCTGAAGCGGCGGCTGAACGCCGGCTAAACAGGCGCAGCTGTATACACGTTTCGCAATTCCCCCTTCTTGCCCCGGCGCGCGCTCTTCGGTGAGACTGGCGCACCTTTGCAACATCCCTGTCACTAACAACAGGCAACAGCGCGCCCGCCCGGTCGGACGCGCCCATGAACCGCAGGATGGGCCCAGCCGTATGAATCAGAACATCGAGCGCGACTCCACGCACGGACCTCAGCTTTTCGGTCAACCGCGTGGGCTCGCCACGCTGTTCATGACGGAGATGTGGGAGCGGTCCAGTTACTACGGCATGCGAGCCATCCTGGTTCTGTTCATGGCCGCCGCAGTCGCCGACGGCGGCCTGGGGCTCGATGACAAAACAGCCAACGCGGTCTACGGCCTGTACATCGCAGCGACGTATCTGCTGGCGCCGATGGGCGGGTGGATCGCTGATCGGTTGATCGGTCAGCAGCGCTCCGTGGTCTGGGGCGGCGTGCTGATCATGCTCGGCAACGGCTCGCTCGCCGCGGGCGACACGCGCTTGTTCTTCATCGGACTGATGGTGATCGTGCTGGGCGTCGGCATGCTCAAGCCGAACATCAGCGCGCTGGTCGCGCAGCTCTACCCGGAAGGCGGCTCGCGGCGCGACGCCGGCTTCTCGATCTTCTACATGGGCATCAACCTCGGCGCGGTGCTCGGTTCATTCTTCGTGCCGGTCACCGCCGCTGCGTTCGGCTGGAGCGCAGGCTTCGCCCTGCCGGCGATCGGCATGCTGTTCGGCCTGGTGCAGTTCCAGGTCACGAAGAGTCATCTGGGGACGGCCGGGCTCGTGCCGCTCGGCAAACCGGCCACGTGGTGGCCGATCATCGGCTTCATGGCCGTGCTGCTGGTGATCGTGGGGCTCGGAGTCACTGGCATGCTTGCCTTCAACCCGGTGCGCATCTCGGTCATAGCGAACTGGACCATGATCGCGCTCGCGGCGGGCTACTTCGGTTACCTGTATTTCTTCGCCGGTCTCGAGGCGGCGGAGCGCAGTCGCGTCATCGCGATGGTCGCGCTGTTCGCGGCGTGCGCGATGTTCTGGGCGGGCTTCGAGCAGACCGGCGCTTCGCTCAACCTGTTCGCGGACCGTCACACCGATCGCGTGATCTTCGGCTGGGACATGCCGGCCGGCGTGCTGCAGGGCGTGAACCCGGCATTCATCATCATCTTCGCGCCGGTGTTCGCCGCAGTCTGGGTGAACCTCGGCAAGCGCAACATGGATCCGTCCGCGCCGTTCAAGTTCGCTCTCGGACTGATCCTCATGGGCCTGGGCTTCCTCGTGATGTTCCTCGCCGCACGCTACGTAGTGATGGGCGAGAAAGTGCTGCCGACGTGGCTGGTGCTGACCTACCTGCTGCACACCTTCGGCGAGCTGTGCCTGAGCCCGGTGGGCCTGAGCTCGATGACCAAGCTCGCGCCCGCGCGCTTCGTCGGCCAGGTCATGGGACTGTGGTTCCTCGCGACCGCGATCGGCAACAACCTCGCCGGCCAGTTCGCCGGCGAGATCGATCCGAACAATCTGCCGGGCATGCCGGGGCAGTTCCTGTACCTGTTCTGGTGGGGTGCGATCTCCGGCGCCGTACTGCTCGTGCTGACGCCGTTCGTCCGCAAGATGATGGTCGGCGTCAAATAGGTTGTCAGGCCGAAGCCTGACCCACAGGGAGAAGACGATGAGAAATTCCGTACGACTGGCGGCGGCGATCGCGGCTGCCATCGCAATCGCCAGCGGCTGCAGCCGCGACGCGTCGCAGACCGCGGCAGCGCCCAAGGAAACCGCCGATCAATTCGTCGAGCGCTTGAACCGCGAGCTGATGGAGCTCGGCCGCGAACAAGGCGCGGCCGGCTGGGCCTACGCCACGTTCATCAACATGGACACCGAATTTCTCAACGCCAAGGCGACCGAGCGCGGGCTCGAGTACTTCAGCAACGCAGTCGAAGCCGCGAAGCAGTACGACAATCAGAAGCTGAGCCCGTCGACGGCACGCACCTTGACGCTGTTGAAACTCGGCGTGGCCGCGCCTGCGCCGAAGGATCCCGCGAAGCGCGCCGAGCTCGCCGCGATCACATCGAAGATGGAAGGCATGTACGGCGCCGCCAAGTACTGCCCGAAGGGTCCGGAGTCCTGCAAGGATCAGGAGCAGCTCACCGACGTCATTGCCAACAGTCACAACTACGACGAGCTGACCGCAGCGTGGACCGGCTGGCATTCGACCGCGCGGCCGCTGCGCAAAGAGTATGTGCGCTTCGTCGAGCTCGCGAACGAAGGCGCGAACGAGTTGGGCTACAAGGATCTCGGTGCGATGTGGCGCTCGGGTTACGACATGCCGCCCGACGAGTTCACGAAGGAGGCGGCGCGGCTCTGGGATCAGGTCAAACCGCTGTACGACTCGCTGCACTGTTACGTGCGCGGCAAGCTGCAGAAGACCTACGGCAAGGATCGCGTGCCCGACGGCAAGCCGATTCCTGCGCATCTGCTCGGCAACATGTGGGCGCAGCAGTGGGGCGAGATCTATCCGCTGGTCGAGCCGTATCACGGCGTGGTCGACCTCGACATCACCAGCGCGCTGAAGAAACAGAAGTACGATGCCGTGCGCATGACGCAGTCGGCCGAGGCCTTCTACGTGTCGCTCGGCTTCCCGAACCTGCCGCAGACTTTCTGGGAACGCTCGCTGCTCACCAAGCCGCGCGATCGCGACGTGCAATGCCACGCGAGCGCGTGGCACATGGACGGCAAGGACGACGTGCGCCTGAAGCAGTGCATCGAGCCGACGCAAGAACACTTGCGGACGGTGTATCACGAGCTTGGCCATCTCTATTACGACCTGTCGTACAACAAGCTGCCGTACATGTTCCAGGGCGCGGCGCACGACGGCTTCCACGAGGCGATCGGCGACACCGTGAACCTGTCGATGACGCCGGCGTACCTGCATCAGATCGGCTTGATCGGCGAGGTGAAGCGCAGCACGGAGGCGACCATCAACCAGCAGATGCAGCTCGCGCTCGACAAGGTCGCATTCCTGCCGTTCGGCAAGCTGATCGACGAGTGGCGTTGGCGCGTGTTCGACGGCGAAGTGAAGCCGGAGAGCTACAACGCAGCGTGGTGGCAGCTGCGTGAGCAGTATCAAGGTGTCTCAGCGCCGGTCGCGCGCACCGAAGAAGATTTCGACCCGGGCGCGAAGTACCACGTGCCGGCGAACACTTCGTACACGCGCTACTTCCTCTCGTACATCCTGCAGTTCCAGTTCCACCGCGCGCTGTGCGAAGCGGCCGGCAACAAAGGACCGCTGTACGAGTGCTCGGTGTACGGCAACAAGGAGGCGGGCAGACGCTTCCAGGAAATGCTCGCGCTCGGCCAGAGCCAGCCGTGGCAGGACACGCTCGAGAAGCTCACCGGCACGCGGCAGATGGACGCTTCGGCGATCCTCGACTACTTCGCGCCGCTCCAGGCGTGGCTCAAAGAACAGAACCAGGGCCAGACCTGCGGCTGGTGACGCACATGAACACAACCAGTACTCGCAACGTTCCGCAGCTCTCGCTGCGCGCGATCGCGCTCTCGATCGTGCTCGCCATGGTGCTGGCGGCGGCGAACACCTACCTCGGCTTGTTCGCCGGACTCACGATCGCGACAGCGATTCCCGCCGCGGTGGTCTCGATGGCGGTGCTGCGCCTGTTCGGCGGCGGGCACATTCTCGAGAACAACATCGTGCAGACCGGCGCGTCGGCGGGCGCGTCGATCTCCGCGGGCGTAATCTTCACGCTGCCTGCGCTAGTGATCATCGAGTACTGGAAGAGCTTCGACTACTGGTGGGTGCTCGCGATCGCCGGGCTCGGCGGCGTACTCGGCGTGCTGTTCTCGGTGCCGCTGCGGCGTGCACTGATCGTCGAACAAAACCTCGCGTTCCCTGAAGGCAAAGCGGCGGCGGAAGTCCTCAAGGCCGGCGAGAATCCGGGACGCGGCATCCGGATCCTCGCGATCTCCGCGCTGGTCGGCGGCGGCGCGAAGCTCCTCGCACAAAGCGGCATGAAGATGCTGCCCGACGTCGCCGCGACGGCGGGTTCAATCGGCAAGGCTTTCGCATACGTCGGCACCAATCTCTCGCCGGCACTGCTCGGCGTCGGCTACATCGTCGGCCTGAACATCTCGATCGTGATCGTGGCCGGCGGCGTGCTGTCGTGGGACATCGCGATTCCTATCTACACGCAGTACTTCATGGACACCGTGCCGGCAGGCGATGCGGAAGCAGTCGCATACGCTGTGTGGGGTCAGCAGATTCGTTATCTCGGCGTCGGTGCGATGTTGATCGGCGGCATCTGGACGCTGTTCTCGCTGCGCTCTTCGCTGCTGTCGGGCGTGCGCAGCGGTCTCGCTGCGACTCGCGCCGGCGCGGCGAAGGTCATCGAAGAGACCGAGAAAGATCTGCCGATGAAGGCAGTGCTGGTCGGGCTGGTCGTGTTCACGCTGCCGCTAGCCGTGCTCTATCAAGCGATCGTGCACAACGTCGCGGTCTCGCTGCCGATGACGCTCGTGATGATCGTCGCCGGTTTCCTGTTCTCGTCCGTGTCCGCGTACATGGCCGGCCTGGTCGGCTCCTCGAACAATCCGGTCTCCGGCATCACGATCGCGACGATCCTGTTCGCGTCGCTGATGCTGATCGTTTTGCTCGGCGCCAACTCGAAGCTCGGCCCGGTGGCCGCGATCATGATCGGCGCGGTGGTGTGCTGCGCGGCCGCGGTCGCCGGCGACAACCTGCAGGATCTGAAGTGCGGCTACCTGATCGGCGCGACGCCTTGGCGGCAGCAGCTGATGCTGGCGATCGGCGCGATCTCGTGCGCGGTCGTGATGGCGCCGGTGCTCAACCTGTTGAACGAGACCCGCGGCATCGGTGTGCCGACGGCCGAACATCCCAACCCGCTGCTCGCACCGCAAGCGACGCTGATGGCCACGGTGTCGCGAGCGATGTTCGGCGGCGAATTGCCGTGGACGATGGTATGGATCGGCGCCGCGGTCGGCGCTGCGATCATCGCAATCGACGCCGTGCAGAAGAAGCGTGGCTCGAGCTTCCGCGTGCCGGTGCTCGCCGCGGCGGTCGGCATCTATCTGCCGCTCGACGTGACGATGCCGATCTTCCTCGGCGGCATCCTGGCGTTCTTCGTCGAGCGCAGCACCGGCAAGCCGGCGAATCCCGCGGACGCCGAGCGCATGCACCAGGACGGCGTGCTGTACTCGTCCGGCCTGATCACCGGCGAGGCGCTGATGGGCATCGTGGTGGCGTTCTTCGTCTGGAAGTTCAAGAACCCGGACGTGATGGCGCTGCCGGAGCGCTTCCAGTTCGGGCAGGCCGAGTGGCTGGGCGTGGCGGTGTTCGCGGCGATCGGGTGGTTGCTGTACCGGGTGGCGGTGGAAGGGGCGAGGCGGGTGTGCAAGGGATGAAGAGTCGGGCTAAAGCCCGACTTGCTTAACGGCTCTTCAGCACCTCGACCTTGCCGTTGTTGCCGATCAGACCGGAGGCGACCCAGCCGGTCAGGCTGACGATCAGCGAGGCACCGATTGCGGTCCAGAACCCGCTGATCTGAAAGCCCGACAGCAGCAGGGCGACCAGGCCGAGCATCGCGGCGTTGATCACGAGCAGGAACAGACCCAGCGTCAGCAGGGTCAGCGGCAGGGTCAGAACCACCGCGACCGGCCTGACGATCGCATTCACGACCCCGAGCAGCAGCGCCGCGGCCAGCAGCGTGCCGGCGCTCTGGAAGTACAGGCCGGGCAGAATCTGTGTGGCGAGCCACAGCCCCAGGGCGACGATCGCCACGCGCAGCACGAATCCAGTCATGGTCTACCCTCCAAACTTCCGCTACTGTTCGTAGCACCGTAAGTCGGGCCTAAGCCCGATTCCTTATAACAACATCGGGGACCTTCAGCGGGTAATCAATATGCCTTACGTTGCAATTGTCACAGTGCTCGCGTTGCTACAGTTCTTCTGGTTCGGCTGGCAGGTGGGTGTCGCGCGCACCAAGTACAACATCGCGGCGCCGGCGGTCAGCGGCAACGACATCTTCGAGCGCGTGTTCCGCGTGCACATGAACACGCTGGAGCAGCTCGTCGTGTTCCTGCCGGCGCTGTGGATTTTCGCGAGCTACATCAGTCCGCTCTGGGCGGCCGGGCTCGGCGTGGTCTTCATCATCGGGCGCGCCGTGTACGCACGCACCTATGTGAAGGATCCGAAGAGCCGCTCGGCGGGATTCGCGATGACCTCGCTGCCGGTGCTGGCGCTGCTGGTCGGAATCCTGATCTGGGCAGTGATGGCGCTGGTGAAAGCGCCAGCCGCTGCGGGCTGACCCAGCTCTGACGCCTCAGGCGGCCGGCGGGCGGCGCAGCTCGCGGTCCTGCTGCATGCGCTGATCGGCGAGGATCATCAGCTCCTTCGGGTAGAGATGATCCTCGGGGAAATTCGACGTGCCGACATTGACGTTGGCGCGGATCAGCCTGTTCGCGACCGACACGGTGCCGGCGTAGACGTTGTTACGGATGCGCTGTGCGATCGCCGCGCCGGTTTGCGCATCCGCCTCCACCAGCAGCACGATGAACTCGTCGCCGCCGAGTCGCGCCGCGACGTCCGAGCCGCGAATCGAGCGCGTGATGGCGCTGGCGACGGTGCTGAGCACCTGGCTGCCGGCGTCGTGACCGAGCATCTCGTTCACCTGCGCGAGATTGTCCACGTCGATCACCGCGAGCGTGTAGGGGCGATTGAATCGCTCGGCCTTGCGATGTTCCTGCTGCAGCACTTCTTCGAACGTGCGCAGGTTGAGCAGCCCGGTGAGCGCGTCGGTCGAAGCGAGATCGCTGATGCGCTGAGCGGCGCTCTGCATCCGCGTCACCAATGAAGCGACGAGCAATGCCACGACCGTCGCGGGCGCGAAGGTGGCGAACAGTAGCGTGAGAAATTCCGGATCGCCGATGTACGTGTTCGGAGTCAACGAGCCGAGTAGCAATCCGAGTGCGCCGATGACGATCGCGAGCAGCACTACGAGCCACCAACTACCGAAAGCGACCGCGATGCCGGCGAGCGGCACTGCGTAGAGCGAGAGCAATGCACTTCTCACTGCGCCCGTCGCAGCACAAAGCGCCGTGACGGAGATCATGAGTGTCGTGACATCGATCCAGTGCTGGCGTGCGATCGGCCGCTGCAATGACGGGATCGACCGCGTGATGAGCATGCTGAGCGTGACCAGTGCGAGCGCACCGACTGCCAACAGCGGTTGCTGCACGGCGCGTGCGACAAAAGCGAACTGCAAGGCGCCGGCGGTCAATAGCAGCAGGTGCAGCCAAAGCAGGACTGCCGCCGCGAAACCTCGATTGTCGCTGGCCGGCTGCTCGGCTCGCATGCGGATTATTTGGCGCTGCTCTGCCGGATCGTGCCCGGGTCTTTGAGCAGACCCAGCGCCACGTGCAGCGCGCGATCGTCGCCATCCTTCGCATCTTCGATCACCACGTCGGGCTTGATGCCGCGCTCGTGGATCGAGGCGCCGGAAGGCGTGAAGTAGCGGGAAGTGGTGAGCTTGATGGCGTGACCGTCGGACAGCGGCATGACAGTCTGCACCGAGCCCTTGCCGTAAGTCTGCGTGCCGACAAGCCGCGCACGATGGTGGTCCTGCAACGCGCCGGCCACGATCTCGGAAGCCGAGGCCGAGCCGCCGTTGACCAGGACGACGAGCGGCGCGCCGTCCAGGTCGTCGCCCGGCTGCGCGTCCATCGAGAATTGCGCGTCGGCTGCGCGGCCGTTGGCCGAAACGATCAGGCCGCCGTCGAGAAACACGTCCGAGACGCCGACCGCTGCTTCGAGCACGCCGCCGGGGTTGTTGCGCAGGTCGAGCACGAGGCCGCGCAACTCGCCGCCGCTTGCCTTCTTCAGCTTCGCGAGCGCGGCTTCGAGGTCGGGCGTGGTGGTCTCGCTGAAGTGCGTGATCTTCACGTAGCCGAGGCCGGGCTCGAGCATTTCCTGCGAGACGCTGTGCACCTGCACGCTGGCGCGTGCCAGGGTGAACTCCATCGGCTTCGGGTCGGGCCCGCGCGCGATCGTGATCTTCACCGGCGTGCCGATGCGGCCGCGCATGCGATCGATCGTGTCGTTGAGGTTCTCGGCGTTCACCGGCACGCCGTCGACGGCGAGGATGCGATCGCCCGCGAGCACCCCGGCGCGAAACGCGGGCGTGTCCTCGATCGGGTTGACGACCTTGACGACGCCGTTCTCCAGCGCGACTTCGATGCCGACGCCGGAATATTCGCCGGTAGTGCTGATGCGGATCTCGTCGAACTGCTCGGGATCGAGGAACGCGGAATGCGGATCCAGGTCGGCGATCATGCCGCGGATCGCCGCTTCGATCAGCTCCTGGTCGGAGATGCGCTCGACGTATTCGCGGCGCACGTGCTCAAGAACCTCGGCGAGCAGACGCGCGTCCTGCCACGGCACCGGCGCGTTGCCGGAATCCGCGTTGGCCGCACTGTGCGGCTTCGGCTCAGGCTCGATCTCGCGCTCGGCCTTGACCGTGTGGCCGACCGACAGGCCGAACCCCGCGACGATGCCGATCGTCAGGACGAGCGCAAAGCGGACGGGTGTGCCCAGGCGAGCCATGGCTGAGTGTTAGTGAGCTGAGAGTTGGTGGTCGTTGGCGGGCTGCGCGGAAAGCATAGTACAGGGATCGTGGGCATCCAATGCGGCAGAAGACTAAAGGCCGATGCGCGAGGGTCGCGACGAGCCGCCGCGCGGCGCCGGACCGGAGCGCAACAGCTCCTGTAGGACGATCTCCAAGGGCCGCGGCCGGCCGATCGCGAAGCCCTGCCCATAAGTTACGCCGAGCTGGCCGACGGCCGCGAGAATCGATTCGCTCTCGACGCATTCGGCGGTGGTTTCGAGCTTCATCGCCTGCGACAGCTGCACGATCGCCGTGACCGCGGCGCGCGAGCGCGCGTTGCCGGCGAGATCGCGCACCAGTCCGCCATCGATCTTCAGGTGCGACACCGGCAATGACTTCAGATAAGTGAGCGAAGACAGGCCGCGACCGAAATCGTCGAGCGCAATCGAATGGCCCAGGTCCTGCAAGCGCCGGATGAGCGTCTCGGCGCGCACGATGTTGGCAACAGCCGCCGTCTCCGTGATCTCGAACGACAACAGGCCGGCCGGCAGCTCGTACTCGCGCAGCTTGCCTTCCAGGTACGTCGGGAACTGCTCGTCGCCGAGCGACTGACCGGAGATGTTGATCGCGAAGTGCGCGTCCATGCTCGCCAGCCGCGGCGCGGCCGACGACAGGATCTCGAGCGCGTACTGCACGACCCAGCGGTCGATGTCGGTCGCGAGCTGATAGCGCTCCGCGGCCGTGAGGAATTTGTCCGGCTGGATGCTCTCGCCCGACGCGTCGATCATCCGCAGCAGCAGCTCGAAGCGGCGGGCGCCGCCGGAGTGGGCGAGCTCGACGATCGGCTGCGCTTCCATGCGGAAGCGATCGTTGGCGATCGCCTCGCGCAGGTCGCCGATGATCGCGACGTCTTCGTAACGACGCACGATGCTGCGATCGGCGTCCTGATACAGCTCCACGCGGCCGCGGCCGCGATCCTTGGCGGCTTTGCACGCCGCCTCGGCGTGAGCGAGTGCGTGCGAGAGCGGGGACTTCGTGCTCTCGACCGCGGCCACGCCGAAGCTCGCGGATACTGCGACCGACGTGCCTTCGTGCTCGAAGGTGAGCTCGCTGATTGCTTGGCACAAGCTGCCGAGGAACGTGCGTGCAGCGTCGAGCCCCTCGTTCGCGAAGAACAGCGCGAAGCGGTCGCCGGAGATGCGCGCCGCGAAAACATCCTGCGGCAACTGTGCACGGATCGTTTCGGCGATGCGCAGAATGACCGCGTCGCCGACGTGCATGCCCTGGTTCTCGTTGATCACGTGCAGGCGATCGACATCGGCATAGGCGATGCAATGCTCGCCCGAGCTGCCTTCGAGCGCTGCAAGAGCGCGCTGCTCGAGCGCGGGACGCGTCAACAGGCCGGTGCCCGGGTCGTACGCGTTCTGCAGCACGTAAGCGATGTGACGCGTCATCATCTCGATCACGCGCACCTGGCGCGTGTCGAAGTCCGAGCCCGTGAGCCGCTTGAGCAGCATCAGCAGGCCGACGACTTGCTGCCCCCCCTGGCGGATCGGGCACGCGAGGATCTTGTACGGCAGGCTGCCCATCGGACTGGAAGTCGGCACCTTGTTCAACATCAGCGTGCGGCGCTGGACTTGCACCCACGCGAACAGATTGCGCTGAGTCTTGTCGACCGTCTCGCGCTCCGCGGCGCTCAACGCTCCGTCGGCGTGCAGGATCTCGATCTGCTTGTCCGGAATGAACAGCGCGCCGGCCGAGCACTGCAGATGAGTCACGCAACTGCGCACGATCTGTTCGAGATCGTCGCTGCTCGTGTCTTCCGGAACGCTCGCATCGAGCAGCAGCTCGAGATCGGTGTTGGTATCGGCCGCCGCCGGCTCTTTCGCACGCGGCTCGCCGTGCAGGTGGTTGTACTGGCTGATCAGCTCGCGACTGAGCACCTGCAGTGCCGGCCGCAGCAGTCCCTGCACGAGCGTGAACGGCCGCGCGCCGCCCGAGCCGTCCTGGCACGAAACGCCGAGCGCGCCGAGCACCGTCGTATCGTCACGAAGGATGAACACATACGCGGTATCGCCGCTCCACGAGCGCGCGAAGCCGTCGCGTTCCTCCGGATCTGAATTCTCGCTCTTGGATGCGTTGAGCGCTTCTTCGATGAGGGCCGGCAGATCCGGACCATCGCAGCCGTCCGACATCCACAGCGGCACGCTGTTGCGATCGTAGATGGCGATGCAGCTCGCGCGCGGCATCAGCATCTTGACCAGCTGCCCATAAGGATCGAGCGACGTCGACAGGGCTTGCGCCTCTATCGTGTCTTCGTCGTCGAGAATGGTGCCTGCGGCCAAGTTCTGCCCTTCGTAAGTGCGAGTTTTCGCACCTTGGAACGCATCATCGGGCCCGCCCCCGCTGCGGTCCTTGATCTTGGCCGCAGTTTTAGCCCGCCTGCCTACCGAAAAGCGAGGACCCGCGACAAGTCTGCATGGCGGAGCCAGTGAAGCCGGTCACGAAGTTACGGTTTACCCAGCCATTCCTGGGGGTCGAGCGGCTGTTTGCCCTTGCGGATCTCCAGGTACAGGCCCGGCCGGCCCAGCCCGGCCGCCTCGCCCACGGCCGCCAGCACGTCGCCCGGCGCGACCCGGTCGCCGACCCGGCGATAGACCTGCTCGTTGTGACCGTAAAGGCTCATGTAGCCCCCGCCGTGGTCGAGCACGATCAGCAGCCCGAGGCCGGGCAGCCAGTCGGCATAGACGACCCGTCCGTAGAACGGCGCGCGCACCTGCGCGCCGCGCTCGGCGGCGATCACCAGGCCCTGCCACTTGAGCGGACCGCCGGCCCGGAGCTGGCCGAACTTCGCCAGCAGGCTCCCTTTGACTGGCCAGGGAAGCTTGCCTTTCACGCGCTGAAACGGCTGCTCCGCCAGCTCGGGAAATTCCTCGATCGCGCGGCGGAGCTGTTCGACCAGCTTTTCGAGTGCCTGCGCGTCCGACTGGAGCCGCGAGAGCTGATCGTTGCGCGTGCGCAGTTTTGCCTGCACTTCCGCCAGTGTCTGTGCGCGGCGTTCGCGCGCCCCGGCAAGAGCTTTCACGTCGCGCGCGTTCTCCTGCTCGAGGTCGCGCAGCCGTGCTGTCTCCGCGCCGATGCGCTCGCCCAGCAATTCCAGGTGCGCGAGGTGCTCGGTGATCGACGTGATGCGCTCGGCGCGGGCGCGGCCGAAGTAGCCGTAGTAGGCCATCATGCGGCCGGCTGCCGCCGGGTCACGCTGATTGAGCAGCAACTTGAGCTGCTCCTGGCGCCCGTTCATATAGGCGACCTTCAGCTCCGCCGCGAGCTCGTCGCGCTGGTCCGCGACCTCGCGCTGCGTCTGGGCCTGCTCGGCCTTGAGTCCCGCCAGCTTCTGCTCGGAGTCGATCCGGCGGGCGCGAACTTCCGCCAGCCGCTCGCGCGCCGACTGGATCTGCAGGTCCGCGGCCTTGAGCTGACCCGTCAGCGAGTCGCGGCGCTCCGCGTCCGCATGGATTTCCTTACGGATCGCCTCGATGCGCGTGCGCACCTGCCGCAGCTCGCCTTCCTTGGCGTCGATCCCGGCCGCGGCCGCTTGAAAAGCGAGCAGGCATGGCAACAGTACATAAGCCGCCGCTACAGCCAGCAATGCGCGAACCGGACGCGTGCGGATCACTTGCTATACTTCCGCGCCTTTTGGGCAGCCAACCTGTAATGAATCGCTTTTTCGAATACGTCGTCCATCATCCCTTCCTGGTCGCAGGTGCGGCGATTCTCGCCGTTCTGGCGATCGTGATCGAGATCCGTCAGCGCGCGCGGGGCAGTAGTGCTGTGGGTCCGGCGGACGCGGTGCGCCTCGCCAACTCCGGCGCGCTGATGCTCGACGTGCGCGACGGTCAGGAGTACGAGGCCGGCCACATCATCGAAGCGCGGCACCTGCCAGCCGCCGAGCTCGCCGCCAAGGCGGAGACGCTGAAGAAGTACAAGGAAAAGCCGGTCATCGTCTATTGCGAGAGCGGTAATGCCTCGGGCGCGGCAGCACGCACGCTGCGCGCCGGCGGCTTCAACAAGGTTGTGACACTGCGCGGCGGCTTGCAGAGCTGGCGCCAGGAAAATCTACCGCTGGTGAAGGGCGCGGCCCGCAAGGACGGCAAGCACGCATGAGTGGGGTCGAGGTGGTCATGTACTCCACCAACTGGTGCGGGTATTGCCAACGGGCACGCAACCTGTTCGAGCGCAAGGGCGTCGCAGTTCGCGAGATCAAGCTCGACGACGAGCCCGAGCAGCGGCCGGTGATGCTGCAACGGACCGGCGGCCAGCGCACCGTGCCCCAAATCTTTGTCGGCGAGCTGCACGTCGGGGGTTATGATGAGCTGGCCGCGCTCGACCGCTCCGGCGAACTGAACAAGCTGCTCGGCCTGGCCCCCTGAACGACGACACGAATACATCGAAGAGGATCTGCATCATGGCTGACGAAGCCCCCGTACCGAACGACCAGACGGTCGACCCGAATGCACCGCAGTTCGCGCCGCAGGCCGTTTACCTGAAGGACGTGTCGTTCGAAGCGCCGGCGGGCCCGCGCATCGCGCCGAATGCAGCGAACCCGACCATCAATCTCAACCTCAACACGTCCGTCAGCGACATCGGCGGCGACATGAAGGAAGTCACGCTGAACGTGCGGGTCGAGGCGAAGGCCGCCGACAAGACAGTGTGGCTGGTGGAGTGCCAACAGGCCGGCGCGTTCGGCATTCGCAACGTGCCCGCGCAGGACATGCAGCGTTTGCTCGGCATCTTCTGCCCGAACTACCTTCTGCCGTACGCGCGCGAAGTGATTTCGGATCTGCTGACCAAGGGCGGCTTCCCGCCGTTCCTGTTGCCGCCCGTCAACTTCGAAGCGCTGTTCGCACAGGCTTCGGCTCGTACCCAGCAGGGTCAGCCGCAATCGCCCGCGGCGTCGGTGAACTGAGCCGCGCAGATGTCCGCCGCGCCCGAGAGCTCGACGTTCGTCGTGCTGGGCGCCGGCTCCTGGGGCACCGCACTCGCAATTCAGCTCGCGCGTTTGTCGCGCCCCACGGTGTTGTGGGGTCGCGATCCTGCGCATGTCGCTGCACTCGCGCGCCAACGCAACAACGAACGCTACCTGCCGCAGGCTGAGTTTCCGGACTCGCTGCGCGTCGAGGCGGATCTAGTTGCAGCCGTGCGCGCGGCGCCCGACGTACTCATCGCAGTTCCCAGTCACTCGCTGCGCTTGCTGCTGCAGGAGATCGCGCCACATCTCGGCGCCGACGCGCGCGTCTGTTGGGCAACCAAAGGATTCGAGCTAGCGACGGGATTGCTGCCGCACGAAGTCGTGCGCCAGGTTCTCGGCGAGCGCGTGCCGACTGCCGTCGTGTCCGGGCCGACGTTCGCCAAGGAAGTTGGCGCGGGACTGCCGACGGCAATGACTGTGGCTGCAAGCGATGCGACGTTCGCGAACGATCTCGCGCAACGGCTCTCGGGCATGAACTTCCGCGCTTACACATCCGCCGACATGGTCGGCGTGGAAACGGGCGGCGCGATCAAGAACGTGCTGGCCATCGGCGCGGGTATTTCCGACGGACTCGGCTTCGGCGCCAACACTCGCATCGCGCTCATCACGCGCGGGTTGGTGGAGATGACGCGGCTCGGCGTCGCGCTCGGCGCGCGCAAAGAGACGTTCATGGGGCTGGCAGGGCTCGGCGATCTCGTGCTCACGTGCACCGATAATCAATCGCGCAATCGGCGCTTCGGCCTGGCGCTGGCCTCGGGCACAACCGGGGCAGCGGCGCAGAAGGCGATCGGTCAGGTCGTCGAAGGCGTGCAAGCGGCGCGCGCAGTGCGCGACGTTGCTGCACGACTGTCGGTGGAGATGCCGATTTGCGAGCAGGTGTATCGCGTCGTGCACGAAGGCGCGTCGGCGAAGGAAGCAGTGAAGGAATTGTTCAGCCGGGCGTTGAAACCCGAGTGAATTACGCAAACCCGCGTTGCCGCCACGCTTCGTAGACGACCACCGCCGCTGCATTCGACAGATTCAGACTCCGATTCCCGACCCGCATCGGAATCCGCAGCCGCCGCTCCGGTGGACATTCCTCGAGCACCGCTTGCGGCAGCCCGCGCGTCTCTGGGCCGAACACGAACGCATCGCCCTCGGCGAACTGCACGCTGTCGTAGCGTGTGACGCCGCGCGTGGAAACAGCAAACCAGCGCGGCCTGCCAAGTGCCTCCATGCACTCGGCGAGACTCTGCCAAACCTGCACGTCAGCAAGCTCGGCGTAGTCCATCCCCGCGCGGCGCACCGCCTTTTCGTCGATATCGAAGCCGAGCGGCGCGATCAGATGCAGCCGTGCGCCGGTGTTGGCGCACATGCGGATCACATTGCCGGTGTTCGGCGGGATCTCCGGCTGATAGAGGATGACGTGGAACATTCAATGGAAGGGTAAACTATCGGCCCATGCTGCCCCCGAGCCTATCGATCGATTTCTGCGGCCTCAAGCTCGACTCGCCCATCGTGCTCTTGTCGGGCTGCGTCGGTTTCGGCGAGGAGTACACGCGCGTCGAGGGCTTCTCGAACCGCGACGCCGGCGCCATCGTGCTGAAAGGCACGACGCGCGAGCCGCGGCTCGGCAACCCGCCGCACCGCGTGTACGAAACGCCGATGGGCATGCTCAACGCGATCGGCCTGCAGAATCCCGGCGTCGAGCACGTCGTGACCTCGATCCTGCCGTCGCTGGATTTCACCGAGACGCGCTTCATCGCCAATGTCTGCGGCTCGACGATCGAGGACTACATCGAGGTGACGCGGCGTTTCGACGATTCGCCGATCGACGCGATCGAGGTGAACATCTCGTGCCCGAACATCAAGGAAGGCGGCGTGCAGTTCGGCAACTATCCGCAGATGTCGGGGCGTGTGACGGCTGCGTGCCGCGCGGCAACGAAGAAGCCGCTGATCGTCAAGCTGTCGCCGAACCAGACCGATATTCGCGACAACGCGCGTCACTGCATCGAAGCGGGTGCCGACGCGCTGGCAGTGATCAACACCGTGACCGGCATGGCGATCGACGTGCACACGCGGCGACCCGTCATCGGCAACGTGCAAGGCGGGTTGTCGGGGCCGGCAATCAAGCCGATCGCGCTGCTGAAGGTGCACCAGGTGTACGAGGTCGCGCGGCGCCACAACGTGCCGATCATCGGTCAGGGCGGCATCACGTCGGCGAATGACGCGCTGGAATTTCTGATCGCCGGCGCATCCACTGTCGGCGTCGGCACGGCGCTGTTCTACGACCCGCTGGTGTGCAAGAAGATCAACGAAGGCATCGCGGCCTACCTGACGAAGCACAAGATGCAATCGGTGAGCGAGCTGATCGGCACCTCGAGTGCACATCCGCCGCTGGAAGAGAAACCTGTAGGTCGGGCTTCAGCCCGACAAAAAGAGTCGGGCTAAAGCCCGACCTACAAGTCGTCCATCGACAGCTCTTTGAGCTTCCGCGTGAGCGTGTTGCGCCCCCACCCCAGCAATCGCGCAGCTTCCTGACGTCCACCTTGCGCTTGGCGCAACGCCGCGCGAATCAACGTGCGCTCGAATTCCGGTAGCGCGTCGTCGAGCAGCGGTGTTTCACCTGCTGCGAGCCGTCGCTCTGCCCACTGCGTCAGCTGACGCGTCCATTCGTCTTGCAGCTTCGCAGCGCCCGGCACGCCGCCTAGATCCGTGGGAATGTCGGCGACCTTGATCTCGCGGCCCGGCGCCGTCGCGGTCAGGCGCCGGCACGCATTCACCAGCTGGCGGACGTTGCCGGGCCAATCGAAATTCGACAACGCCGCCGCAGCTTCCGGCGTCAGTGTCTTCGGCTCGGCGCCGAGCTCGAGTGCCGCAGCACTGAGATAGTGAATCAACAACTCCGGAATATCCTCGCGGCGCTGACGCAGCGGCGGCACTTCGATGCGGATCACGTTCAGCCGATGCAGCAGATCCTCGCGAAACAAGCCCTGCCGCACGCGCTCTTCGAGATCCTGATGCGTCGCTGCGATCACGCGCACGTCGACCCGAACCGGAATCTGTCCGCCGACGCGATAGAACTCACCCTCGGCCAGCACACGCAGCAGCCGCGTCTGCAGTTGCGGCGACATGTCGCCGATCTCATCGAGGAACAGCGTGCCGGCGTCGGCTTGCTCGAAACGTCCGCGCCGCAATTGATCCGCGCCCGTGAACGAGCCCTTCTCGTGCCCGAATAACTCGGATTCCAGCAGGTCGGCGGTGAACGCAGAGGTGTTGAGCGCAATGAAGGCCTTCGCTGCGCGCGGGCTGTGCCGATGCAGCGCGCGTGCGACGAGCTCTTTGCCCGTGCCCGACTCGCCAGTGATCAGCACCGTCATGCTCGACCGCGACAGCCGGCCGATCGCGCGGAAGACCTCCTGCATCGCCGGCGCCTGACCGAGCATCTCGGGAATGCGCTTCGCTTCGGCTGCAGGCTCCGGCGCAGCGATGCGTTGCTGGGCCGCGCGCCGTACGAGATCCACCGCCTGATCGATATCGAACGGCTTCGGCAGATACTCGAACGCGCCACCCTGATAGGCGGCCACTGCACTGTCGAGATCCGAATGCGCGGTCATGACGATGACCGGCAGCTCCGGCTGACTCGCGCGAATCTGCGTCAGCAACTCCAGGCCGCTGCGCCCCGGCATGCGAATGTCGGTGATCAGCACATCGGGCCGGTCGCGGCGCAAGGCCGCCAGCGCACTGTCCGCCTGATCGAATGCAGTCGGCGACATTCCGCCCTGGCGCAACGCGCGCTCGAGCACCCAGCGGATCGAGGCATCGTCGTCGACGAGCCAGACGTTAAGAGGCTTCAGTGAGATGGACATGGAAGGGCAACAGGATCGTGAATAGGGTCAGCCCGGGCCGGCTCTCGAACTCGATCAGGCCGTCGTGACGGCTGACCAGGTCCTGCGCGACCGCCAGACCGAGGCCGGTGCCGTCGGCACGGCCGGTCACGAGCGGATAGAACAGCGTTTCGCGCAGCTGGTCGGGCACGCCCGGACCGTTGTCTTCGAACTGCACGCTGGCGACCAGCCGATGGCGGCGCGTGCCGATGTTGACGTTGGTGAGCGCGCGCGTGCGCAACACGATGCGACCTTTGCCGCCCGCGTTCTGCGCGATCGCCTGCAGCGCGTTGCGCCCGAGGTTCAGCATCGCCTGGATGATGAGATTGCGGTCGAGCGCCAGCGGCGGCAGGCTCGGATCGTAGTCGCGTTCGACCGTTACTTCCGGCGGCGCATCGGCCGCGAGCAAATGGCGCACGTGCTGCGTGAGCTCGTGAATGTTGGTGAGCTCGCGGCGCGGTGCATGCCCCGGCCCGAGCAGCGCGTCGACCAGGCCCGCGAGGCGATCTGCTTCGCTGATGATCACCGACGTGTATTCGCGCATGTGCTCGTCAGGCAGCTCGCGCGCGAGCAACTGCGCCGCGCCGCGCAGACCGCCGAGCGGATTTTTGATCTCGTGGGCGAGCTGCCGGATCATCAGCCGGCTGCCGTCGATCTGCGTCAGCAGCGCCGTCTCGCGCGAAATGCGCTGATGCTGAGTCGTATCGCTGATCTCGATCATCGCTGCCGGCGCGGCCGACTCTTCGTACGGCGCCACCACACAATCGACGATCAGCTCGCCTTCGCCGTTCACGGGTCGCAGCGCCAGCTCGCGTCGCAGGAACGGCCGCGAGCTTTCCAGCGCGCGCTCGACGATGGCATCCAACTCGGTTGCCGCAGCGAACAGCTCCGCAAGCGGCCGGCCGCGCGCCTGGTTGCGACTGATGCCGAACAGCGTTTCGGCCGCGACGTTGAGATAGAGAATCGCGCGCCGACGATCGACGATGAGCACGCTGGTGCTCAGACTATCGAGAATGCGTCCTGGATCGGCCATGGCGCTCGCGGCGGCGAAAGACGAAGGCAGCGCGGCCATCGCTAGCCGCACCTCCGCTCTTGTGCGTCAGGCGCTGGCCTGACTCGGCTCAGGGCTTGCCGGGTTTCGGCGCGGGCTTCTTGACGACCGGCAGGTTGGTTGCCGGATCGATGGCGGTGGGCGTGTTGTGCAAGGCGCCGTAGCTCGGCTGCGTCGTGAGCACCTTGTTCGATGCGCGCGGTTGCGGCTTCGGCGGCGGCGGGCGCAACGAAGGACCCGTCGGAGGCTGCGCGATCGATTCCTGGCGCACGGTGAATGTGACCGGCGCCGATTGCGCGACAGACTGGCCCGACTGATCCGTGACCACCGCGTTGACAGTGTGCGTGCCACGCGGGAGCTCGGTCAGCGAATAGCTGAGGGTGTTGCGCGAAAAGCCGGTAACGACTTTGCCGTCGAGATAAAGATCCAACCGATCCTGCGGCCGCACGGCCGGCTCGATGCGGATCTCGACGTTGACCGCACCGCCGGTATTGATGAACGCCTGATTCTGCTCTGGCCGCCAGATCTCGAAATTGCGATAGCTCGGGGCCGCGCGCTGCGCCGAGTCGGTCGAGCTGGACGAGGGATTGCCGGTGTACGTGCCCGAGGCCGTGCCGACGACATTGCCCGTGCGCACTTCGATCTTGGTGGCACCCGCGACGGGCTGGTCGGAGTAGTGGGTAATGCCCTTCTCGTCCACCCATTTCCAGACGTCGGCGGCTGATGCAGTGCCGGACAGGGCCGGAGCCGCAAGCGCGAGCAGTAGCAGGAGCGCCGTACGCATGAGGCCAGAGCATAGCCGCTTCGCCTATCTGACAAAACATTCGCCGACAAAAACGGTGACGGGCTGTGAACTCCGTCACCGCAGGCTACCGCGCGTGCAGGCGTGCCGAGCCGGAGGACCCGGCACGCCCGTGTCGTCACACGCTGTAGTACAACTCGAACTCGAGCGGATGCGTCGACATGCGCACCTTGGTCACTTCCTGCATCTTGAGCGCGATGTACGCGTCGATCACATCGTCGGTAAACACGCCGCCCGCCTTGAGGAAGCCGCGATCCGCGTCCAGCGCCTGCAGCGCCTGTTCCAGCGAATAGCAGACTTCCGGAATGTGCTTCGCTTCTTCCGGCGGCAGGTCGTACAGATCCTTGTCCGCGGGCTCGCCCGGGTGGATCTTGTTCTGGATGCCGTCGATGCCCGCCATCAGCATCGCCGCGAAGCCGAGGTAAGGATTCGCCGTCGAATCCGGGAAGCGCACTTCGATGCGGCGACCCTTCGGGTTCGCGACCCACGGAATGCGGATCGATGCAGAGCGGTTGCGCGCCGAGTAGGCGAGCATCACCGGCGCTTCGAAGCCCGGCACCAGTCGCTTGTAGCTGTTGGTGGCGGCGTTCGTGAACGCATTGATCGCCTTGGCGTGCTTGATGATGCCGCCGATGTAGTAGAGCGCGAGGTCCGACAGGCCCGCGTACTTGTCGCCCGCGAACAGCGGCTTGCCGTCCTTCGAGATCGACTGGTGCACGTGCATGCCGTTGCCGTTGTCGCCGACGATCGGCTTAGGCATGAACGTCACGGTCTTGCCGTAAGCATGCGCGACGTTGTGCAGGGCGTATTTCAGCATCTGTACTTCATCGGCCTTGCGGACCAGCGTATTGGCGTTGACGCCGATCTCGCACTGCCCGGCAGTCGCGACTTCGTGATGGTGCACCTCGGCCTTCATGCCCAGCTCTTCCAGCGCCAGGCACATGGCCGAGCGCAGATCCTGGAACGAATCGACCGGCGGCACCGGGAAGTAGCCGCCCTTCACGCCCGGACGATGCGCCTTGTTGCCTTCCTCGTACTGCTTGCCCGAGCTCCACGCCGCTTCGATCGAGTCGATCTCGAAGAAGGAGCCCTGCATGGTCGTGCCGTACCGCACGTTGTCGAAGATGAAGAATTCGTTCTCGGGGCCGAACAGCGCACGGTCGCCGATACCGGTCGACTTCAGATACGCCTCGGCACGCTTCGCGAGCGAGCGCGGGTCGCGCTCGTAGCCCTGCATCGTCGACGGCTCGAGCACGTCGCAGCGCAGGATCAGCGTGGTCTCTTCGAAGAACGGATCGAGCACCGCCGTCGTGGCATCCGGCATCAGCACCATGTCGGACTCGTTGATGCCCTTCCAGCCGGCGATCGACGAGCCGTCGAACATCTTGCCGTCGTCGAAAAAGGCGCTGTCGAGGGTGTGCGAGGGCACGGTCACGTGCTGTTCCTTGCCGCGTGTGTCC